>SBAX01000181.1 GCA_005240095.1 Phycisphaera mikurensis
TCGTTATGGTGTTCTGGATACTCAACAAACTACGAAGAGCATCCTAACCACGGGCCGAGGTTGGCTCACTTCATAGCTTCTGCTCTGTGAGCAGTGCTTCCACTCGACGGCCTGGACGCTGAGTTACCCTGGCCCAAAGGCATTCTGCCAGCGGGCGAGGTCTTCCAGGTCCGCGTCCCAGTCGTTATCGAAGTCGAAGGCTTCGCAGCTTTCGGGGAGATTGTGGACGGCCGGACCGCGCCAGCAGTCGGTGCCTGTCGCAAAATCAACCCCATCGATGGCCCCGTCGCCGTTGGCGTCTCCGGCGAGCGCGGTGCAGGAGCGCTCCCGCACCCGCACATCATCGATGGCCGCCTCGGTGAGGGAATCGTCGGTTAAGTCCGACGTCGTAAACCGCAGTTGCAGCAGGCCCCCGGAAAGCTGGGGAAATTCGCTCAGCCGAAACGTGTGCGTGGTCCACGGCGTCGTGACCGAGACCGTCTCCGCCACCGCCCACGTGAAGCCGCCGTCTCGGGTGACTTCGACCGTCAGGGCGTCGTCGAGCCCTTCGGGGCTCTGCGTGAAGAACCAGCGCGCATACGACACTTCCGCATCATCCGTGGTGATGGGAACCACTGGCGAGAGCAACACGAACGGCCCATAGTCCACATCGTTGGCCCCGTCGCTGCCGCCGATGTACTGGCCGGTCAGGAAGCACCCCTCACCGTAGTCCGGCGTGAAGTCATAATCGGGCTGCGCGATCGTGCCCACGGGAACCACCCGCTGCCAGGCCCCGGTTGGATCGGGGCCTGCCGTCACCGTTGTCCAGCCCTTATCCGTTTCGAAATCGTCCTCCAGAAAAACGAGCGTTCGCCCGGGGCGGATACGGTGCAGAGTAGCCGGCGCTCCCGGCGGATCGACGAGGGCCGCCCCGCCGCTGCCCACGGCCCGGAAGTAGTACTCCAGGGTTGAACTGCACGCCGTGGCCGGGAGCACGACACGATATTCCTCGCCGCCGATGTGCTGCAGCGGCACGGCCGTGAACGCCCCCTGGCCTGTGCGATGCAGCACGCGGGCGAGCGGCGCCACCACCTGCTGCGAACCGTTGGCGATGCGAATGATGAACTCGGTGGGCGATTGCGCGTCCAAGCGTGCGGGTAGCCGGTCGTACTCGAAGCGGAATGCGGGCAGGGTCGTCATCTGCAGAGCCCGATCGGCGTTGAGCCGACCCGCCCCGTGATATGCATCCCAGCCTTCCTCGCCCAGGTCGTCCGCGGATTCGACCAGAATCTGCCGGACCTGCCCGGCGGTAAGCTGCGGGGCATAGGAGCGGATCAGCGAGGCCACGCCCGCCGCATAGGCCGCTGCCCAGGCGCCGGTGTCGCCCTCCTCAAAGCCGTAATCGCCGCCCGCCGCCGTGGACCAGATGTTTGTGCCGGGCGCGCTGAGATCGACCTCGTCGCCGAAGTTCGAAAACTCCGCGACCTCGTCAAGATTGTTCGTTGATGCCACAGCTAGGCATTCGGGAAGCGCCGCCGGAAAAGTGACCGTATCGACCCCGTCGTGCCCGGCCGGGGCGATGACCAGAAGGTCGCGCGACGAGGCATACGCTACTGCGTCGGCCAGCTCTTTTGATGGCACCCCGTAGAACTGGAGCGGGACGACAATGATGGAAGCGCCATTCTCCGCCGCCCAGGTGACGCCCTGCGCCACGGCGGCTTGGCTTCCCGATGGGCCGTCGAAAACGCGCACGGGCAGTATCCATGCGCGATCGTTCAGTCCCGCGATCCCCTGCCCGTCATTGCGCGAGGCGGCGATGATCCCCGCGATGCGCGTGCCGTGATTGATGACGTCCAGCGTGCTGTACGGATCGCCGCCCGCCAGCGGCGCGACCCAGCCTTCGAGCAATCGATCCGCAAACTCCGGATGCGCGTCCACGCCAGTGCCGACGATGGCCACGACGACATTGGACGTGCCCCCGAACCGTTCCCATGCCGCGGGGGCACGGACATCCGCGCCGGCCTTTCCCGCCGCGCCGTTCACCATCTGGCCCGCATTGAGCAGGCCCCACTGCTTGACGAAATCAGGGTCGTTGGGGATTCCTCCCGCCAAGGCTTCCGACGATACGAACAGAAAGGCCGCAGAAAACAGGCGAAATGATGAACTCACTGTAGTCCCCTCCCAAAACTGATGAAGCCAGGACTTAAGAACAGAGCCGCGCCCGTCGGGGCCGATTATAAGGCCCTGAGGCCTAAGGCAAAGCCGCGGACAGGCCCAAGATTTGACGCACCGGCCGGGTTCGACTACCGTACCTAAGGTCGCGGGACTTTCACGGGGCGTAGCTCAGCTTGGCTAGAGCGCTGCGTTCGGGACGCAGAGGTCGCAAGTTCAAATCTTGTCGCCCCGAGTGACGTAAACGACTGTCAATCAATAGGTTACAACTCACAAAGTCAGCAGGGCGTCGATCAGTTCTTCGTCTTCGATGCCCAGTTCTCGAAGCTGCTCGCGTTTTTCGTCCTCGGTGAGTTCCGCGTCGTTCACGATGGCTTCCACGTCGTCGAGCAGGATGGCGTTGCCGGAGGCGTCGCGGAGCTGGTTGGGGAAGGTGGTGACCGTGGAGCGGCAGGCCAGCGGCAGGGCAAAAACCATGCTTACAAGGAAAGCGGTAGCCGCACGCTGGGGGAGTCTTAGCAGCATCGTGGCGGCATTGTAATGGCAGCGGTAGCGGCAGGTAAACGGCATGTTTTGGCGGTCAAAACGTCCCCGGATGCGCATAGCGCGGGACTGACCGGCACCGAGCCGACACGAGCCTTGACTGGCGCCCCCCGGAGGGCCTTCCGCTCGGCGCAGCGGGTCACGATCGCGGAGAGATCGGCGACGCGCGAGGCCCAGGTTTCGTTCTCTACGACGGCGCTGACCGAGGGGCGAGTTTCGGCGTGGTGGGTTTCCAGGACGCGGTCGCAGGCGCGGGCGAAATCCTCGGCCGTGTCGGCGAAGACGATCGGACCCTCGAAGGGTCTGGCCTCGGGGAGGGAGGTGGAGACCACCGGCAACCCCGCGGCGAGGTACTCGTACATCTTGATGGGATTGATGTTGCGGGTCATGGAGTTACGCACGAAGGGGAGGAGAGCGGCGTCGAAGGCGGCGCAGTACGCGGGGAGGGTCTCGTAGGGGCGGCGTCCGAGCAGCTCCACGTTGTAGAGCTTCCGCAGGGCGGTGACATCGGAGTGGCACTCGCCGATGAGCACGAAGGAATAGTGCGGTCGCAGGCTGGCGACTTCGGCGATGAGCTGCACGTCGATCCAGTGGCGGATGAGGCCGAAGAACCCGAAGATGGGCCGAGGGATTTCGGCCAAGTCCTCGGGGCGCGGGGGCGGCCTGCGCCAGGCGCGGGCGAAATGGTCGTAGTCCACGCCATGGGGGATGAGCACGGCATCCGGCCGGTATCTTTGCTTGGTCTGGTTGAGGGCCTGCGAGGTGGTGACCACGAGGTCGGCGCGGGTGAGCAGCTCGTCCTCCGCGGCGGCGATGCCTGCGGCGTTCATATCGCTGAACTCGCGGTATTCATCAACGCAGTAGTACACGAAGCACTCTTCATTGAGGCCGCCGCACAGGAAGGGCACGTCCGGGGCGAAGGACCAGACCTGAATCGGCAGGCGACCGCGGGGATCGAGGGCGCGGACGGCGCCGCGGATCTGGGTGCGGACCATGCGTTCGTGGAGCCAGCGTAGTAGAGGGCGGGTAGCGCCCGGAAGGACCAGGGGCGTGGTCTGCACGATCGAAGGGGCGGCGTCCTGCGGACCGCGTGCCCAGCGGGCTAAGGCGGCGCAGGCGGCGCGGACGTCGGGACCACTCAAGCCCGGACGGCGCGTACCGTGATAGTTGACCCAGAGCACCTTGTTGCGGCGGGACAGGATGCGCATGACGTGGTGCTTGCTCGTGGGATCGTAGTCCCAGGAGTTGGCGAGGCACACGATGAGGCGGTTTTCGATCATGCGTTAGACGAGCCCCGCATCACGCGACCCTGCCCTCACCCCGTCCCTCGTCCCTCTCCCGAGGGGAGAGGGGGAACGGCTCGGCAGGAGCCTCGCCCTCCCACTCTGCGGCTCAGCGGAAGCCTCGCCCTCCCGTTCATGGTTTTTTCGTTTCTCCATCTTTCTGCACGTAGTCGTAGTAGCGGTAGTAGTTGTAGCGATAGCCGTAGCCGTAGCCGTAACCGTAGCCGTAGTAACCGGCGGAGGGGGCGTCGCGGCCGACGAGCAGCGATCCGATGATGGGGATGTTGTTCACCTGCAACAGGCGCACGGCGCGCTTGGCGGCGCCCTCGTGGGTGCGATGGAGGCGCACGATGACGATTACGCCGGTGCACATCTGCCCGATGATGCCCACGTCGGTGACGGTGGTGGCGGGCGGCGTATCCACGATGGTGTAGTGGAACTCGTTCTGCATGCGTTTGAAGGCCGCGGTTGCGGACGCGGCGGTGAGCAGCTCCGCGGCGGGTCGGCCGCCGGTGCTGCCGGCGGGAATGAACATCAGGTTGGGGATGGGCGTGCTGCGCAGCACTTCCTCGTAGGTGGCCTTGCCGTCGAGGACCTCGGCCAAGCCCGGGCCGGTAGGCTGGTTGAGCATGTGGGCCAATGAGCTGCGGCGAAAGTCTCCATCCACCACGAGCACCTTGAGGTGCCGGATCTCGGCCAGGATGCAGCCGAGGTTCAGGGTCGTGACGCTCTTGCCTTCCTTGGGCACGGCGCTGGTGATGGCGATGATGCGATGCTCGTAGTTGGGGTTCTGGCTCAGCAGGCGCGTGCGTAAGGAGCGGTACTGCTCGGTCACCAGGGAAGAGCGCTCGTAAAAGGGCACGAGGGATTCGGAGAGGCCTTCGACGACCGGGCCCGGCGGGGCCTGGATGTCGAGCAGGTCGGGGGCAGCCGGTGCATTCGGGTCCTGGACCGGGCTGAGGACAGCCCGGCTCGCAGTCCCCAGGTCGGTAGCGGACGGCGCAGCGACAGCGACGCCACCACTGTCAGGCTCATCCGAGACGATGGCCTGGCGGCGTTCCAGTTCGGCGCGTTTCAATGCGTCGGCGATCCTACCCATTGACGCCAAGCCTCCTGGTTGGTGCGACCCCTTCAGGGTCGCGATGCTGGGTGGCGCAGCGTCCGGGGGCGGCGCTGCGCTTGCCCCCGGCTACTTTCGAGCAGGCTTTCAGCCTGCCAAGCGCGCGAACCGGCGACAAGCTCCTAAGTAGACATTCGCGAGCAGGCAGCGCAGGACGGCGAGCCACGGCTTGGCAGGAGCCTCGCCCTCCACACAGCTCACAGAGCAGTGGCACGCGTGCACGTTTCAATGCGTCGGCGATCCTACCCATGGCTCCCCCGATTACGGTCCATATGTCGGCGTGTTGTAGAAGGTGTTGCCGTAGTAGCTGTTGCCGTCCTCGTCGTCGTCATACACATCTTCGAGATCCATGATCTGCGCCGGGGCGGTGTAGGCCTGGGCCGCCGGGACGAACGGGAAGAGCACCTCGCGCAGGCGCAGCCCGCACCACGCGGCGGGCGTCGGCGGGATGTAGACCATGTCGTTGGGCTCGAGGAGGATGTTCTTGCTCCAGTCGCCGCTCTTGACCATCTGGTCAATGTTGACCTCCAGGGTCCGCACGGGCACTTCGCCGTGCGCCGGGCGGATGACCTTCACGTGGCTGGTCCAGGAGAGGAAGGTGGTATTAGACTTGATGACCGCATCGAGCAGAGTGTCTCGACCAGTGTACGCGCGCGGACCGGGATTGCCGGTCTGGCCGTAAACGTAATACTTCTTGCTCTCGTAGTTAACGACGCGCACGCTGACCTTGGGCTCCTGATAGTATCGCGAGAGCAGCACTTCGATCTTGGCGGCGATCTCCTTGGCGGTCATGCCCACGACCTTCACGTCGCCCAGCAGGCGGAGGCTGATCTTGCCGTCGGGCTGGATGCGCTGGGTCTCGCCGTCGATCTCCAGAATCCGCGGGGCGCTGATGGCGATGCCATCGGGAATGCCCACGCGATATTCGATGGCCGAGACTTCGTGCTCGTGCTCGCGAAGAAAGTGAAGCATGTCGGGATTCTTGGAGGCGCATCCGGTCCATGCTGCGAGAAGCAGGCCGACTGCGCACGCCCGATACCTGGTTAGACCCAAGGCCCGTCTCCACGGCGCGCAGCGCCGATAAAGCCCGCGCCTCCGGCGAGTGAGCGCGGCAGTGCTCTGGCTCGGATTTATCGGGTTGGGCTGAGAGCGCCTGAATAACCTGTCACAGTTTCGCGGGGCGGTCTGGCAACGCTGGCAATGGTCCGGAAAGATCAAGGCGAAACCTTAACCGGTGTGCTCCAAGGACCGATACGTCGATGAAGGTCGCGTGCTTATGGCGCCCTTTCAGGGCTGCCCTGCCGGGCGGGCACAAACCCAGGGCGTTGCCCTGGGCTGATCTATGTCGGCCCTTCGGGCCTTAGCACGGACGGGGACCGAGACAGGAATCTCGGTCCAGCTTGAGACTCGGTCCAGATTCTTAGATGTACGCGGAGTTTTTCGGACTGCGTGAGCTGCCCTTCAACAACACGCCCGATCCGCGCTATTTCTTCTCCACTCCCGATCATGAAGAAGCCCTGGCCTCGCTGATCTACGCGGTCAAGGAGCGCAAGGGGTTTGTGCTGCTGACCGGTGAAGTCGGGGCCGGCAAGACGCTGGTGACGCGGCTGATGCTGCGGCACTTCGGAGGGGGAATCGCCTTCGCCAACATCAACCACGCCGTGCAGAGCGCCCGGGACCTGATGGAATCGGTATGCACGGAGTTCGAGCTGCCCTTCGACGCCGGGGCGAGCAACGTGCAACTCGTGCGTACGCTGCACGACTTCCTGCTGGCGAAGTTCTCCCAGAACGTGCCCGTGGTGCTGATCCTCGACGAGGCCCAGAACCTGCCCGTAGAAGCGTTCGAGCAGTTGCGGATGATCGGCAATCTGGAAGCCGACGACGCCAAGCTTCTGCAGATCGCAATCGTCGGGCAGCCGGAGCTTCAGA
>SBAX01000007.1 GCA_005240095.1 Phycisphaera mikurensis
GACGGCTGCCTGCGCTCACTGGGTGCCATGCCTTGGGACTCCACGGATGAAACCATCGATCCCAAGGCCGGGGCCTGCGTGAACTGTCCGAAACGGTCGTCGCAGCAGCCCATGCTCTTCCCCGAGGACGACTCCGGCAAGAACGGCAAGGCCATGAAGGACGACCGATGCCTCAATCCGCTGTGTTACGACCGCAAGCATGTTGCCTTTGTACAGCGTTGCGAGTCGAAGCATCGCGGCGAACATTCCAACCTCCGTCTCATTCAGATCGGCGTTGGATCGATGAGTCCGGCCATTCAGGAGGCGTTCGGCGATCGCATCGAACGGCTGTACGCCCCGAAGTTCCTCAGGGCTGGCAAGCCAACCGGCGTTCCGGCCATGCAGGTAGACGGCCCCAAGGCCGGCAAGCTCGTGTTCATCGACATGGGCGACTCGGTCAGTGCCAATGGCAACGGACGATCCCAACGACGGCGAGGCGCCGATGGCAAGGTCGTGCCGATGACGCTTACCGAACGGCGCGAACGGTTGCAGAAGCGACGTGATGCGTTCATCGTCAAGCACGTTCACGAGTTCCTTCGCAACCTCACGCCGGAAAAGGCAACCGAAATCGTCTCGCCCTGGACTCAGCGGCGGATCAACCGCGAGGCCGGTGCGAACGTGTTCGATCCAGTCGCGTTGCTGACCGCGTTCGGCACCACCAAGCGTGCCGACTACGTGGACGGCGGCGACGCCTGGAACGAATACGACTCGCTCCGCGAATCGGAGCCCATTCAGGAGGACGCGGCCGCGCTGCTCGCCGTTCTTCAGGTCTGGATCAAACGGCTTAACATCCAGGGCGGCCACACGGTCACGGCCCAGGCCGCCGACGCGCGGCAAATGTGCCAGATTCTCGGGCTGGACTTCGCGGCCATCGAGGCCCAAGCCGTCAAGGCCATCGCTCAGCCGAAAGGCTGGGCGAGTCTCGCCGATGAGGGCACACCATCAAACGTCGAACCGCCCCCAGTCTCCGAGAACTCGGGGCCTGGAGCGATTGCCGTAGCATCGAACGAGGCCGAAACGGCGGCCTACGCCGAAGCGGTTTGATCCCCCCAGGGTGGTTGGCATCCCCGGTACGCTCCGCGCCGGGGTGCCTGCCATCCATTTATTTTTCGGTTGCCTCACGTACGACCGGCAGCCGACAGCTTTGCGCACGACAGCACCTCAAGATGTCTCTCCAAGCAGCGCGATCTCGACAAGATCACTGTGCCTTCTTCACACAACCGGCCCGTTTTTCGCTTGATCCGAGTGTCAACAAATGTCGCTATGGGCACGTGATAAACTGGATTATCACGTAGACGAGGAGGGTGCCAGCATGCCGAATTCCAACAGTGAATCCCAGCGCGAAAGTAGCTCCACTTTGACCTCCGACCTGGTGCGGCGAGTGCCGACGATGCTTCGACCCGTCGCCTTGTCCGTTGAAGAATTGGCTACGATCCCCGAAGAACTGGTTTGGCTGGCGAGTCGGAAGAGCCCGCAAACCCGAAAAGCGTACCAGGCCGACGTTCGACACTTCATGCATGTGGTTGGTATCAAGAACGCGGATCAACTCCGTTCCGTCGATCACAAAGCCGTCATTGCATGGGAACGATACATGCGCGACATCGAAGCTGCCGAATCTTCGACGATTCGCCGCCGCCTGGCGGCGCTATCGAGCTTGTTCGCTCACCTAGTTCAATACGGTGTCATCGATCGAAACCCTGTACGCGACATCAAACGCCCGGAAATCAGCCGAGAGGAGGGTTCGACGCTGGCGTTCTCCAAGGCCCAGGCCCGCAAACTCCTTGACACCCCCGGGCCCAATACGGTCCAAGGTCTGCGCGACCGCGCGATCCTGTCCATCGGCCTTCAGGTTGGCCTTCGCCGCGCCGAAATCGCCGCTCTCAGGGTCGGCGATCTTCACCAGAACCGGGGCTTCGATTCACTTCGCGTTGTGCGAAAGGGGAATCGAAAAGACGCCTTGGCCATCCACCCCCAGGCCGCCCAGCGCGTCCGTGATTACCTCACGGCTGCTGGGCACGCGTGTGACCCCGATGGGCCGCTGTTTCGACCGCTTCACAACAATCGAATGCGAAACGAGGGCCGTCGCCACATGCATCCCGACGCTATCGACCGCATTGTACGGAAGTACGCAAAGATGATCGGTCTCGACCGCGGCTATTCCGCTCACTCCATGCGCGCCACGTTCATCACGACCGCCCTCGAGAACGGCGCCAGTCTGGAGGACGTGCAACGCGCCGCCGGCCACCGCGATCCCTCAACGACGAAGCTTTACGACCGCCGCGGCTACAATCCCGAGAAATCAGCCTCATTCTTCGCGAATTACTGACAGATTAAGGCGGTTCTCACCTGTTGCACGTGACTACTTCGTCACCGAGACAATGAGCTAACTGTTGACCAACCGAGCGACCAACTCCAAAGAGGACTCAGCCGACAACGCGAACTGCTCACGGCGGTCCTCAACGTTTCACACCACGTCGATCCCGTTTACGATGATCGATTGGAGGTCGCGTTGCAGAAGCGCTGGCCACCGTGAGCCGTAACGAGGTCGCCATGTAAGTCGTTTGCCAAGTCAGGCCGCCACCCAGAGGTGGCAGGTTGATTGTGGAGAAAGTTCCCGACCGCGTCGCGTAAGCCACCACGTCGAAACTGTGACCCGCAGCCGGAGTATACCCAGCAAGCAGCGTTACGTTCATCGTCCCGCCCAGCGTGGCTTGCTGAGTGACGGCCAGCTTGTCGTACTGGCCCGCACCAGTGCCGCTGAGTTCGATGTTCAAGACTCCGGTTGCGGTTTGGACGTATTGTCCCGCGACGTTGATGGTTCCAGTGGTCTGCATACCACCGGGTTCCATGATGCCCCTGTTCTCAAAAGTCCGCTCCCCGGACATGCCACAGAATGCCTCGATACCCACATCGAACGTTCCGAAACCGGCGATGACACCAACCTGGGGCCCGTTCGTGGCATTGGTGAAGGCAATGCAGTCCCCCGTTTCCTTCGGCGTGAATTGCAGGACCGCGTTGTTGGCGAGGTCGATCCTTCCCAGGTTGGTGTACGTCACGTCATCGAGTTGATTGTAGAAGATGACGGTTGCGGTCAACACGGACAGCGTACCCTCGTTCACGAAGTATCGTGTGTCCAGAAGCCGATCGCTGCCCTGTCCCACCCCAACGACGCATTGCATCTCACCACGATTGGTCAGCGTCCGATCGTTTTGAACCGTCAGCTTCGCACTGGCCGGGGTGCTGAATTGCTGCGGAATCACCGAGTCGAGGATGATCGTTCCGTAATTCGTGAGGTCGTTGGGCGTGGTGACAATCCCCCGGTCCTGTTGGTTCTGCGTGTCGATGCCCGCACCCTCGATCAACAAGGTCTGACCGCTGGCAATCGTGAGTGGTGATCCGTCAGGGCGGGCCACGGTATTGAGATGGCGGAACCTGAACTTGGCGGGAGCCGTGGCCGAAGGACCGAGACGGAGCGTACCCCGGTCAAAGAATATCCCCTTACCGTCGCTACCATCTCCCACGATCGTGCCGCCGTTGTAGTTGAACGCTCCACTCGCGTGAACCTTGAGCAGCCCGGCGTTGTTGATGACCCCGTCGTTGAAGTTAGCAGTCGCCGAGAGCACTTCCAGCGAACCCGTGGGGCCGATGTCGATGACTCCGCCGTTGACGTTGAATGTTCCCCCGGAATTCACCTTGAGTCCATTGCCCTGGGCCGGGGGGGAGTTGTGGAGCGTGATCGTGCCGCCATTGTGGTTGAATACCGACAGAACGCCGCCCGATGATTCCCGGATTTCGAGCAGCCCGGAGGTCTCGATGCTGATGCCACGACACGTCGGCGTGGTCGTCAACGTGGCCGCCTGTCGGATGTGCATCTCGCCTTCCAGAACTAGGTCGTCCAGCGTCGAGCCTTGGGTGAAGGTCGTTCCCGTGCCTTGCACGGAGAGCGAACCGTTGTTGCTGTCAAACTCCACTCGCATCAGTCCATTGTTGACCGCGTCCATGCCGCCGACCATCGAGCAGCTGCCGAAGAACCGGACTTCCGCGTCGTTGATGAAGGAACCGCCCTGCCAACCCGCGATTCGCCATTCCACCATCCCGTCCAGGAAGCGTGCGGTATCCGTGACGATGAGCTGGAATCCGGGATAGATCGTGGCAATGGTTGCATGGGGTGAGTCGAGGGTGAACGACGAGACGGTGACGTTGCTCACGGGCGGCATGGAGACGGTATAGGGATTGACCGGGACGCTGACCCGATCTTCGATGTTGACAAAGACATGGGACGCAGCATCGGGCACAGTGCCAGTGTGCCAGTTCGTTGAGCTACTTCCCGGTGGACTCCCCCAACCACCGGTGCCGTTGAGGTTCCAGAACACAAGGTTACCTTCGAGAGTGATCGTGCCCACATCGGTTACGCCGTCGGGGACAGGAGCGATGTCAGTGAGCACGGCCTTTTGACCGGCTACAGGGCCGACCACGACCACGCTGAATGGCGTCCCCGGCGTGTAGCAGACGTTGAACGAGAACTCCCCGCTGGCATTCGTCCCCGTGGAAGCATTGGACCCGCCTTCCGTGCTGACGATCGCCCCTTGTACGGGGAACCCGCCCGAATCCACGACTCGCCCGACCAGCAACGTATCCACACAGGGCGTGGTCACCACAAACCGCTGGACCGCCGTGGCCCCGCGATTGGTGGCCGTGATGAATCCGGTTCCGATCCCTCTGGCCGTGACGATGACCTGTCCGCCGAATTCGTCCACGTCCAAGACGCGACGATTGCTGGTTCGATAGGTCGTGCCCCCGCCTGCGGTCACCTCACGGGGTTCGTCCACTCCGGCGAAGTTGCCCCACACGCGGATCGGCGTCGAACCAGGACCGCCCAAACCGTCGATGTACAGGGTGTCGTCTTGCAGGGCGGTCACGACTTCGATGGCGATGGATTCCGGGATGTCTGCCGGTGCCCGACGGGTGACGGGCAGGGTGAGGACGCTGTAGGTTTGTGGGTCTCCGGTCTGCTGGTCGCTCGTAATCTGGAACGGCTCGCTGTAGGCGTACCACGTCACTCCGTCGATCGTGGCCGTCCCCACGACCTGGAACCACTCGTCGCTCTTGAAGTCCGGGGCACTTCCCGGACCCGTGGCTCCGAACAGGTCCGCCGCCGCGATGTCGGGCAACCGGAAGCTCCCGTCCGCGTCCACTCGAATGGTCTGCCCGTTCACGGTGACTTTCCACCGCTCGTCCACAACCGGCGGGGAGGGCGGAGCAGCGGCGAGGAACTGTATCGCCCCGCAGAGCACGGAGATTGCGGCCAACAGGTTCACGCCTGCCGGCAACGAACGTGCTCGAACTCCATTGCAGTTGGCGTCCCGTGATGTTCGCCACGACGAAGAACACATAGCTTGCCCTACCTAAACGCAACAAACCTATCCAGGTCGTCGATTGTTTCGATGAACGGCTGACTTCCCATGTTGAAAAGTGCGTTGCGTACCTTCCCACCGCTCTGGCTGTTCAGGTTCTTCATGAAGCCAACTGCCTCGGCGGGGGGAGCCGGAATGAGAGGAACACGACTTTCCGCATCGGCACCACCAACGATTCCCGCCCCACGGGCTGCGTGATCCGCGTCCGTGAAAACCAAGGCAACGACTTCACCTTCGTGCTCGTGGAGTTGCGGCGACTTGGGACGCTGTTGATCCCCGATGAAGAACCACTGATCCATCAACACCAATCGCCGATTCAATCTGGCCCATGCCTGCGGGGCGTTCGACGTGGTGACGCCCTTCACGAAGGAATCGAACATCTTTGTCGGGAGCCGATCCAGGTGCCACTCGAACATCGAAGCCACGTTGGACAGCGGTGCGTAGAAGCCGTGTTCACCCTCATTATGATTGAACATCACACCGTCGATCCGCCCGTCGTCCATTTTGCAGAGCATTTCCGCCGCACCGTCCCGTGGAATATCCAACAGCGGAATCCCGAATTGTGGATGAACCTGATTGTTCAGCTTTGCCGACGCAGTTGCCCTCTCGGCACTTGTAAAGGCCATAACGTAGAGCTTCCCATCGACTCTGGCCGTCATCGGTCTCGGCCAGCCGAAGGGCGGCGGACCTCCGGGCTTCGATCCATCCGGCGGAAACTGGCTGATGAAATGCCAGTGGCCCAAGTCAAACACGGCCTTCCACAGCCGATTCACCGCTTCTCCGCTTCCGGTGGAGGTGGCTTCACCAGTCAACCGGGTAAACGCATCGTCGATCCGGGCACCGTGAACAGGCTTGGTTCCCGCCGACGAATCAGCCTTGACCTGTTCTTCATTCTTTTTTCGACTGAACCATCCCATTGTCGAAACTTCCTCTCACGCACCCTTATCGCTTGCATCATCCGGGAGGAGCGTAATATCGGAGGTCGGCACGGTTTTCTCCCACTCGAACTTGTCCACACGGGTCCAACCGCCATCGCTGATTACCCACGGATAGGCGTCGTGAACGAGCGTTACTGTTCCATCCTGGTTGTCTCTACGAACAAAACACGCCTGTCCGTGATACATGCATTTACGCAGTCTTATCACAGCCATGACTTTAGATTCCAACCCACATTCCATTAGAGTAGACCGCACGCAATTGCTTGTTGCCTGCCTGATCCACCTGAAACAGCTTGGCACCTTCCGGTGGCACTGTCGGCGTGCCCTGTGGAACGCGATACTCTGGAACTATGCGACCGGAGGTTGTGGCCGTGAATCCATTCCCGACGAACGGATACTGCGGATTGGCGATATTGCCCCCGAACTCGACGCTGCGAGGTGTGTCAACTTGCATGGTCACAGTGTCGAAGTCCCACTCAATTACGCCGACGGAAGTTTGTCCCTGGAAGCCGTCCGGCTCATAGTCCAACCGCAAACCCTCGATCAGGTTATCGCTATTGTTGAACACGGCAGTCCCGGCATCGTCCTGTTTGGCAACAAAACCAGAGATGTTGCTGTTGCTACCGATGAATCCGTCGATGTCTGTTCCCTTGATGACCTTCTGCAATTTCGTGCCTGTTACGGGGTTCGGAATCGCGTTGCGGATCGCCACGATTGCCAAGGTCTGTTCTTGAGTCATGTTCTCCGCCCGCATGAACCGCAGGGCCTCGAACTCCTCCATCGACTTGATTGCCTTGTCTGGCCCGATGTGTGGGCTAACGAGGTCTCGCAGGTGCGGATGCAAGGTTGCCCTTGCGGCCTTGACCGCATCGTTGGCCCGCTCCACTCCGCGCGGATCGAACCCGTGCAGTAACGGCGAGTCACGGTAGGTCTTGCTCAGGGCCGTGCTGACGCTCTCGGTCGAATCATCCGCGACGTTGGCGGGAAACTTCTGGATCAGGTCCTTCATCGCGGCGGCACCATCGGTCCCGCCGTTGCCGTGGCGGACGAAGGACGTGACGCCTTCCGCCGCTTGATCGGTCAGGGCACGTCCACGAGCCGCCAGAATGCCGACGCCTTCACCGACGAAATCCGACACGGCGTTGTCGTCCAGCCCGCCGTGGCGAACGATCGGAGAGTCGGACATGACCATCAACTGCTGGCGGACCCGTGTGTAGGCTGTCCGAATCTTCGTGAGGTCTATCCAATCGCTGGGGTTCACGAAGTCGGTCAGGAACCGTCCGGTGTAGCGACCGAACTTGACAATGCCGCGAATCCCACCGCCCGCCACGCGAACGATGCCCTCAGTGATGGGCCGTGGAATATGCTTGACAAGGCCCTTCAAGATAGCGGCAACGAGATTGGCCGGAGCACCCAAGGGGGCGGCAACAAACGTGCCCAGATCACCTGACAGGCCGACGACGGCAATCACCAGGACCAAGTAGCTCGCATCGGTGCTGCCTGTGGCGAAGTTGTAGGTCTGGGTGATAACGTCCCAGCCGTCGCCCACGATCGGAGTCAGACCGAGGGCCACGGTTAGCAGGAATTGGGCAGCGACCGAATCAGAGAGCAGAGCAGGGTCACCGACCTTGATTACGTCCGCGTCGAGCGTGATAGCGTCGGGATTGTATGTGAGCACCTGCAAGGCCAGCATCAAGGCCGACACATCGTCGTTCGGGTAGAGCGGCAGATTGAACGGGACCGGCTTGGGATGCTCGGTGAGGATGACGCTCCGAATCCCCGGCGGCTCCCACAGGTCGCTATTGAGTTGCAACGGACTCAGCGTGATTACGTCGTGAATCCGCCAGTATTCCTGTCCGAAGGTTGTTGAGTCCGTGATCGGGGCGGCCACACGACCAAGGTGGTTTTCAAAGAAGTCGCTCAGGACCGCATGAGCATGGTTGCTGATATGGGGAACTCGGACGGCAAGGGCGGCTTCGACTCGCGGTTCCAGCGGGCCGAACTCCTCCCGCTTGACCATAAGAAGGTGCCCATTGCCGACGCGATCCTCCAACGACATTTCATTCCGCAGGACCGCTCCCTGACTGTCGAAAGCCGGTGGATTGGCGTTGAAGGTTTCTGCTGCTCGGCCAACCAGAACCAGCAGCTTCCAGTTGGGGATGTCCACTTCGAGATAACCGTTGGGGTTGGCAACGCGAATGTCGCCGAACATTCGACCGTTTTGGTTCGTTGTGTCGCCATTCAACGGTTCGACCTGCATCCGGTTCGCATTCTCGTAGCCGTCCTCTGGAACGTGGACGAGAACGACCAGCTTGTTGACCATCGGATTGCCATCGGCGTCCCGGACCACGACGCGATAGGACATAACGGCGTTGGGGACTGCATCGAGAGCATCCAACGTACTCTGCGGCACGACCATTGGCCCTACAGCGGAGTGAAACAGGTTGTCGAGTTGATAGTCCTTTCTCAGGAACGGGTCTTGACCAGCGATCCTTCGGGTTGCGGTGATGTCTCGCCAAGGCGTGTAGGTCGGGAGTTGATCGAATTGCAGGTTGATGCTGCCGCCGACTTTGATGGGGATGCAGGTGACCTTCTGGCCGAAGGGAGACCCTACGCGAAGTTCAAGCTCCGTCTCACCTTCGCGTAGCCCCTGAATCTCCACGGTGATCGGTGGTCCGACAATCTGTATCGTCGAGGCAAGCTGTTGGCCCAGCCGGAACTTAGCTATCGAGGGATCGGAAATCGCCAGGAACAGAGCACCGTCGGCGTCACTCGGCGGCGTAATCAGGAACCGTTCTAAGTCGTTGGGCAGCAAGTAGACGACATCGGTCTCCTGCCCTGTTCGTTCGGGGACCACTTTCAGGATGTCGATGGTGAGCGTTCCGTTGGTCGTGCAATCTGGACCCACCGGCGGGTCACCTTTAAGCCGGTAGGTGAACGTGCCCGGCGTTGCGTTCGGACAACTGGTCACCCGAACGGTTCGCTTATGGTTCTGCCCATCGCAGGGAATTGATCCGCCGACGATGGTCACGCTCTGGATCGGGAAACATGGATCACCGGGAGCCGGGCAGATTGCCGTCCGCGAATCGACGCAGGGATCATCCCATTCGATGCTCATGCTCCCGCAGTCGGGATGACAGGAGCCGGTGAGTTCTACTTCGACGGTGCCGCCGGGGCAGACCGTACCGCTGTCGATGGAAAGCGAACATCCGCCCGATACGCAGCCGCAGTCAAAGCACTTGTTGTCACCGCCACAACCGGCACAGTCGCCCAGGCACGGATGTTGGCACTCGCCGTTCTCGCAGAAATCGTTCGTACATGGGTTGCCGTCGTCACACTCGATCCCGCAGCACGGATCGGGGTCATTGCAACATGGATCAGGATCGTCGCAGCATGGTTCCGATGGACCGGCCACGGCCAAGGTTGGCAACGAGTCATCTGTCTCGGAAGTCGCCACGGCGGCGATGCAGCAAGGGTTGTCCAGGTTGCAGCACGCATCCGACCCGCCGCAACAGGGATCGTTGGGGTTGCAACAGGGGTCGCTGCTCTTGCAACATGGGTTGTCGGGATTGCAGCAGCGATCGGGATTCCCACAGCATTCGTCGCTTGGATTGCAGCATGGATCGGGACTGCCACAGCACGGATTGTCGGGGTTGCAACAACGATTCGAGTTCCCACAGCACGGGTTGGGATTACAGCATGGGTCGGGGCTTCGACAGCAGGGACTCCCCTGGCAGCACCGATCATTGCAACAAGCGTCACCTTCTTCGCAGAACGTGCAATCGCCGGTCACGGAATAAGGCGGACAGTTGCCGTGCCAGCCGCCGTGGGGGATGCCCACGCCGGGATCGGTCACAATCAGCGAACCATCATCGGTGACATGACCGGACGCCACGATCTCGAACCGTGAGGTGTCGTGGTCGAAGCTCAGGAAGTAGGCGATGGCACCGGGCGGCAGGCCCACCATGTTCGGAAACTCGACGGCGATGGGCGGGTCGAACTTGGCGTAGGGAGGCCAGAGCGTCCCGGTCATCGGCGGAGCGGCCCCGTCCGGCAGGGGCATGGGGATGTCGTCGTGATGCACTTGATTGAGCATCAAGAGCGATCCTTCGGGAGCGGGCTGGCCGAAGATGCTCATCGAACCGGCCTTGACGATGAACCGCAATCCGTCGATCGCGGGCAGGCAATAGTTGGGAGCGTTGGGATCGGCCACGGCGGGATTGCGTCGGCGGATGGTGAGAATGGTATCCACGGCTTGGC
>SBAX01000487.1 GCA_005240095.1 Phycisphaera mikurensis
ACACGCGGGCCACGATCAAAGAACTGTCACGACGCGGCATCGACCTCCATCGAATCCGCTCGTGTTTGGATAGCAACTTTGCGCTGTACTGCTAAGAGCCCTTCTTTGGAAAGACATTCGCGTCAATGGAATGCCGCTGCTGGTCGGCCTGCTGCTGGTGGTGCTGCCGCTGGGGGTCGGCAGCGCGCTGAACCTGTTCGGCTACTGGCGTTACGGTGTGTTCGGCGAGTCTTGGCCATCGCTCGTAGCGCGGATGGGCGCTGTGAGCCTGGGCACGTCGCTCGTCACCTTCGGCATGGTGCCCGGAAACGCCATCGCTGGGGAGCGAGCCGACCGATCGGCCGAATTCCTCGCCTACCTTCCGGCCTCCCGCGCCGCACACCTGCTGAGCAAAGGGTTGATCGCCGTCTTCGCCCTCGCCCTGGTGTGGGCGGCGAACGCCCTGTGCGCCTGGGTGATCGCCCCGGCCCTGGGAGAGGTCCCGGCCGATTCCGCTGACTTCGTGCGGACAACGTTTCCCTGGCTCAGTGCAGCGGCCGTCGCCGTCTTCGGGGTCGCCTGGCTGGGATCGTCCGCTCTGCCGAGTCCGGTGTACGCCGCGGGAGCCGGCTTCGCAGCACCCTGGCTCGTGTTGAGTTCGCTCGCGGTTGCCGAGTTTGGTTTCGGCTACGAGGGATGGATTGGCGCCGGGTTCCTCCCCGTCAGTATCGTCGTGGGAAGTCTCTCTTTCGTCGCCGGAATCGTGTGCTACCTACGCCGGATTCAGCCGTAGCGCTGCCGTGACCTAACCCCTTCTGGATCGACTTTCCGCCCCCGATGTCGTAGTATGTTCAGCGGTGGAGTGGGCGAAGGCGATCGCTCGGAGGGTGCCACTGGCGGCTTGCCGCCAATGACCCGCCGGGAGGAAAGTCCGAACTGGACAGGGTACGGTGGTTGGTAACGCCAACCCGGCGTGAGCCGAGGGAAAGTGCCACAGAAAAGACACAGCCGGCGAAACGTCCAAACGCCGAACAGTCAAAACGGCAAAAACCCGTGTTTTGACTTTTTGACGTTTTGATGTTTTGACGTTTCGCAGGCAATGGTGAAATGGTGCGGTAAGAGCGCACCGCACGGCTGGTGACAGCCGTGGCAGGGTAAACCCCACCGCCAGCAAGCCCAAGTAAGCAGCGAAGAGGCGGCCCGCCTCGACCAGCCGCAAGGCTGGATAGCTGCGGGTAGGGTGCTCGAGCCGCCGGGCGACCGGCGGCCCAGATAAATGATCGCCGCCCGACCTAGGTCGGGACAGAATTCGGCTTACTCGCCCACTCCACTGTCCTCTGGGCCATAAGGTCGATTCCCCGGTCGCTGAATCTACGCAGCAGCGCCTTCGCTTTGCCCCCGTCGCGCGGGCGGCGCGATCTTCCCGGACCCATGCGACTCCTGCTTGAGAAATCGGCGCTTAGGCTGGAACTGCCGATAAGCTGATTACAGTTTGGATAGGTCGTTTCGCGGTCCGTCGGGGATAGCCGACAGCGCATTTGGATCCGTAGCGGTCTTTGCAGTTTCTGAGGTCATTGCAAATCGCCATTCTTTCTCGCGCTCCACGGGGCGAGAGTCGGCGTGATTCACGAGTAAGCGCGGCATATGGTCAGGGACTCTGCCTATCGCAGGACAGGATCGACGGCAGGCGGGCGGGCGATGACGCTCATCGAGCTTACAGCCGTCATGTCCAT
This sequence comes from Phycisphaera mikurensis, assembly GCA_005240095.1. Lineage (GTDB taxonomy): Bacteria > Planctomycetota > Phycisphaerae > UBA1845 > UBA1845 > SBAX01. The sequence continues at coordinate 1,713 of SBAX01000487.1, forward strand.
CCTCTCCGTGCTGGCGGAGGCCATGATGTCCGCGGTGCTGATCGCGGCTCATGCGATGCCGGAGCAGAACCAAGCTGCGAGTGACACCACGGCAGCGATGGATGCCTTGGATCAGCTTGCCGACGAACTGACCTACGCGACTTCGGTGACCACGCTCTCCGCAACGGAGATTGTCTTCACGGTGGCCGACCGGGGCCACGGGGCGGCCGGGCCCGAAACCATCCGCTACGCATGGTCCGGACCGGGTGCCCCGCTGAGGCGACAGTACAACGGCGGCGTTCTCCATTCGGTGGTCGAATCGGCGGATGGTTTCTCGATCACGGCGTTCCCGGCTGTCAGGCCCCTGGCGGCGGCGCCTAGGGTGCTGCTGATCGTGACCACGGCCGCGACGCAGTCTTTGACTCCTAATGAAAGCAGCAGGAGGAATCTGCTTGAATCCTGGGGCTTTTCCGTCAGCCTGATGACGGGGGATCAGGTAGCGACGAACCTGAGCTCGGTCGTTGCCACAACGGACGTCGTTTACGTACCGGCCGACGTCAACCTCATGGCTCCGGGCGCCGCCGATGTGCGGGTTGGTGTCGTCATCGAGAGCTGCGCGGTGAATGCGGCGCTAGGGATCTCGTCGGACTGTACCACTACCCCCAGCGGGGCGATGACCGTGGAGGACGACGAACACGAAATCCTCTCCGTCTTTGAGCTGGGTGAAGCTTTGTCCCTGACGGTTTCCGCTCAACCGCTGACCCAGATCGTGTCCCCGCCCGCCTCGGCGGACGTGCTCGGCCGTCTGTCCGGCAGCCGGATCGTGCTTGTCGGCTACGAAATCGGAAGCAAGCTGACCACAGGCGCCGCGGCCAAGGCGCGGCGCGTGCGCCTCCCGTGGGGTCTCAACGCTACCGCCCCATTCCCGATCGCGCAGCTCACGGAGAACGGGCGGACGATTCTGCGGCGCGGCCTGGTGTGGGCGAGCGCAAACCCAGTCATCCCCCGGGTCAGGATCGGCATACAGCCGTCCGGCACGGCCACGGCCATGGAGACGGAGGTCATGCTGCTCAACCAACCGAGGGATCCGCGACCGTGAACCGGGGGCGAGCATTGTCAATGATCGCGGCACACCTCACTGCGAAGGCCCAGTGGCCGAACCAAGGCAGCTTCAGTCTTGTCGAAGCGATCGTCGCGATTCCCATCGTGGGTGTGATGCTCGTGTCGGCCCTGAATACCGTCGGGGCGGCGAGACTGACGCAGCAACGGACCCTTCAATTGCAACAGGGGCACCCGCTGGCCCAGTCCCTGTTGGCCGAGATCAACGCCCTGGCCTATGAGGATGCAGCCGACGCGGTCGGTCTCATCGGGCCCAGCGTGGAGGAGCGGGCTCCCGGCAACCGCAGCCTTTTCAATGACGTCAACGACTATTCCGGCTGGAACGCGTCGCCGCCGCAGACCAAGGATGGCCTGCCGCTGCCCGCGGGAGCCCGATGGCGGGAGTCGGTCTGGGTGGAATTCCTCGACCCGGCCACCTTCGATCCGACCGGCGGGGCGGACCTGGGGCTGGCGCGGGTGACGGTCACGGTGCTCTATGACGAAGAGCCGCTGGCCACGGTCACGGCTTTCCGCAGCCGCGGTCTTCCGCAGCTTCAGGCGTGTTGCCTCCCGAATCGGACTTGTCAAAACCTGCCGCAGGCCGATTGCGAGGCCTACGGAGGGAGGCCTCGCGGCAGCGAACAGAGGTGTTGTACGACGACCTGTTCCGCGGCCGTGGCCCACTGGAAGTTTGATGAAGGCACGGGTTCGGTGGCTGTCGATTCCGCGGGAGGTCACAATGCCACGCTCAGCGGGCCGTCGTGGACGGTGGGCAAATATGGCGGCGCGCTGCAGTTCCGCGTCGGCGGCGCGACTGTAGCCCACAACGATGCGTTGACCTTGACCAGTCAACTGACCATCGCGGCGTGGATCAAGAAATCGACGGTCATGGGCTACGATACGATCTACTTCAAGGGGCACCACGGGTCGGTCAACTACTATCTCGATACCTACGGCGATGAGATTCTCTTCGGTTACTACAGCGGAGGATGGGTCGATTTCGTCACTCCGGCGTGCAACCTGACGCGCAACCGGTGGTATCACGTGGCCGCCACGTATGACTCGGTCGGGCGGGCGGTGAAGATCTACGTGGACGGGGCGCTGGTCTATTCGTCGTCTTTGGCCGGCGATCCTCCCCCTGTGGTGCTGCTGCCGGGTAACACCACCGATCCCCTTATCGGCAACAGCGTCTACCTCGTGGAGGCCTTCGACGGAACGATCGACGACCTTCGGATTTACAACGTGGCGATGGATGCGGCGGGGATTCCGACGATCATGGCCGGTGGTGATCCGGCGCCGCCCGGACCCTCGCCGTCGGAAGAGTGAGAGCCATGCGAGCGCCGCTACGAATGGGCATGGGTTGCAAACGCCGCGGGATGGCCCTTGCGTTTGTCCTGGGCGCGGCCATGCTCGTGCTGGTCATCGGCTTGGGCGCGTTGCATGCGGTTCGCACTGACCTCCGCACCGCAAGAGCGGGCGGAGAGGCCGGTGAAGCGCGGTCCTGCGCTCGTTCGATCATCGAACTGGGACTGCTGCGGATCCGGGAGGAGCCCGAATGGCGGTCAACCCTCGGAGAAGCAAAGTGGATCAGCAATCAGCCCATCGGTCGGGGCGTTGCTTCGCTGACTGCCACACGTGTGCCTGATGCGGACGCCGATCCCTTGAACGACGACTGGGTCCTGACCGGCGAGTGCCTCTGCGGAGGGGCCGTCCGCAAGATCGACGTGACGCTCACCCGCGGCATCGTCCTGGGCGAATGGCGGCATAGGGTCGACTAACCACCCGCCTGGCATCGGGCTTCCATTCCCCACGAAGCCGTTCTCCCGTAGACTGTCGGCACCGCGGCAGGTGTCATCGCTGCCTGGCTATGATTGAAGTTGCCCGCATGAAAGTCCTGATCGCTGATTCGTTCGAGACCGAGGGAATCGAGGAGCTTAAGCGCGCCGGCTGCGACGTCGCGTACGAACCGAAAGCGGAGGGCGACGCACTGCGCGACGCGATCGCCCGCACGCAGTGCGTCGTGCTCGTGGTTCGCGGGACGCAGGTGACGGAACCCATGCTCAGCGCAGGGAGCGCCCTGAGCGTGGTGGTGCGCGCTGGAGCGGGATTCAACACGATCGACGTGGACGCTGCCTCTCGGCGAAGCATCCTGGTGGCTAATTGTCCGGGGAAAAACGCCGTCGCGGTTGCGGAACTGACCTTCGGCCTGATTCTCGCCTTGGATCGCCGCATTGCCGACGGCGTGGCCGATCTTCGTAGCGGAAAATGGAACAAGAAGCTCTATTCGCAGGCCAAGGGGCTCAAAGACCGCACCCTGGGGATCGTCGGGCTGGGTCAGATCGGGCAGGCGGTCGCCGCTCGGGCACGGGCCTTCGAGATGGGCGTGGCCGCGTGGAGCCGCTCGCTGACCGAGCATCGCGCCGAGGAGCTGGGCGTCCTGTACTGCCACAGTCCGGCGGACGTGGCCGCGTGCTGTGATGTGCTTTCGATCCATCTGGCCGCAGCGCCCGAAACCAAGGGCATCATTAACGCCTCGGTTTTGAATCGGCTGGCCCCGGGCAGCTATGTGATCAACACCTCGCGGGCCGAGGTCATGGATTACAAGGCGTTGGCTGTCGCTGTCGCGGAGAAAAAGCTTCGCGTGGGGCTGGACGTGTACCCCGACGAGCCCTCCGGCGGCGAGGCGGATTTCAAGGCGGCGATCCTCCAGGCGGGCGGCATGATCTATGGCACGCACCACATCGGAGCCTCGACCGAGCAGGCCCAACTGGCGATCGCCGCGGAGACGGTGCGGATCGTGAAGGAGTACATGCGCACCGGGCACGTGGCCAATTGTGTGAACCTGCTGGGCCGCTCGCGGGCCCGCTACGTGGTGGTCGTGCGGCACCGCAACCGTCCCGGGGTCCTGGCCTTCACGCTCCATGAGATTAGCCACGCGGGGGTGAACGTCGAAGAAATGGAGAACGTCATCTGCGCAGGGGCGGAGTCTGCCTGTGCCCAGATCAAGCTCGCGGGGCCCCTGCCGGACGACGCCCTGCAGCGCATCCGCACGGGCAACGAGCACATCCTGGGGGTCACCTTCGCCAAGGTGCCGGATTAGGAATCGGGCAGCGAAGTTGCTACAGCGGCCAGCCGATTTCGCGGGTCAACTGCTGACCTGCCAGCTCGCCGACGTAGGCCATGACCGAGCCGAAGTAGAGGATGCCCGTGGCGGACTGCGTGGAGCGGAGGCGCACGCAGTCGGCAACCATGTAGGCGAAGACCGCCACGCCCACGAGCCCCACGCCGATACGCAGGCATGCAATGAGCCACGCATCCCCGAGCCGCGCCGCGATGGGCAGATCGCCCGTGAGCCATGCGACGGCGAAGCTGACCACCAGGAAGCCGAGACGAATTCCCACCGTCCAGGAGAGCATACGACTGAAGTGGAGCAAGGGAGCGAGGGTCATTCTCGTGGCTGTCAGATAGGCGTGCCCCAGCAGCCACGCCAGGGTGATGCTCCCCAGCAGCAGCCCGCTGAGCGTCTGCGCCGCGGTGGTGAGCGCGGCTGTCAGGCCGGCCGACGCGTTCGCTTCCATCGCGGCCAGGGATGCGGCAAGCAATCCGGCCGCTCCGCCCGACGCACAAACAAGACGCAGTCCCCGCGGGGCTCGCTCGGCGATCGGGGCATACACGGCCAGGAACGAAGCGAACACGGCGGTTCCCAGCGCGGCGCCGGAAACCCACGTCAGCCCGCCGTCACGCAGCCCAGCGACCATCGGAATGGCCAGGGCGGCTACGGCGAGCAGCCCCACCAGGCGCAGGAACTTCCAGGCGATCTGCTCGACACGCGCCGTGGCCAGAACGGCAAGGAGCCCGCCGGCTATGGAATACATCAGAATAGCAAACATGATCTACGGCGGGTCAGCCGCCAAGCCATTTATGATGCAAGTGGAGAGGACACGCAAGACGTGATTTCTTCGCCCGCAGTCGAGCCGGGCATGTCGTGTAACTCGGCGGCGCGAGTCGTCGTGCCGGTGACAATGAGCTCCAGGCGTGAGAGTTGATCAAGCCAGCGATAGCGAGCCGATACGAGGCGACGCGCGTTGCCGCCGATGCGCGCCCGTTCTGCGGGGTCGTCCAGCAGCCGGATGACGGCCCGCGAGATGCGATCGGGCGTGTCGGCCACAAGGCAGTTTCGCCCGTCCGCGGCGCCGAGGGCAGCGGCCACCGGCGGAGTCACCACCACCGGCTTCCCGCAGCCAAACGCCTCCAGCACCTTGTTCTGCACGCCGCATGCGATGCGCAGCGGGGCAACGCTCACGTCCACTCGACGCAATTCGTCGATCGCGGACCCCACCTCCCCCACCACCGTAACCCCCGGCAGGCGCGACAGGCGTCGCACTCGCCAAGTCGGATGGCGGCCCGCAATGCGAAACTCCGCCGCCGGGTTTGCGTGGTGAATCGCCGGCCAGCACTGCCGGGCAAACCAGCACACGGCGTCTACATTGGGCAGATAGTTCATCACGCCCAGGAAGCCGACGGTGGGCCCGCGGAGAGGTTCGCCGTCGCTGGCAGGCGCCGAGGGCTCCGGCAATTCCACGCCGTTGCCCACGATGTGGAGCTTGCCGGTCCCGACAGACGGGTGCAGGAGCTGTGCCTCCGTCGCGGCGACGACGATCGTGGCATCGAATCGCGAGACCCAATCGCGTTCCCGCTTGGCGAGCCGCGAGCCCTCAAGGCGATACAAGGAGCGGTGCGGCCCGCGGCAGACGTCGGCGTAGGCCGACCACTTGCGACTGTCGCAATCGCACAGGTCCAGCACGCGCCGCGGGGCCATTGCCCCCAGAGCGTAAGATGCCATGCTCGATGAAAACGCCACCACGACATCGAAACGAACCCGGCTTGTCAGCTCCTCCACGGTCCGGGCCATGGCCGCGCGACGATAGTACGCTTCGGTCACGGTGGAACCGCCGGCCAAGCCCAGCAGCCCTTTAATCAAGGCTTCCTTGCGACCGAGGCGCACGGGCTGCACGTCCTCGCAGAACCCTTTGAGCGTGTCGATGTGCTGAGAATCCGCCGGATCGTCGATGAAGCAGGCACACCACACGCGATGCCTTTGGGCAAGGTGTTGGATGTGCCTGAAGGCGCGGAGCTTGTCGCCCTTGTTGGGCGGGAACGGCAGGCGATGGGCGAGGTAGAGAATGTTCATCGATCACCCCGGTATGTGGTTCGCCAGCCGTGCTCCCAAGACCCGCGTCACCGGTAAAGGGAGGTAGCGAAAGACGCGGCGGGCAGCGGCAAAGGCCGGGTTTGATGGCGTCAACTCACGGGCAGGTAAACCCAGCGAGTATTGCTGGTACTCGAGAGGGCGCGGCTCAAAGCCGTGGAACCTCTTGAAGTCGTAGCTGCCGGTGTTGTCGCGCCGCGAGCGGCCGAAATCGAACACCCCAAAGCCCTCACTCACCGCCCGCTCCATGGTCACGAGGTAGATGAAGTTGGCGGCGCTACAGCGCTTTGCCACACGGCTGGTACCCACGAAATAGGGCATTACCCGATCGCGAAACAGCAGGGTGAACAGCCCGGCCACGGGCCGCCCCTGATACCGAACGAGACATGTCCAGTGCTGCTCAGCAAAGTGCCCCGCAAGGCGCTCGAAGAATGAAAACGAATAAGCCAGGGAGCCCAGGCGCCGCATGCTGATTGAGTACAACCGCCAGACCTCGCGGAGGTGTTCATCGCCGAAAGACGCGGTAAGTCCGAACTTACTGCGAGCGTTTCTCGCCGCGGCGCGGGCCTTGCGCGGCAGCCAGCCGAGCACATCGTCGCTCCGCCCGGGCAGCTCGCGCTCGAATCCCACGTACCGGTCGACGATCGGTACGTCGGGCAGGACAGCTTTCGCGCTCCGCAGATCGATGGTGACGCATTGGCGGCACTCGGCGATTCGCTTCGCTTCGGCGAACAGTTGCGCTACGGCATCTTCGTCGTTCCCGAGAATCCCTCCCCCGACCGCATACGGCAGACTGACCAGCGTGCGTCCGGCGAGAAAACTGTTGACCAGAAACATGGGCAGCACGCCCACTACGTGCTCGCCGCGATAGGCCATCAGGTAGACGTCCTCGTGGGGGAAGCCCTCAGCCACCGCATCATGCCAGGCGAGGGTGTGAAAAACCGTCGCGTCGGCGCATCTGTCAATAAACGCCTGCCAGTCGCCGCGGCGATGCGACGCGAGGGCCACGATGCGGCACTCCCTGTCGCTCGGGCCCTCGGAGCGATGGACAGACTGCCGTGGCAATGTCAACACGGCGCTAGACATGCTGGGCCTCTTTGCCCTGTGGCCGCGCTCGGGAGATGACATAGCGGTGCTTGCCCGCGGCGTTGGGGCTCAGCGATTCCACGAACCGAACTTCGAGGTCGATCCGATTCCCGAGCACTGGCCGTACCCGACCGGCCACGGCCTCCGCAGTGAGCCGCGCGGCCTGCTCGTCGCAGACAACTTCGACGCACACCCGCAGGTCCTCGTCCTGCACCACGCGGAACTGCCGCACGCCCTTCGTTTCCCGCAGCGGGTAGATGATCGACAACGCATGGCGGACGTTCCCGTCGGGAAGGCAGAGGAAATCCGTAGAGCGCCCCTGCACGACGTCCATTATCGGCAGCCCCCGCCCGCACGTGCACCGTCCACGCCGCAGCCGCCCTATGTCACCAGTCCGGTAGCGGATCAGCGGCATCGCATACGCGTCCAGATGCGTGATCACGATTTCGCCCATCTCGGCCGTGGCACTCTCGCGGCTCCCCCCTTCGCGGAGGATTTCCACAATGATGTTTTCCGCGGTGATGTGCATGCGCCCCTGGGGACATTGATGAGCGATGAAGCCCGCGTCGCGGCTGCCGTAGCTGTCGGCGACCGGCACATCGAAGTAGTTGGCGATCACCGCGCGATCGTGGTCGTAGCAGACCTCGCCGGTCACAAAGACCGCTCGGAGAGCACGCGTGTCGAGCCGCCGATTTCGCGCCTTGGCGTGCTCAGCGAAGCGGACGATGCTGCTGGGGTATCCAAACAGACAGACCGGACGAAGCCGGTCCCAGCGGTCGAGGTAGCTGTCCAGGTGCGCCGGCGAGAGGTTGAAGGCGTCAAGTAGGCAGTGGTTGAACAACGAGTCGCGTAGGCGCCTGAAGCCCGCGTGGCGCTGCCTCTCGATAGGCGAGCCCCACAGGTACATTTCGCGATCGCCGGGTTGGACTCCGAACCAGCGGTGCGTGCGAAGCCGCGCCGCCTGATCGAAGGCCTGGCGGCGGCGATCGAAGTAGAACGTCAGCGGTTCGCCGGTCGATCCGCCGGTGTGACTTTCATACACACCGCCGGGCGCGTCACGCCAGACGATGTCACTGAGGGATTGGCGGATGTCTGCCTTGGAGAGCGTGGGCAACCTGCTTAGCGCAGCCCAAGGATCGTCGAGCGCGCCGCCTACGCCGGCCTCATCAAACCGCGCTCGATAGAACGGAACATTCCGGTAGGCGTGGGTGAGCAGGTCGCGGAGCTTCTGCCCCTGCAATCGCCGCAGACAATCCGGGGAAGACCACTGCGAGCGTTCGAGGTCCCGCCAATACCGGAACGTGGAGCGGCCCAACACGCGTTCGTGCAGCGGATAGATGACACGTCCAGCCAGCAGCGGCCACATCCTCGTCCCCTGTTCACACCCGACCGGCAGTTATCGGCGGTTAGGGACGAGCGGTTGAAGCGTCAACCCACGCCGGAGATGCGCAGGGACGGCGCGTGGCGTTCCACGATCAGGGCCTCGCCGGGGGCTAACGGAGTGAAGCCGTCGATCTGTGCGAAGGCGCGGCCGCGATTGAGGGCGATAAGGCCGAATTGCAGGCCGATAGCCTGTTCCAGCAGTGTGGCCACCAGACTGGTCCGCGAGATGGAATGGGCGATGAAGTCGGCGTCCCACCCCGGCACTTCCAGTCGCACCAGGGCCGCGCCGCCCGCCAACGCCGCATGGTGAACACCATCGGTGAAGACGTCCGGTGCGATGACGACCTCAGGCCGGTAGCGCACGCTTCGCCAACGCACAGCGGAGCGGTTCGAAAAGTGATCCCCCTCCCCTACCGACGGCGAGAAGACCTCGCCGGGACCCAGCTCCGCGAACAGGCGAAGCAGCCAATCAGCGTAGTGCTCGGCCATCTGCCGACGACCGGCCAGAACCACACGAATGGCATTGACGGGGCGCGAGACCACGTCAATGACGGCCGCCAGTTTGGCGTCGTCGATTTCCAGCTCCATCGGGTGTACCGGCGGGCGACGCGAGCGCTGCCAGCCCTCGCCGAATTCCCATTCTGCTGCGCACGGCACCCACGCCAGCCGGAACTGCCCGGCGAGCGCATCCGCGTAGGGGCAGGCGTGCGGCGGCGGACGGAGCAGTTGCTTGAACCAGGTGAGCGCCCCGTAGACGCTCTCCATATCTCCCGATACCAGCCCGCTGCGGACGAGGATCACCGGCTTGGGGCGCAGGGGCAGACCGAAGGATTGGTCTTCCTTTCCGATGGTGACCAGTTGCCCCTGCACTTCCTCGAGGGGCACGTCTTCATCATGAACCACGAACTGCTCGAACCGCGCTCCAAGCTCGCGGATCATCCCACAAAAGTCCGCAGGGTTCCGATCGGGCACGGTGTACTGCCCCATGGGCGACGGCGCTCGGCCGAGCATTGATGCGAGCACGTGCCACGCGGGGGCAGCCTCAGACATGGTCGAGCTTGGCACCTCGAACGGCTCCAGGTCGATCACGAACAAGGCGCCGCCGGAGGTCTGCTTGAAGAGGGCGATGGGCTTGTCCGTGGTCGCTTCCTTCTCGCACATCGAGGCGAGGAGGACATGCAAACCGTGACGTGCACAGAGCTTGTCGAACTCTGCGGTGCGTCGGAACTGGTTCTGCATGAAACAGCCCTCGCCGTCGGCCTCGGCGAAGGAGAACACATCGTGCAATGCGAATCCCGTCGTGGCGAAGTTGGAGTGACAGACCCTCGCATGAATGGGATCATCATCCTGGACGATCCGACGGACCTTCACAGCGCTCCCTGCAATCTTCGCGAACGCTCCTAGAGAAATGATGACAATTCGTTCCTCGGCCAAGCGGGCTAGTCCGGCCAGCGAACGAATTCCCCGAGGCGGTTGGGGATCAGGAACGAGAAGGGCCGAGGCATCATGGAGGTCGAGAGCTGCGCCGTTCCTGCAGGCTACATGGTCCGCCCCCAGCAATTGGCCAAGCAACGCGACGATCGGGCGGTTGGGCGCGGCGGCGCTGCAAACCATGGCCTTCTCCACCGGCGGCGGAGCGGGATGCGACCATGGCGGCGGCGGAATCGCCAGGGGGTGAGATACCAGGTCCGGCTCCAGGATGGACATGAGCCGAACCGTCTCGAGGGTCAACTCCCCTTGGGCGCTCTCGAAACCCACGGAAAGCCGGGCTCTGTGCACGCCGGGCGGCGCATGGAAATACGCCCGAATGATGGTTCCGTTCAGGCGGCCGTGAATCGGCGCGGTATGCCTCGACCCATTCGCCCGGCTGGCAGGCAATGGCTCGATTCGCAGCACCGCCCCGCCTTCAGTGGTTTTTGCCGCCAACTCGCCGCTCACCACGGCTTCCACGCGATAGAACTCGCCCGGCTTGCAGGCGATTTCCTGCGACCACCAAGCCGTCGCATGGTCCGGGCTGACGATGGTCACACCGCCGACTCGACGATCTCGCTGCCAACGTACTCCGCGCCCCTGCGCCCGGCAGCGCCAGGCGCGCGGAATGGCCTTGCCCAGACGAAAGTCGGGGTTGCGAAGCCTGTTGAGCTTGACCGTCTTGCCTGGACGCCGCTTGCTCATGCCAAGCTGTATATAGGCCCTTTTCGTCCAAGGCAACGCACGGACTTAACGTTCTCGCCATCGGGCGGAAACTTTGTATCATCTACGCCCCATGAGCGAAGCTGTAAGCGACAACGAAGTCCTGGACGCGGCACCGACGCAGACCGCGAGCACCACGCCCGCTGAATCCCCGGCCGTGACGACTGAGTCGGTCGTGGAGGCCATCCTGTTTTCCACCGACGAGCCGTTGCCCGGGGCGAAGATCGCGCAGATCCTGGGCACGGGCGACGCCAACGACGTGAAACGCTACGTCGAGACGCTCAACGAACGCTACGAATCCTGCGGTTCGTCCTTCCGGATCGCTTCGATCGCCAAGGGCTACCAGATGCTGACCCTGCCGCCCTATCACCCATGGATCGGCAAGCTGCACAAGGAGCGTGCGGACTCGCGGCTCTCCGCAGCGGCCCTGGAGACCCTAGCCATCGTGGCCTACAAGCAGCCCGTGCTGCGGGCGGACATCGAGGCCATCCGAGGGGTGGCCGTGGGGGACATGCTCGTCCGGCTGCGGGACATGAATCTGGTTCGCATCGTGGGCCGGGCCGAGGAAATCGGGCGCCCCCTGCTCTACGGCACCACCAACCACTTTCTCGAGGTCTTCGGTCTGTCGTCCCTCAAGGACCTGCCTAAGCTCGACGCCGACAACCCTGAGGCCGTGCCCAAGCTGACGCCCTTGGCTGCTGAAGGGATTCCCGAACGGTAGCAAAACAAAGAGCGGCAAGCCGCATCGCTCACCGCTCCTTGGAATCTCCTCGCGCGGTTTGCCTACAGGCAGCGGGTGATCGGATCTCCCACGCATTGATAGCAGCATGGGTCGCAGGAAACCCGCGTGCAGCCCTTGAACTTCGGGCAGCTATGGCAGGTGTTGTGGGAGTTGAGGGGCTCGACGTCTTCTTCAAGATCGGTACCGACGGGAACGCATAGACCTTCCTCGGGCAGCAGGATGATGCCGGCCTGATCGTCCGCGACCGGAGAATCGTCCGTGGGCGAGACGCCCAGCCCCGCAAGAAAAGCAACGATCAGAACGATGCCGCTCATACCCACCAAAGCGGCGGCTCTTCGCATACGCACCTGTGTCATGATCCATCCTCCATTCACCAAGTCCTGGCCGTTGATTTGACGCGAGACGGCCGGCCACTGCCGCCTCGGGCGCGACACGATAACACTCTGCCGCCGACCGTCAAGCTCTGGGCGGACGTCGTTCACCTTCAAGCGCCGGCGACCAGCCCCGACGCTAGAGCCGGCTAACCGCCGAAGAAGCCGCCGCCGGAGAGTTGCCGGAAATCCTGGATGTTGTCGAGCAGTTTTTCGACCAGGGCGCGCTCCGAGGACAGACTGCGTGAGGTTTCGTCGGGCTGATCTTCGAGCCCCTCGGCCAAGGCGTCGAAGTACGGCAGGAACTCCGTCAGCCGGGCGATGGCCCGATCGAAGTCCACGATGTCGGGATAGTGATACACCCACTCCCTGGCCGCATCGTCGTAGTACGAACCGCTGTAGGCATCCCGGCAGGCGTTCTGCAGGACGATGGCCGTGTTGAGCAGCAGGACGGCACGCTTGGTCGCGTCGGTCTCAAAGTACGGCTCGGTCGCGGTGGGATCGAGGGCCGCGGGAAGGGTCACGCTCTTGGCTTCGCTAAGGGCCTCACCGGTGGTGGTCTTGTAAACCAGCGAGAGATCGGCCGCCTCGATGGGCTCGCTGAAGTCCACCAGGGCCCCCGGCCGCAGGCGGATGAAGATGGCCGCCCCGCCCTGGCGATTGCTGTAGAAGAGCGAAGGGATGACCAGCTCGAAGATGTGCCCGCTGACCGCCGATTCGTGCAGCCCGAAGGTGTCCGCCACGTCCAGGGCAAAAGGAACCGTCGCCGCCAGGCGCACGTCGTAGGCGATGGGGCTGACCAGGAAGTCGAACTCCTCGTCGAACACCTGCACGATGCGTTCATAGTCGTTGAGATACACCACGTTGCCGCCACGGACCTGGGCAATGTCGCCGGCAAGTTCCTGCCCGAAATCGGTGCCCACGCCGACGATGGTGGCGCCGATGCCCTGCTCGGCGAATTCCTCCATGACGTCGATGAGGTCTCGACTTTGCCGGGCCCCGGCCGTGATGCGGGCGTCGGTAAACACCATCAAACGGTCGACACGCGAGGGGTGCTGGTTGGCGGCCACCAGGCCGTAGGCCCGCTGCAAGGCCCGACCGAGGTCGGTGCTGCCGCGAACGTCGATCTCATCCAAGGCCATTTTCACCGCGCCCACGTCGTTGCCCGGCACTGGGTCGAGCAGCACGCTGGGATCCTCGGCGAAGGCCACCACGCTGATGCGGTCCGACGCGGCAAGCTGAGCGAGCAGGCGATCCACGGCGATGAGCACGGCGTCGATCTTGGTGGTCCGCGTTCGCTCATCGAAGGCGTCGTTCATGGAGTTGCTGCGATCGATAACGAGGCACAGATTGAGCGCCGTCCGCTCAAAGTCCTCCGGATCGATGTTGGATCCAAAGCCGACCTGGATGGTTATGAGCGGGGTGAGTTCGTCGAAGTCTGCATTCCAGGCCGCGGTGGCCGTGGAGTACAGCGCCCCCGCGTTTTGTGGGACGGGCGCCGCGATGCTGTGCTCGGATAGCAGCCCTTCCACGCTGATGGCCGTGGGCTCCGGGATGTCGCCATCGGCGATCACCTGCCGGGCGTAAGCCATATCCTTGACCCCGCCGGTGGTGACGCCGAGCGGCGCGGATGCCGGACAACCAGCGACGCACGTCAGTACCCCTGCCAGGGCTGTGGCTACGGCCGAAAGAACGACGAATCGAGGGATGCGAAAGCGCGCGGGGTGCATGACAGGCCTCCTCCCTGATGACAAACCGAATGCCTAGTTGACGACCACTTCATTGTCTACGCCGCAAGGTGTCGGGTCCAGACGGCGAATCCGCGGGGGGTCCTGGACGGCGTTGAGGTTCACCCTATGCGTGCGGCCCCCAGTGGGGGCAGCAGCCATGAGGCCACAGCGTTCAGGTGCGTCCGACATGATCGGCGATCATGACTCGTCCGAGGTCGAGAATCACGTCGGCGATTGACTTTGCGGCAGCAATGCGTCTGAATCAGGTCCACGCTGACGGGACGGTGCGGATAAGAAGCGGGGTCGGCCAGGAAGGTAGCCAGTGCCGCAGGTTGGGCGGACTGCACTGTCTCGGGTTCGCCGCTGCGCATCACGATTCCCGCGATCAAGTAGGCCAGCCCTTTACCTTACCAGCAGGAGCACGCCCCGGCTGTGCGTGGTTCAGTGAGCTCGCGTGAGCACATCGCCGAGGGTAAGGCCCAGGAGGATGACGTACCAGACCACGCCCGCCAGGGCGAAGACTCGGGTCAGCGGCGTGGCAAAGCGCAAGTGCATGAAGTAGACGGCGACGAGCACCGTCTTGGCGCATGCGATCACCAGTGCCGCCACCCACGCAAGCGGCCCGAGGTGCAGCTCAGCCAAAACGAGCGTGACCACCAGAAGCGTGAACAAGACGATGCTCACGTTGCGATAGCTTGTTGTAGATAGCGAGATGCCGCTCATGTTCCTAGGCCACCAAGTAAAGCAGGGGGAACAGGAAGATCCACACAATGTCCACGAAGTGCCAGTACAGTCCGACCAACTCCAAGGCGTTTGCGTGCCTCGCGGGCGATGGAGTCGTGCGAATGACGGCGACGAAACAAGCCACAACCAGTACGCCGACCAGCATGTGTGCTGCATGCATCCCGGTGAGGATGAAATAGAGGATGAAGAACATCTGGGCCGCCGGCGCGTTCGTGGACCAGTCGGGACGAAAGGCGCGTCCGGGGACGAGATGATCATGGAAATCGAGGTAGTACTCCACGGCCTTGAGGAGCAGAAAAGCGAGCCCCAGGGCCATAGTCGCCGCAAGCATCCTGATGATGCGAGCGCGCTCTCCGTGCGCGCCGGCGTGCACGGCCAGGGCCATCGTCCAACTGCTCAGCAGCAGGACGACGGTGTTCACGGCCCCGATCCATGTGTAGAGGTGACTGCTCGCTTCGGCGAAGGCCGCGGGGTGGGCCATGCGGTAGACGGTGTACACGGTCAGCAGGCCGCCAAAAAACAGCACTTCGGTGGCGAGAAACGCCCACATGCCCAACGCGGCGGACTCGTGCTGCTGCGCGGCGTCGTCGAATTGCGGGGCTATCGCGAGATGCGTCATGGGCTGACAGCCTCCAATTCGGCCGTTTTCTCGGCGTCATAGGAATAGGGAGGCGTGGTCACGACAGGAGTCGAATCGAAGTTGTGCTCCGGCGGTGGCGAAGAGACCGTCCACTCCAGGCCGGTGGCGTTCCAGGGGTTGGCCTCCGCGGTGGCCGGCCGGACCAGAGATCGAGTCAAATAGACCAGGGGTATGAGGTAGGCCACCCCAAGGATGGACGCGCCCGCCGAAGACAGCACGTTCAGGAGTTGGAATTCCGGCGGGTACTCCGCAGCGCGGCGGATCATACCCAGATATCCAAGAATAAACTGGGGGAAGAAGGTAAGATTGAACCCGAAGAACATCAGAATAGCGCTGAAGATTCCCCAGCCTTCGTTATACATCCGGCCCGCGATCTTGGGCCACCAGAAGTGCATTCCCCCAAGATAGGCCATCACCGCGCCGCCCACCATGATGTAATGGAAGTGGGCAATGACGAAGTACGTGTCATGAACGTGAACATCCACAGGCAACGTGGCAAGAAACAGGCCGGTCAACCCTCCCAGCGTGAAGAGCCCGATGAAACCCAAGGCATACACCATGGACGTCTTGTAGTGAATGGTCCCATTGCGCAGAGTGACGATCCAGTTAAACACTTTTACACCGGAGGGAATGGCCACCAGGAAGCTCAGGAACGAGAAGACCATGGAGGCGTGTACGCTCTGACCCGCGACAAACATGTGATGGCCCCACACCAAAAACCCGAGAATGGCGATGGCCATGCTGGCGTAGGCGACAAAGCGGTACCCGAAAATGGGGTTGCGGGAAAAGCACGCGACCAGCTCGCTGACCACGCCCATGGCGGGCAGAATCATGATGTACACCGCAGGGTGGGAGTAGAACCAGAACAAGTGCTGAAAGAGCAGCGGATCACCGCCCAGTGCAGGATCAAATACACCCACGCCCCAGAAGCGTTCCACGGCGATGAGGACCAGAGTAATCGCCAGCACCGGCGTGGCCAGCACCAGCACCAGGCTGGTGGCGTACATCGCCCACACGAAGAGCGGCAGCCGGAACCACGTCAGGCCCGGGGCGCGCATGGTGTGGATAGTGACGATAAAGTTAAGGCCGGTCATGATGGAGGCGAAACCGGCAACAAAAATGCCGGCGACCATCGGGAAAACTGCGGAATTCGCATACGTCGTGCTGTACGGCGTATAGAAAGTCCACCCCGTGTCCACGCCTCCCACGATGATCGATCCCGTGGCCAGTGCCCCGCCGGCCATGAATACATACCAGCTCATGAGGTTCAGTCTGGGAAAAGCAAGGTCTCTGGCCCCGATCATGAGCGGAATAAGGAAGTTTCCCAGGACGGTAGGGATCGATGGAATCAGGAAGAACCAGACCATGACCGCGCCGTGAATGGTGAACAGGCGATTGTAGGCCCCGCTGACCACAAAATCCGATGCCGGCGTGGCCAGCTCCAGACGCATCAGCACCGCCGCGGCCCCTCCCACGAAGAAGAATGCAGTGATCGAAGTCAGATACAGCATGGCGATCCGCTTGTGGTCGAGAGTCAGCAGCCAAGAGCGCAGCGACCAGTGCGCGGTCAGATAGCTGGGCGCGGGCAGGATGATGGCGTCGAGCGTGGTCATGGCGTCGGTCCAATGCCTCCAGCATCCGCTCCCAGAGATTTGACGAACTCGATGAGCTGCCAGAGATGTTCGTCGTCAACCTGCCCGGCGTAGGTGGGCATGGTCGATGGCGCGGCCTGGCCTAGGGCGACGGCCGCGTTGGGCTCCATGATGGACTGGCGAATGTATTCTTCGTCGGCCACCACCGTCCGCCCATCGCGCAGGCGGACCGGCTGGCCGAACAGACCCACCAGGGTCGGTCCCTCCGGCGTGGGGCCGGATTTGTGGCAGTCTCCGCAGGCGTAGCGGGCGAATACCTCGGCGTGGCCGTCGGAACGCGCTTCGGCAAGCTCCGCGTTGGGAATCGGCTCCGGCTCCAGGTCCTTCGAGTCGCTGAGCCAGCGCTGGAACTCCGCAGGCTCCATCACGATCACGCGCCCGCGCATCCGGGCGTGCTCCGCGCCGCAGTATTCCGCGCAAAACAGATGGTATTCGCCCGGGCGCGTGGCGTTGAACCATAGTGACGTGTACGTCTGTGGAAGTACGTCCCGCTTGAGACGAAATGCAGGAATGTAGAAACTGTGAATGACGTCCTGGGAAGTCAGATTGATCTTGACCGGCACTCCGGCGGGTACGTGTAGTTCGTTAATCTCGCGGGGACCCTGCGGATGAGAGACTTTCCACATCCATTGTTTGCCCACGACGTAGATGTTGCGAGCATCGGGAGGCGGGGTGACCGCATCGACATAGACATATGTTCCCCACAGGCACACAGCCAGGGTGATGAGCGCCGCGGCCGTGATCCACACGACTTCGAGGTGGGTCTTGTGAACCACTTCACGCCGATGGGCTGCCCTGCCGACTCGGTATTTCACTCCGAATCCCAGTGCGAGAGCGCCCAGAAGAATCACAAAGAAGAGGGTCAATCCAAGAAGCGCCAGGTAGACCAGATCAACCTGCTCGGCGCCGACTGAGGCAGTTTCCGGCCACAGCGAGAATCCCGAATTGACGGCTCCACGAGACGTCATCTTATTCCCCGACCCACATTCCGCGCGGGGCTGTCCTCAGCCCGGGCAGGACGGCGGCTCAGCCAGAGGATTCCCGTCGCGACCAGCAATACCGTCAGCGCCCCGCCGACCTGCAAGGCCGTTGCAATCGCCAGACCATAGCGTCCGTTGCGGGGGTCATATCGGTAGCAGCGCAGGAGCAGCCGATCGACCATTGAGCCGATCACCCCATCGGAGGACTCGATCAGCGCCAGCCGCAGGTCGGAAGGGCTATAGTCCAGACCGACGACGTATCTAGAGATCCGTCCCTGGGGCGTCAGCACGACCACCGCCGCGGGATGGGCAAACTGCCGGGTTTGTTCGTCGTAGGTGTAGAAATAGCCGACTGCTTCGGTGAGCTGTGAGATCGGCGCGTGCTCGCCGGTCAGGAAATGCCAGGCCCGCCATGTAGTGGCGGACGCGTGCCGACCCAGATAGCGAAGCTTCTTCTCCGCTGCGAGTTGAGCCGTCTCCCGCGGATCGATGCTCATGACGACGACCGCAAAGTCGCGCCCCGCCACAAGGTCGATCGATTGCAGGGTGCGGTGAAGGGCGTTCAGCACCTGCGTGCACAGCATCGCGCACTCGTACACCACAGGCACGATCACGACCGGACGATCGCTGAAGAAACTCCCCAACTGCACAGCCTTGCCGCTCTCGTCCGTAAAGGTCAGTTGGAGAGGAACGGCCTCCCCGAGGCGCTGCGTCATGGCCACCTTCTCGAGCGGGCTTTGCGGTGAGTGAGCGCGGGTGGCCCCGCACAGCGCCGCTGCGGCGCACAGGAACCCTGCGCAGATCTGCATCAGTCGACTGTCACTCATTGCGCTGAAGCCCTTCCTTTGCGTCACCGCTCGCGGTGCCGCGCTCAACGAGCAGTTCCATGGCCCGATCAATGGGAATGCGCACCACGCCCGCCTGGCGATCAATCCACGCATACGTGCTGAGCCGCTCACGCTCCCGGCGGCGCGTGACCGTCAGATCCGCCGACGGGTCCAGCCAGTGTCGCGTCGATCCCAGCTCCGGGAACTGCGCCGCCGCGGTTTCGGCAGGGCGGCCGCCCCGAAAGAACTGCAGAACCTCTACCACCACGGGGTGCACGATCAGGGCCAGAAGGAGCAGCGCGATGACCGCACCGTACACCACCCGCAGATCGACCCCCTCGGGCGCCCGGCGTGGACCGATGTCGCGCGTTGTCGAGCGTGTCATCGATCTGTCTCCCCCAGCTGTGGCTGCGTTTCCTGCAGAGCCAGTCTGCGGCGAAGGTGGACGTGGAACCACTGGCGCCAGAGCCAGCCCATGCCCAGCATCATCAGCCCCGTCAGAGTGATCAACCCCAGAGCGCGTACCGTCGTCGTCTCATACGAGGGAAGCACAACCCACATCGACTCTACACAGCGCGCCGCCAGGACCAGGAGAACAACCTTGAACAGGAACGAGGGATTGCGTTTGACCGCGCGGGAGAGCAGCAGGGCGAAGGGCAGCGCAAAATGAACGGCAATCAGCGCCAGTGCGACGATTCTCCACAGACCACGGATCCGCGGCGCGTACCAGCGGATCTCCTGGGGAAGATTCCCGTTCCAGATGATGAAGAACTGACAGTACGCACAGTAAGCGTGGAGCACGACGAATGCAAAGAGCAAGGTAGCCAGGTCTTGCAGGGCGTCGCCATCGCCCTGTGCCTCAGGAACCCGCAACATCGCCGGGCGCGCGGCGCACAAAGTCAAAACCGCCAGGGCGCTGAGCAGTTGTCCCACCAGCAGGTACAGGCCGAACAAGCTCGAGTACCAAACGGGATCGAGCGAGGCGATCCAGTCGATCGCCGCGAAGCTGACCGTCAGGGTGTAGGCGATCAGACCCGGGCATAGAGCCCGCTCCCGGTCGCGCGACCGCCCCTGGACGAGCCGATGAGCATCCACGCGCCGATGCTCCATACCGCGAGAAAACCCGCCGCCCGCCCGAGGAAAAACCATGTCCCAAAGTACAGTTGCCGTGGCGTAGTCGCGTGGACATTCTCGGTCAGCGCCACCGCCCACGGATACAAATATCCCAGCCCAAGGGCAATGGGGACGAAGACCGCAGGCAGGACGATCGCCGTAGCCGTTGCCGCTTCCATAGGCAGACGAACGACTTCTCCCCAGCGCCCCCCCACCAGACCATGCACCATCAGGATCGCCCCGCAACCCAACGCGACTCCGCTCCAGAAAAGAAACGCGCACAGATAGCTCATCAGCAGCGCCTTGGTCCCATACACGGCAAGCAGCACCGTCAAGGCCAGGCCAAGGCCGACAGCGGTCATTGCCCAGCCGCGAAACCCGGCAGCATTCTGAAGCCATCGATACATCGAACGACGCCCCCTCACTCCAACAGCTGCCCTCGCGTCTCCTCCGGAACATCCGTGATCTGTGCGTTTTGACTGAGCTGCAGAGCACGAAGGTAGCTGATGATCGCCCAGCGGTCCTCCACGCCAACGACCGCGCCGTAGGCGGGCATGTTCTGATACCCGCTGGTGATCACCGCAAACAAGTAATCATCCGGGGCGCTGCGCAGACGCTCAGTGTGGTACGACGCCGCCCGCGGAAAGCCTCTCTGCACCACCATGCCTTCCCCATAGCCGTCCAGTCCGTGGCACACGGAGCAGAAAATCATGAACCGTTCCTGCCCGCGGCGAAGCAGTTCCATGGTCACCGGCGGGGCTGAGCCAAGCGGAGGCGCCAGACTCTGGATGGCTCCGCTTCGTGGAACTGTTCCGGCAACAAGCGGGCGCATGGACGATCCATCCAGGAATACCTCGCTGGGTTCCATGGGCAGGAGCTTGGGTTGGTCGAGCATGGCGTCGCGCCCTTCGCACCCACTCACCGTCGCCAGCGCAAGCAGCCAGCCTCCAAACCTCGTGTGGCGTCTACTTCCACCTCCGCAGAATTGCAAACGGGAATTCATCTCCACCACCTATGTAGAAACCTCGCTGACCCGCAGGGCGTGCAGGTCGTCAAGTAGTTCACGTGTCTCTTTGCGTTTGAATCGTGCGTCCGCGGCCTCCACACACAGGAAGAAAGAAGCGCTGGTCGCATTCTCAAAGCCTGGAGTATTGAGAACGGGATGATACGGCTGAGGAAAGCCGGTCAGCACAAAGAGCCCGATGACGCCGATCAAGCTGCCGCCCAGTACCGCAAGCTCAAAGGTCAGGGGTATGTAGGAAGGCCAGCTATGGAATGGACGCCCCCCGATGTTGAGCGGGTAATCGATCACCGTGGAATACCACTGCAGCAGGTAGGCGCCGCCAGCGCCGAGCAGCGCTCCGCAGAGGACGATCTGCGGGACAACGGATTTGCCCAGTCGCATCGCCTGGGGCAGTTCACGGATGGGAAACGGCGAGAAGGCGTCGATCTTGCGGTAGCCCGCATCCGCCACGCGGCGCACGGCCGCAAGCAGATCCTCCGCGCTGGCAAACTCGGCGCAGAGCCCGTGCAGTCGGGCCTCAGGGATCACCCCGGTGAGGAGCGGCTGCTCATTAACCCGCGGGGCCTCGGTCTGGCTCGCT
Organism: Phycisphaera mikurensis; assembly: GCA_005240095.1. GTDB lineage: Bacteria > Planctomycetota > Phycisphaerae > UBA1845 > UBA1845 > SBAX01. Next base: position 23,064 of record SBAX01000487.1, read on the forward strand.
CGCACGGCCGAGAGCGGGATGTCACAGTGGCCCCGATGACTGTCCTCGCGCACTTCGAACATGGAGATCACGGGCAGGAAGCGAACAAAGAGCAGCATCAGGGCACTGAACAGACCGATGGTTCCCAGGAACACCGACCAGTCCCAGCGTGTGGGAATATAGAGCCCCCATGAAGACGGGAGATAGTCCTGATGGAGACTGACGATCACGATGACCCAGCGTTCCATCCACATCCCCGCGTTGATCAGGACGGCGATGACGAACAGGATCGCCGGGCGCGTGCGCACCGCTCGGAACCACAGCAGTTGGGCGACCAGCACATTGCCGGCGATCATGATCCAGTACAGCGGCGCGTAAGTGCCCGCCAGGCGTATGCGGATCAGGTGCTCTTCGACCTGCTCGCCGCTGATCCACCCGGTGAAAGTCTCCATGACATACCCGTAGGCTACGATGAGCCCCGACGTAAGCATGATCTTCCCCATCACATCCAGGTGGTGCAGAGTCAGGAATCCCTCCAGGTGAAAGGCGCGTCGTAGGGGAATGACAATCATGAGCACCATGGCAAAGCCGGAGTAGATGGCTCCCGCCACAAAGAACGGCGGATAGATGGTCGCATGCCAGCCCGGTACAATCGAGACCGCGAAATCCAAAGAGACGATGCTGTGTACGGACACCACCAGCGGCGTGGCCAGTCCTGCCAGCATCAGATAGAGCATCTGGTAATGGTGCCAGTGCCGCGCCGATCCCCGCCACCCCAGGGAAAAGAAACCCGCAGTCCGTGCAACCCACCGGCGCGGCGCCCGATCACGCATGGTGGCAAGATCGGGGACCAGACCCAGATACCAGAACAGGAATGAGACCAAAGAGTAGGTAAGGACTGCAAAGACATCCCATACAAGAGGACTGCGCCACTGCGGCCACAACCCGAGGGTGTCCGGATACGGCAGCACGTAGTAGAACTTCCAGATGCGCCCCAGGTGCAGCAGTGGAAACAACCCCGCATTGGCCACTGCAAACAGCGTCATCGCCTCCGCCAGGCGGTTGACGGAAGTGCGCCAGGCCTGCCTCATCAGCAGCAGAATCGCGGAAATCAGCGTGCCCGCGTGCCCGATGCCGATCCACCACACGAAGTTGACGATGGCGATTCCCCACGCGGCCGGCACGTTGACGCCCCACACACCCACCCCGCGGATCATCAGCCACGTCACGGAGATGAGCCCCAGCAGGACAAAGGAGAGAGACAACCCGAACAGCGCCAGCCAGCGGGGATGAAAGCCGCGCTGCAGAGGAATGCCCGCGATCCGCTCAGAGACCCCTGTGTACACACTGCGCAGGTCTGGCGCTTTAATCGCTGGGGCGAGGGTAGCCGTCATGAGGAGACGCCCTCCACCGCCTCCCGGCGCGGGTTATGAACGCGGCCAAGGTATGTCGTCCGCGGGCGCGTGTTCAGGTGAGCGAGAAGCCCATACGTGCGCGGGTCGCGCTTGGCCTGCGCCACGCGACTGGCGGAATCGGTAGTATCCCCGAAGACAATAGCCTGTGTGGGGCACGCCTGCTGACAGGCCGTGAGAACCTCTCCGTCGCGGACATTGCGGTTTTCCTTCCGCGCCGCAATCTGCGCTTCGCGGATGCGCTGCACGCAGTAGGTGCACTTCTCCATCACGCCGCGCTCCCGCACACTGACCTGGGGATTGCGCAGCAGCTTGAGCACCGGGGTGTCCAGATCGGCATACTGGAGGAAGTTGAACCGCCGCACCTTGTAGGGGCAGTTATTGGAGCAGTATCGCGTCCCCACACAGCGGTTGTACGTCATCTCATTGAGCCCGTCGTGACTGTGGGTCGTGGCATTGACCGGGCACACTAGTTCGCACGGCGCCGTCTCGCAGTGCATGCACGGCACGGGCTGGTGATAGAACTGAGGATCGCCCGGCTCACCGGCGAAGTATCGATCCACACGGATCCAGTGCATCTCCCGACCTCTGCGGACTTCCTCCTTGCCGACTATGGGAATGTTGTTTTCCGCCTGGCAGGCAATGGTGCACGCCCCGCAGCCGATGCAGGTGTTCAGGTCGATGGACATGCCCCATTGCTGGCCGACCATCGGTTGATCGGGAAAGAAGGACAGGGCGATGTCCGCATGCTCCGCATGCGGCTTCAAGGATGGCTCCCGCCGGTAATCTTCCAACTTACCGGCCCGGATCAGGTCGCGCCCCTCCATGCGCTGATGATCCTGCGTGCACGCCATACGATGGCGCTGGGGGCGGGGCGGCACTCGGACCTCGACCTTCGCCCATTCGGCCTCACTGCGCCGAAGCGTGTACGCACGCACTCCGACGGCGTCGCCCACGCTGCCCGCCGCCCACCGCCCGTAGCCGAGGCTCAGCGTTGCGCAGTCGTCTGCATGGCCGGGCAGAATCCACACCGGCGCTAGAACCCGCGCCGGGCCGTCGACCAGCTCAACCACATCCTCATTGCGCACCTTCAGTCGTTGCGCCGTATCCGGACTGACATACAGGGCATTGTCCCAGGTCAACTTCGAGATCGGCTTGGGCAGCTCCTGCAGCCAGCCGTTGTTCGCATGGCGCCCGTCCCAGATCGTGGGATCAGGCTGAAACTCAAGTTCGATCGCCTCGCTACGCGGCTCCTCTCGACTCAAGGCCGCAGCTGCTTCCGCAACCGCCGGCAGGCGAACGGTCGCCGTCACGCTCGGAGCCGCCGAGGCCGGCACGACTCCGCGCTGCAGCGCCTCTTCCCACCATTTCTCGAAACCCTCGGGCGGGATACGACTGAGCCAGTAACTGCGAACCAGGTCTCGGCTGGAGAGGTCCGGCCGGCCCATCAGCAGTGCGAGCAATTGCGTTGGTGTGCGCCCTTGATACAAGGGCTCAATGAGCGGCTGGAGGATGGTGGTCGTCCCGTCGAACGCCCGCGCATCGCCCCAGCTCTCCAAATCATGCGCCATCGGCAGGTGCGAGTGAGCCACCCGCGCGGTTTCGTCACGATAGAGTCCCATGTGAGCGATCCACGTGACCCGCTTGAGCCTGTCGCCGAACGCAAGGTCGGCGGGCGCGTCGTAGACCGGGTTGGCGTCGATGATCAGCAGCGTATCCACCCGCCCCGCATCGATGTCCGCCCCCAACTCTTCAAGCGATCCGGCCTGCGGCAGGTCCGCCGCACAGAATGCTTCGGCCGCGGCGATCGTTCGCCCGAAGTTGCCGAGGTGATTGTTGATCGCGTGGGCCAGGGCGTGAACCGCGGGCGGCTGCGACCCGCCCACCAGAAGCAGGCCGCGCCCGCGATTCTCGGCCAGGTCTCGCGTCGCAGCGTGCAGCCATTGGTCAGTCCGCTTATCGAAGCCATTGGTTGGCCGCAGGTCTTCGAGCCCGGGAATCTTTAATCCTCTCGCCAGCGCCAGCGTTAAACCAGCGATCTGCGACGACGCCACCGCCAGCCGATGATCCGCATTCGCCCCCGTCACCGAGGGACACGCTTCCGCCACATACAGGCGGTTCATGGGCGACGGCGCTTCCGTCGCCACGGCGGCTCGCCGCCGCTCAGCCCACTCGTGGGCGAAGCGCACGCTCCCCGCAAGGCCGTAGAGAAAGTCGCTGCCCAGCGCCACGATTACGTCCGCAGTGCGGATGTCGGGGATCGTCTCCACGGCCCGGCCGAAGGCGATTCGCGAGCCCGCTCGTGCCCTGCCCCTATCCAGTGGACAATGAACGTGCCACTTGGCCTGCGGATAGCTGGCGAGCAGTCGTCCGATTTGATCCAGCAGTGTCGGAGAAGTTGTCGGACCCGTCAGCAGCCGCAGCCTCGCCCCGTCATCGCGGCGGGCGCGCACCAGGCGCTCCTCGACGGCCACAGCCGCCGCCTGCCACGTGCTGATGTCCCCGCCATCGTAGACCGCCTGGGACCGATCCGGATCATACAGGCCCAAGATCGCGGCCTGGGCGAAGACATCGGTCGCTCCCAGGCTCGCCGGATGGTCGGGATTGCCTTCCACTTTGACCGGGCGCCCCGAAACGCTCTTCACCACGACCCCGTGGGCGAATCCGTCTCGCGTGACTGCGGTGGCGAAATGCAGGGCTCGGTCGGGCGGCGCCGCTCCGTCGGATCGAACACTGGGGACGATCTGCTCGGGCGGAGGCTTGCTACACGAGGTCAGGCCGCTCAGGGCCACGGAGGCGGCCAGGAGCTTCATGGCCTCGCGCCGGGTCACCCCGCCCGAAGCCTCCGGTGGGGGTTCCCCTGCCGGGGACGGCTGCCAGCCGTGCCGCCACTCCTCCAGGCTTTGCCACAAGCGTGGTAGTGGCGAGATGGTGTACAAGGCAGGCGATTCGATCGGCACAGGTCACCGATAGCAAGTCGAACAGTCGGTTATCGCCGCCTGTTGGATCTGGTGATGGTCGAGCAACGCACCCGCCAGCGCGCCCCCGTCGTCCGGAGGCTGCCAGTCCATGCTGAAGAGCGCCTCGGTGGGGCGAAGATGCGGCGCCGGATTACGATGACAATCCAGGCACCATTGCATGAACAACGAGGCTTCCTTGCGCATCAGCCGCATCTCGTCCACGCGCCCATGACACGACGCGCACCCGATCCCCTTGGCCAGATGAATGGAATGGGCGAAGTAGACGAAGTCGGGGAGGTTGTGCACCCTTTCCCACCGCAGCGGTGTCTGCGTCCGCCAGCTCTCCCGCACCGGCTCGAGCATCGGCGCATCCACCCACACCTTGGAATGGCAGTTCATGCACGTCTGCGTCGTCGGCAGTCCGGCGAAGGCGGAAGTCTCCGCAGTGGTGTGGCAATAGCGGCAATCGATCCCCAGCCCCTGCACGTGATGGCTGTGACTGAAGGGAACGGGCTGCGAGACCTCCACGCCCACGCCCGTGTAGAAGGCTGAGCGGATGTAACCGTATGCAAAGCCGCCGACCAATGTCAGCCCGAGGATGACGACGACGATACTCAGCCGGGCGATGAAGTTAGCCCGACCGGTAAAGACATTGGGCACGGAGTGAGTCCTTCCCGGCAGCCCATGTGCTAGGCCGCCTTAGAGGGTCTGTATAGCTCGGGGTTGTTGGGAATCGGCGAGTGAGAGACTTCCCGCTGTGGGAACGGAGAAGGTTACTCATTTCCTCGGAGCAGCGAGCGTACGGC
>SBAX01000253.1 GCA_005240095.1 Phycisphaera mikurensis
AGTCAGCACCGCGCAGAAGTGAAGTCGTCGTTCGGCGGAAAGGCCGCTGAAGCGGCCTGAGCGAGCCGCGACTTTTTATCCACGCCGTTGGTAATTGGTAACTGGAATTGGCAATCGGTCTTCACTTTGTCCCTATGTCCCTTCGTCACTTCGCCTTTCTGCGTTTCTGCGCTCGTCGTCTAATCGACAATCGACAATTGGCAATTGGCCCGCGCCCTTACGGTCGCGGTACTGAATGGAAAGTGAAGCCGTGGATGGTCTGGGCCGTCTGGATGACGAGTGCGTGGTCGAGGGCGAGGACCGTGCGGACGTCGGCGAGTTCGCCCAGGTCGGGGGCGCCGCCTTCGGGGATGAGGCCGCTGTGATTGCGATGATCGTAGAAGTACGCCGTGGCGTGCCCTTCGGTATCGACGGCCACGACGAACGCGTCGGTGACGGCCCGTGCCACGAGGCGGCACTTCTCCGGGGTGGTCCCCCGCCACAGGACCAGCCCGTTGACCGAGTCCACTGCCGACACCGAGCCCGTCGAACTGACGATGATGGCCACGCCCTCGCGCTCCACCGTCACGTCGGTCTCGCCGCGCTGCACGAGCCGCTCCGTCGCCGGCCAGGCGTTCTTGCCGTCATCGAGGTCGATTTTCCGCAATTCCCCGTCGTCCCCGCAGAAATACAGGGCGTCCAGCTCCAGCAGCATGGCCGGCGACCGCGGCGTGCCCGAGACCGGCGCCTGCCAGCGCTTCGCACGCGTGTGGGGATCGTACGAGGAGATCGCCTGCGAGGTGACCACCACCACCTGCCCATCGAGGGTGACGAACAGATCCTCGATCGGCCGGCTCTCGTCGGCCAGGATGACCTCCGACGGCGTGCCCGATTCTGCGTCGATCAGGCAGATCACCGCCCGCCCATCCTGCACCGCGTGGTATCCCACCCACGGCTCCATCAGCCGGACGCGCCCCAGCGGCACGGGACGCGCTGCATGCGTCCATTGATGCCTGCCGGAATCGATCGCCACGCTGGTCATCGTGCCATCGTCCTGGCAGCTCACCAGGCGGTTGCCTTGCAGGGCGTGCGAGCGAAAGACACTGGCCGCCTCCCAGTCCGCTCCCGGATCGGTCAGGTGCTTCGGCGGTGCGCCGTGGCTCCACCGCCGCGTCCCCGTGCCGGCGTCGAGTGCGAAAACTTCGTGCGCCGTGGCGAAGATCGCGGCGTCCTCGCGGGCGATGAGCAGTTCCGCGTTGGCGATGACCGCCGCGGGTGCGGGCCACAGCCCCTCTCCGCTTCGCGAATCGAACGCCGCGATGCCCTCCGGCGTCTGCACGAAAAACCGCGACCACCGCGACGACGGATCGTCCCCGAAGACCGGTGTCAGGAGCGTGGCATTGTCGTCAAAGGACTTCTCGAAGCGCCCCTCCAGAGGCAGCCGGATGGCCGGGCGCGAGGGCTCAACGCGTTTCTTCGCCTCCGCCAGCCGGTCGCGATACTGCCCCATGGTCCACGACCGCCCGTCGTGCTCCACCAAGGCCTTGGGATACTCCATCGCCGCCTTGCTCAGCCATCGATACGCATGCTCGACCATGCCCGCGCGCTCGTAGGTATCGGCGATCTCGCGCAGGAGCCGGGCCGGGTCCACGAGCTTGGGATAGCGGTGGTAGGCGCGGGCGAACTGCCGGGCAGCGTCGTGGACGCGCCCTTCCCGCGCGCCCAGCCGCCCCAGGGCGATGAGCGCCTGCGGCGCGGTCTCACTGTTCGGGAATGAGTCCACGATCCGCTGCAAAACGTCCGCTTCGTTGCCGCTACCTCTGCCGCTAAACCACTGCTGGGCTTCCGCTTCGTGGGCGCTGTAGACCGCCGCCCCATGCCGTTCGATGGCCTGGGAAATCCTGCTCTCCGCCACCGCTCCCGCCCGGTTTGCCAGTTGCCGCGGTCCCATGGGCCACTGGACCTCGCGCAACGATCGATCCCGCAGGATCTGTTGGTACAGGCGCACCGCCCGCTCGGGCTGGTGATACTTCTCGTAGAGCTCGGCGAAGGCGAATCGATAGCGCAGGTTCGCATCCGGCGTGCGGGCGAACTGTGCGGCCACGGCAAACAAGCGCTCCAGGGCATCGACCTCGAGCGTGGATCGCTGTGAGAGAGTGGTGGCAAACTTCAGAGCATCGCTGAGGAACCGGTCGGAAAGCTCGTTGTCTACCGGGGCGGGTGCGGCATCCGCCCGGCGCACGGCTTCGTTGAGCACGCGCAACGCCTCGGCGTACTCGCCGACGTTGAGGGCCACTTCGGCCAGTTCCAGGGCCGGAAGGGGATCGCCTGCTGCGGCGGCCATCTTCTCGCGCAAAGCGGTCCAGATCTCCGATCGCCGCACGAAGGCCGACACCCGCCCGCTACTTGCCGCGATCAACATGTCGGGCAGGGCCACGAGATTGCCGCCTTCGCCTTCCACGCCCCATGGGGCGTCGGATCGCGCGCCGTCCTCGAGGCGATAACGGCTAATCCCATTTCTGCGTGGAATGAGCATCTCGTGGACAGTCCGCGTCCCGCGTCCCAAGAGCGTGGCTCCGGCGGGCAAGGGCGAAGTCCATTTCACCGCCCCGGCCGCAAGGTCGTAGCAGAACGCCTCTTTGCCCACACCGCAGAGGAGATCATCACGCAGACCAAAGAGGCTTTCGATTCCGCCGAATGTTTCCTCGGAGATCAATCGGACGGGGCTGCCGCTGGCCGCTGAGAGCACGAGCACGTTGGAGCTGTCTGTGGGCAAACAGACCATTCGTCCGCCCGAAACGAACACGGGATTGAATTGCCAGGGGGCGATGTTGCGCGCCGCTCGGGTGGCCGCCTGGGGCGAGTCCGGACGGATACGCTCGTAGAGGCGAAGCCAGAGAATGTCGCCGGTGTGCGCCGAAACCGCCGCGATCGTCCCCAAATTCGAGCACACGTAAATTGCGTCGCCGTCCAGGGCGGCGATGGCGCGAGTGGCCGGGCGCGCTCCGAATGAACCGGTCGAGGCACTGCCCAGGTGCGTGCGGTAAGCGATCGAGCCGTCCGCCCCTCGGAAGCGATACAGATAGCAATCCTCGAACCCGAAGGCGCGCCGCCGGCGCCCCACGATGTAGACCGACTGGTTGGTTACCAACGGCGATGAGTCGAAGATGATCTCCGCCAGAGGGTCGTCCGTGGAGCGCTGGTTCATCCGCCAGATCAGGCGGCCCGATTTGGCGTCCAGGCATACCAGCTCCGACATCGCCCGCGGGGAGTCGTAGTTGTGGTAGGGAGACTCATCGCCCGGCAATGAGGCATACACTCGCCCTTCATGGACGGTCGGCGAGTCCCAGCCGGGTGGCGAATCCTCGAGGTAGTCGAAGCCGCTTTCACGCCGATCGCCGGAGCCGTAGGTCCAGAGGACTGAGCCGGTGGCACGCTGAAGGGCCACCACTTCCCGGCGCCATTGCACGTAGACAAGCCCCTTGTCCACGACCGGGAACATGGTCAGCTCGCGCCCGGCGGGGGGCTTGCCGTCCGGCTCATCGCGCGATCCGTCGGTCTCGCGTTCGGTGCTCTCCCGCAGGTCGGCTTGCCATAAGAGCCCGGGATCATCGACACGGCATGTCGCCGGCCGGTTGCGCTCATCGGCGCCGGCGAAGATCGGCCAGTGCTCCGGCGATTCAGGCTCGCGAAAGCCTCCGAACCCGCTTCGCACCCCTTCCACCAGTTCGCTCACGGCGCGGTCCTGCCCCATCCATCGAACGCGCACGTCGCTTTCGCCCTCGAGGTCTGCGGCAGGCTCTGCCCCGCGTATGGTGGCGAGGATTGCCAGCATCGCGCGATACCGGCTGGAGTGGACGCGGGAGTCGGGATGCCGATCCAGCACCCGCCGATACACGTCCTCCGCCACGGCGAGGTCCCCCGACTCGATGGCCAGTTGGCCGATGGTGTCCGCAAGCTTCGCGGCGCCGGCCGTGCAGAAGTAGCGTTCGAACAAGGGCAACAGCTCATCGACGGAGCGCGAGTCGGGGACCGACTTCAGGGCGCTGTCCAGTTCGCGCTCGAAGAGCTCTCTGTACTCGGTGAGACCTTCCTCCGGCCAGGCGGCGATCGATTCGTGAATGTGTCGGCGGATGCCGACGTACGATCCCGGCGTCACCCGCACGAGGCGATGCTCCGCGCGATCGATGGCCCGCCGCAGCATCGACGCTGCCTCGGACCAGCGGCGGCGCTGGACCAGGGCCTGGGCCTTAACCATGGCGTCAGCGGCTTCGAAGCTGTCGTTGACATACACGTCCGGGTTGTCGACGGCGGCGCGCGGCGCCTCCGCGTCACCCCCGTCACCCTGAGCCGGGACTTGCCCGGGAGCGTCACCTCCACGCAAGCAGGAGGCCACGATCGCCGCCACGGCGCATTGCCGACCCCATGAGCTGACCTGGCGCGCCGTTCTCATTGTGCGATTCCTCACGACACCTTAATCATAGGCGCCGCTAGGAATTATCGGCGAAATAGCGGGCGATGAGCGGTTCCAGCCGCTTGCGGACGGCAGGGTCGATGCGCTTTTTGTCGGACCAGATGGCCAGTTTGAGGGCATGCCCGCACTTGCAGGAGCGACGCAAACCCTGCATACGGCCCAAGGCCTGGCGGATCAGGGTGATGGCGTTCTCCGTGGCCTTGTGCAGGTTGGCCATGATTTCGGGCAGCAGGTCCTCCGGTCCCCGCGACGGGTCCAGCGGGCGCCAGCAGTCATAGTCCGTGGGCAGGGCAATCAGGGCATAACAGATCTCCGCCTCCCGGGCGAGCTTGGCCTCGGGCATGCAGGTCATGCCGATGAGGTCGCCTCCCCACGTGCGATGCATGGCCGATTCCGCCCGGGTGGAAAACTGCGGGCCTTCCATGCACACGTACGTGCCCGCGTGATGGACAGTGTTGGCGCCGCCCTTGCTGACCTCGCTGAGCAAAGCGCGCAGGCTGGGGCAGAACGGGTCGGCGAACTCGATGTGCGTAACGAGCCCCTCGTCGAAGAAGGTGCTCACCCGGCGAAAGGTCCGATCGATGACCTGATCGCAAATGACCAGGTGTCCGGGTTCGATATCCTCGCGCAGGCTTCCGGTTGCGCCGCTGGCGATGATCGCTTCGACGCCAAGCTGCTTAAGCGCCCAGATGTTCGCGCGGTACGGGACAACGGACGGATTCAGCAAATGGCCCGGCCCGTGGCGGGAGAGAAACACAATCTCTACGCCTTCCCACTGCGCCACGAGCGGCGTGTCGCTGGGCGGGCCGAAGGGCGTCTCGACGTGGACGCGATCCCCTTCCGTGTGAGAGAGGATTGCTTCGCCCAAACCGGTTCCGCCAATGATGCCCACCCGAATGTTTTTTGCCATTGCAGTCAGTTACGCCAGCAGCAATTGCCAATTACGAGCCGAAAACCTTTTCACAATCGGCAATTGGCAATCGGCAATTGGCTATGCATCAGTATCCCGCGGGTTTGCCGCCTTTTCGCGGGTCGGCCGCCCCGACCCACGCGTCGGGGATCAACTGGATGGCCTGCACGATCCCGGTGCGGCGCTTTTCCGCCAGCTTATGCCCGCGCTGCGCCAAGCCATCTGCGAGTTCCTTGTTTGGCGGGGAATCGAAGAACACGCTGTCGGGCGACCATTGATGATGGGGGCGCGGTTTGAGTATGGCCTCCTCGAGGCTCAGGTTCCCATCGACGACGCCGAGCAGGACGTTGAGTACGGAGGAGATGATCCGCGGGCCGCCGGAGGCGCCGAGCATCAGGTAAGGCTCGTTGCCCTTCATCACGATGGTGGGACACATGCTGGACAGGGGCCGCTTGCCGGGGGCGACGGCATTGTGCGACGACTGCACCAGGCCGAAGGCGTTGGGCTTGCCCGGGTCGGCGGTGAAGTCGTCCATTTCGTTGTTGAGGACGAGTCCCCATTCTTCGATGGCCGCCAGCGAGCCGAAGGACGTGTTGATGGTCTCCGTGCTGACCACGACGTTGCCCTTGGAGTCGACAACGCAGAAATGCGAGGTCCCCGCGTCGTCGGGCGGCGCCGGCAGGCCGTATTCTTCGATCTTGATGGTCCGGTCCGTCTGAATCTTCGCGGCGAGCTGCGCGGCGTAATCGTGGGAGATCAGGCGCTCGATGGGGGCCTTGGTGAAATCGGTATCGCCCAGATGGCGGGCCCGGTCGGCGAAGGCGTGCTTCATCGCTTCGAGCTGCAAGTGGGTGGCGGCCACGGGATCGCGCCTGGCCACGTCGGCGTACTTGAGGGCTTCGAGGATGTTGAGCGTTTCGGCCAGGGCGACGCCGCCCGATGACGGCGATGGCATGAGAATCAGCGAGCAGTCGCGGTAGCGGGTTTTGAGGGGTTCGCGCAGGCGAGGCTCGTAGGTCGCCAGGTCCGTTTCGCTGATGATTCCGCCGTGCTTGTGCATCTCCGCGGCGATGGCCTGGGCTACGGGGCCTTTGTAGAAGAAATCGGGTCCGTCCTGGACGATGCCCTCGAGCAGCTTCGCCAGCGCCGGTTGCCGGAGCTTGTCACCCGCCTTTGGCATGCGTCCGTCGCCCAGGTACGTGCGGTAGACGTAGCGGCAGGACTGTTTCAAGGCGGGATGGCCTGTGTAGGCTTCGTCGGCTTCCTTGGCGGCGCGGACGAAATCTTCGTCGAGGGCGTAGCCCGCAATGGCCAGCTGCATGGCCGGGGCGAGCACCTGATCGAGCGGCAGGGTACCCCATTGTGCCAAGGCCTGACACCGTCCCGCGACCAGCCCGGGTACGGCCACGGCGAGGTGGCCGAACTCGCTGGGCGAGGGTCCGCTGGGATTGGCGGCCTTGGCCTTGGCGAACATATCCGCGAGGGCGCCTGCGGGAGCCGCCTCACGGAAGTCCTGGACAACGATCTTGCCGTCGGCGAAGCGGGCGATCATGAAGCCGCCGCCGCCGAGGCCCGTGCTGTAGGGTCGGGTGACGGCGAGGGCGAAGGACGTGGCCACGGCCGCATCGATGGCGTTGCCGCCTGCCTGCAGCATCTCCAGGCCCGCCCGCGAGGCAAGCTCGGAGTCGGCCGCGACCATGCCGTGCCGCCCGCGGGCGATCCACGGCGCATCCGCCGCCCACACTATTCCGCGACCGGTCCCAAGCGAATCCATCAACATCACCGCAAGAATCCAGACGCCAGCCGATGTCCTGATTCGGTGCACGTTGTCACCTCCCATCGGAAGGACAGGATAACACTTGAGCACCACAAGGGAAACTTGCGCGCCGACTTGGCATTTCGATTGGCGACACATGTCGAATCAGGAGATGATTCGTCACGTGCGGTTAGGTTCCAGTTTCCAGGATCGCGTTTAGGTCCCTTGCTCCGTGAAGCACACGCATGATCTCCACGCCCTTGCCTGAGACGCGATAGAAGACAAGCCAGCGCTCGAAGCCATGGATTCGCCAGACTCGGACGGTGCCGAGTCTCTTGCGCGGCGAGGTCCATCGCCGGCCGATGGTCGGCATCTCTGCCAACTGCTCAAACGTCGCCTTGGCCGCCCCAAGGAACCGCGCTGCCACGCCGGGGTTGTCCGCGGCAAGATAGGAATGAGCCTTCGAGGAGGTCATCACGCGCCGGCGGCAGAACGGCGACCCCGCGAATCATCGCGCCCTGAGTGTTCGAAGGCGTTTTTGGGCGTCGCGCCGCAACTGCTTCCAGAACTTCTCATCAGCCGGGACGGGCTTGCCGCCGTCGATGGCAGCCAGGAGCTTGCGATCGATTTCTTCTCGAAGCTGTCGTTGGCGAGCCTCGCGCAGCAGCTCGCGGAAGAACTCACTAGTGGTACCGTAGCCGCCGACCTTGACTTGTTCCTCCACCCACGCCTTCATGTCGTTGGGCAGAGATACGTTCATCGTCGCTCGCATGTCTACATTCTACGGCCTGTGTGCGTTTGTGTCAAGCTGTGCTACGCGTTGCGTCAATCCCTTTCGCTGAATCGCTCGGGGCTCAGATACACGTATGTACCGATCGCGGCGGCGGCAATGAGGGCGGCTCGGATCAGCGAAGGAATGACCCACGTGCCTGCGTCGAGGCCGATTCGGGTGATCAGCCAGATGGTCAATCGATGCGGCAGGGGCGGACTCGATATCGCGTATCCTCGACGGTGACAATCGCGCCTGCGTCGAGTGAATCCTTTGCTCCTCTTAGCACCGCATCGAGCCGTTGGATTACGAACGGAGTAGCCGTGTTGTTGAGGCGAAACACGATCGCGCTGACTTTGCGTTCGCCGGACAAAGCCACGATTTCGCTGAAGTCGAGGTCGAAGGTGAGAATGATCCGCGATTCACTCGACGCGATCTCGAAGATGTCTGTGTCGGGAAGTCGTTGAAGTCCGCGATCGGCGAGATGCACGGCGTCGTGCCCACCGGCTCGCAACCAGGCAACGGCCCGCTGCGAAACGCCCATGTCGGCAAGGAAACGCATGGCTTACGCCGATCGAACTTCCTCACTTGTGAGCCAGGCGGCGTACTCCAAAGCCTGCTGGATATCCTCAGCCTCCAAGTCAGGATAGTCCCCGAGAACTTCCTGAGTGGTTGCGCCGTGAGCAATCTGCTTGACGATCACCGACACGGGGATGCGCATGCCGCGGATGCAGGCCCGCCCGCCGAGGATGTTGGGGTCGAAGGTGATGCGGTCGAAGGGGGGCATTTCGCTTGTCCGCGTAGCATTGCACTGGGCGAACCGGATGATGTCAACCGGGCGCACAGCACTCTATGCGTAACAGGGTACTGCGTCGCCTTTGCCCCCGAACGTCCGCGCGGGCTGGAAGCCCGCGGCTCGCCATCGCTAGTTGGCCAGGAGCTGTTCCATGCGTTCGACGAGGCGTTCCATGCGGAAGGGCTTGTTGAGGTATCCGTCGACGCCGAGGGACTCGGCCCAGACCTGGTGGCGCTTGCCGGCGTTGCCGGTGATCATGATGACCAGGGGGCGAGCGCCTTTCTTTTTGGTCGCCCCTTTGAGCTTTTCCAGCACCAAAAAGCCGCTGCGTTTTGGGAGCATGGCGTCGAGGATCACCAGATCGGGATCGAACTCGGCGGCCTTTTCGATGGCCTGGTTGCCGTCACCGGCGGTCTCTACCGTGGCGCCGCTGCCGTCCAGGACGGTCTGGAGCGCGGTGATCATGTCGGGGTCGTCGTCGACCAGAAGGATGTTCTTTCCCTGCAAGGCCGTGGTCGTGCTCACGGAATCTCTCCTCTCATTGCGGCACTTGGTCTCCAACCGGTGCGAACACGGGTTGAAAAAACCCGGCTAGATGCTTACTCCGATTGGGCTTGGTGGAGTATAGGGACCACCCCGGCGGGCTTCAAGAAGATTTCGGACGGGCCCGAGCGTGCGGCTGTTATCGGCGCTTCGACGGCGGGCGCGGAAGGTACGGCTTTACGCCGTCGGCGGCGATGGGTACATTCCCTGCGCTGTCGAATCAAGGAATGGACGCAGGCCCAGGATGGCTAAGCACTGGATCATCGCTCCCCCCTCCCCGGACTGTGAGCCGCTCGCCAGGCGCCTGGGCGTTCCGCCAGTAGTGGCTCAATTGCTCATCAACCGCGAAGTCGGACTCGACGGCGTGGCCGGTCGCTTCCTGTTTCCCCAACTGCGGGACCTGCATCCTCCCGAGGAGCTGCCCGGAGCCACGCTCGCCGCGGAGCGGATCCACCAAGCCGTTGTCGAGCGGCGAAAGATCGTGCTCTACGGGGATTACGACGTCGATGGGATCACCGGCGTGGCCATTCTCTGGCACGTGCTGCGAGCGGCGGGCGCAGACGTTACGTTCTATGTCCCGCACCGTATTGAAGAAGGCTACGGCGTGAACCTCGAGGCCGTCCGCAAGCTGATCGCGGACGGGGCGGGGATGATCGTGACGGTCGATTGCGGGATCACCGCGATCGAGGCCGCGGCGGTTCTTCGCCAGGCCAACGTGCCGTTTATTGTCACCGACCATCACACTCCCCATGCCCAGGTTCCCGATGCCGACGCCATCGTTCATCCAGGCGTGGGCGGGCAGTACGCCAACCCGCACATCAGCGGCGCGGGCGTGGCTTTCAAGGTGGCGTGGGCCGTGGCCCAGCGGGTCAGCGGAGCGGAGAAGGTCGCCGCCGAGTACCGCGAGCTGCTCAAGGAGCTCCTCCCCTTGGCGGCAGTCGGCACCATTGCAGATGTGGTTCCCCTGATCGGCGAGAACCGCATCATCGCCCGGCACGGGCTGACCGCGCTTCCCTCGACCGCGCTGGCCGGACTGCGCTGTTTGATCGAACGGGCGGGCCTGACGGGTGACAAGATCACCGGCTACGACGTAGGCTTCAAGCTGGCCCCGCGGATCAACGCCGCGGGCCGAATGGGCCACGCCCGGCTGGCCGTCGAGCTGTTCACTCGTGCCGACACGGATCGGGCCCGCGAAATCGCCATGTACCTGGAAGAGCACAACCGCTCCCGCCAGGCGACTGAGCGTCAGATCGTCAAGCAGGCCTTCGAGATGATCGATCGCGACAACCTTGCCGGCGACGCCCGGCGGGCCATCGTGCTGGCATTGGACGGTTGGCACGCGGGGGTCATCGGTATCGTCGCCGCCCGGGTGGTGGCCCGCTACAACCGTCCGACGGTGATGATCGCCCTGTCCAACGGGGAGGGTCAGGGCTCGGCCCGCAGCGTACGGCACTTCGATTTGGCGGAAGCGCTCTGCGGATGCGGCGAGCACCTCGTCGCGCACGGCGGCCACGCGATGGCCGCCGGGTTGCGCATCGCCTCCGATCGTGTGGCCCCCTTCACGGAGGCATTTGTGGCATTGGCCAACGCGCACCTGACCGGCGATGACTTACTGCCCAAGCTGCGCCTTGATGCCGAAGTCTCGTTCCGTGAGCTGACCCTGCCTACGGCCGAGGCCATTACCGGACTGGGCCCTTTCGGCATGGGCAATCCCCGTCCCAAGCTCGCCACAGACTGGGTGGAACTCGCCGGCGAGCCCCGCGCTGTCGGCGGCGGACAGGAACATCTTCAGACCACGTTTCAGCAGAATGGCGTGCGTATGAAGTGCATCGCCTTCGGACTCGCCTCGCACCTCGAGGACCTCAAGCAGCATCGCCGCTGCCGGGTCGCCTTCGAGCCGCTCATCAATGACTACAACGGCCGGCGGACCGTCGAATTGCAAGTCCTCGACTTCCAATTCCCGGCATCTTGATCTTGAGAAGGATGGACAAATCGACCGGGGGCGTCGGAACAAAGCTACCCCGACGATCGTTTCTTCCCGCGCGGCTCCGGTTCGGTGGGGCTGCGCGTCAGCGGTTGACCGCAGCGCGGGCAAGTGAGTCCCTCGCCGGCGGGAACCCAGTCGCCGGACAGCAGGCGGATGTGCGAGACGTAGGATGACCCATCCGGGGTCCGTGCGAACCGCACGGCCACTTCATAGGGTCCGTGCAGTTTGCACTCGTAGATCGTGATCGGAAACGCGGGCTGGTCGCACATAGCGCAGGCACGATCCTCGATCTGCCCCGCGGCCGTGAAAGTGTGTCCGTCGACGCATTTCCAGGTCAGGTCGACATCAACGATCGAGCGGCGATAGACCACCTCCGCTTGTGGTTCGGCGCTCCACCACCGCCAGGCCGCAAACGCGACCATCGACGCTGCAACCGCGGCGAAAAGGCTTATTTTCGCGGCAAGCGGAAGCTGCCGTCGCTCGACAATGCGGACGGTAGGGCGTCGTGCGCTGGCCGGATGTTCGTGAGGCGGGTCGTAACCCGTTACTCGGACGGAATGGGGCCGGTCCACCAGAAAAGCTGATCCTTCGCGAAGGAGTAGTGGTAGAGCTTTGCATCATTGCAGAGCGTGCATCCGCCCGCGGCGCACGCTCGATACACTCGCCGAATCGGGTCGCGAAGCACCTCAGTCGTCCGGACGTCGCGCACACCGCCCGCGAGCGTCAACATGTGGACGCCCTCATTGTGACGGGTCGTCACCCACGTGGAAGGTTGCTCCTGTCCGAACGGGTCGAAGCCATCGCTCCACATCAGCAGGCTGTCATTGCGGGCAGGTCCGCGGGCGACCTGGCCGCGACGAGTCCCGGCGATCTGATCGGGTCCCTGGTCCGCCGCCAGGATGGTATCCAACGGACGCTTCGGGGAGTGGCGATCGACGTTGGCCAGGATCCCGTCGCCTACGGTGAGAATGAAGTTGTTGATGCCATAGCTGGCAAAATCCGCGACGCTGGGATCACGGATGTCGGACGCATTCGTCGTGAGGCGGAACCCGAAGGGGTCGCGCGGACAGCGCAAAACCCCGGGATCGGGCAGGTACGTGGGATACAGCTTGCCAAACCAGGGTTCGGCGTGGGGTCCCGAGGGATTCTCCCGCGGCACACCGCTAGTGGGCGATCGCTCCCGCTCGACGACGGGCAACCAGCCGTCGTTTTCGAAGCGATACATGTGCAGGCTCACGCCCAGCTCGCGCAGGTGATGCCGACAGACCGTCGCTACCGCCATCTCCGTCGAGCGTCGCAGGGATGGCAAGAGCAGCGCGCTAAGCAACCCAATCACGGCGACGACGATCAACAGCTCGATCAGCGTCGACGCCCGTCGAGTTTCCGCGCGGCATGTGCGCACCCGCATACGCATTGGTTGTGTCACCTCGCGCATGACGCCACGCCATAGGCTACCCCAAGGCAGATAACTACGCAATGGAAAAGTGAAAAATCGTCTGATTCTCGGTTCTAGTTCGGACGCCCTTCCCGCTCGCCTGTCCGGGCCGATTGGCAACCAACCAATCGGTGGTACACTGGGGCGTGGCTTGGGACCGCTTGGATCGGGAGCCTTTCAGTCGGAATGTAATCTATGGTCGATCTTGAGGAACGCATCTCCAGGGAGTTGCTTCCCTTCGTCAAGCACCCCGGTCAGTACATAGGGGGGGAAGTAAACCAGCTCGTCGCCCCGGGCGACTGGGAACACGCCGTCGTTCGGGTGGCCGTGGTTTTTCCCGACGCCTACACCATCGGGATGAGCCACTTGGGATGTCAGATCATCTATTGGCTGGTCAACCACACGCCGGGGGCGTGCGCGGAACGGGTGTACTGCCCCTGGGCCGATGCTGAAGGGCTGATGCGGCGGAAGAGCATTCCGCTCTTCACCTGGGACACGCGCCAGCCAGTTTCCTCCGCCGATGTCGTCGCGGTTTCCTTGCAGTATGAGATGGCCTTCACCTCCGTTCTGCAGGTACTGGATCTGGCGGGCATTCCCCTGCGCAGTTGCGAGCGTGACGACTCGCATCCGCTGGTGATCGCGGGTGGTCCACAGGCGGACAACCCCGAGCCGATGGCGGAGTTCGTGGACCTGGTGGTATTGGGCGATGGCGAGGCGTCGATGGCGGCGATTATCGAGGCCTACCGGGAGATGAAAGCAGCCGGCGTGCCACGTCGTGAGATGATCCTGCACATGGCCCGCCGTTTTCCGTGGATCTACGCGCCTTCGTTGTACGAGGTGACCTACAACGATGACAACACCGTGCTGGGAATTCGCCCCACGGACCCGCTGATTCCCTCACGGATCGAGCGCTGCCAGACGGAGAACTTCGACGTGGCGCCGTTCCCGCTGCGCCCGCTCGTGCCGTATGTCGAAGTGGTTCACGATCGCTTCGCCATCGAGATCATGCGCGGCTGCCCGCAGCGGTGTCGCTTCTGCCACGCGGGATACACGAAGCGCCCGATACGCCTGCGGAGCGTCGACCAGATCCTCAACATGGCGGAAGAGATGTACTGGGCGACGGGCATGGAAGAGCTGGGTTTGCTCTCCCTTTCCACGGCGGACTACCCCGACCTGCGGGAGCTGGCCGACCGGGTTAACGAGCGCTTCGCGTCCCGGCGAGTCAACATCTCGGTGCCCTCCCTCCGGGTGGACAAGATGCTCCAGAATATCCCCTGGATGGTCAACCAGGTGCGCAAGAGCGGGCTGACCATCGCGGTGGAGGCAGCCAACGACGATATGCGCGCCGCGATCCGCAAGCATGTCACCGACGGGAACTTGCTTGACGGCGTCAAGCAGGCCTACGCAGCGGGCTGGAAGAGCGTGAAACTCTATTTCATGTCCGGCTTCCCCGGCGAACGCCCCGAGGACATCGACGGCATCGTGAGCCTCTCGCGCAAGGTCAGCGACACGCGCCGCGAACTGGGCAAGGGTCCGGGCAACGTCAACGCCTCTGTCGGCTGGCTGGTTCCAAAGCCCTATACGCCCTTCCAGTGGGCTGCTCAGCCACGTGCCGAATACTTCCACGATGTTCGGCGACGAATGGCGGCCCTGGTCAATCAGAACCGCGACCGTCAGGGAGCGTTCAAGCGCCGCAACGGCAAGAAAAACACCGGGCCCGTAAAGATCAAGACGCACAATGTGGAACGTTCCATCCTGGAGGCTGTGTTTGCCCGCGGCGATCGGCGCCTCGCTCCGGTGGTCGAGCACGCCTACAAGGCCGGCGCGCGCTTTGACGGGTGGGATGAGTGCTTCAAGTTTGACATCTGGCAGCGGGCCTTCGATGCATGCGGCGTTGATCCCGACTTCTACGCCCACCGTGAGCGCCCGCCGCTGGAGGTCTTCCCGTGGCACCACCTGCACGGCGGCCCTACCGATGACTACCTCGCCCGGCAGTACGATGATGTGTTTGTCCAGATCGGCACTGCGCGACCGACGGCCGCGGCGATGATGAGCGGCATGTGAGAGAGCTCGGCCGCTGCATCGCGACACGTTATCGAACGGTGCTGTGTTTCTGGGACTTGGAATTCCCGGGAGTTGTCGAACACCCCATAAGCCGCGGCGTTGGCTAACGCCGAAGTAATCCAGAACGGCGCGTAAGTACAAACCCCCGTCCGCCGAAACGTATGCTAAAGGGAATCGAATCGGGCGGTCTTCGTCATCGCTCCGCGGAGGGGGAGGGGGCGGACCCAGCCTACGACGTTCTCTGGGAAGAACAGAATGTTCAACGGTCGATTCCCCGCTTCTCGGCTTTCTACTCGCCCCATGTCGATTCGGGGCTACACGGGTGTCCTGCTGGTCGTCGCAGTCGGCGGCATGGTCGCCCTGGGTGCGACCAGCGTCGGCTTGCTCCGCGCCCGGGATCGTCTGGCCGAAGAAGTCGCCAAGTCCAGCACCAACCGTCAGCGCGTCGAGTCACTGATCAACCACGCGGACGCCTGGCTCGCCACGGCTATTGAAGTCGCCGAATTCAACCCCGAAGCTTCGCAGGCAGGTGTCGGGTTGCTGGCGGACTGCCAAGAGGATCTGCGGCTATTGGCCCACGATCCTCAGCCTGGGCACGTCGACCTCGTTACGGAGCTGACGTGTGTGTTGAATGAACTGGCCCAGAGGGCCACGCCCCCAGAGGTGCCCGCGCCACACGGCGATACCGCCGCCGACCTTCCCATTCTGATCTCGCGATTCCAGGAGCTACGTCATGCCCTTCAAGCGAGTGCCGCGAAGTCCGTCGAGCGCGCCGCCGCCGACCTGACCCGGAGCCGCGTCTCGGCGATCTGGGTGATCGGAGGCATGAGTCTGTTCTATCTGGTGGCTCTCCTCTTCGTTCAGCGCTGGGCGTCGCGAGCCGTGAGCTCCCCCATGCAATCCCTGGGCCGCGCCGCTCACAAGGCCATGGTACACCGCGAGCCCATGACCCTTTCGCCGGCGGGACCCGTCGAAGTACAGGAACTGACCCAGACCCTTCTATCTTTCATTGAGACCCTCGAAACGCGGGTCAGGGATCGAACCGCGGAACTAAACGGGCTGAACACAAACCTACGGCTGGTCAACGCCGCGCTTCAGAAGGAGGTGGCGCTGCGGCGAGCCATGGAAGACCAACTCCGCCATGATGCCCTTCACGACAACCTCACCCAGCTCCCGAATCGGCACCTGATCATGGACCGCCTTCGCGTGGCTCTGGAGCGGGCCCGGCGCGACAAGCAGTACGGGCTGGCCGTGCTCTTTCTCGACATAGACAACTTCAAGATCGTGAACGACAGCCTGGGGCACGGCATCGGCGACGATCTTCTGGTCGAAGTGGCCAGGAGGCTGGAAGCATGCCTGCGCGGATTCGATACCGTCGGGCGCGCCGGCGATGCTACAACGGGGCGTCTGGGCGGCGACGAATTCATCATTCTTCTCGATGGTATTCGCTCCGAGAAGGACGCCATCATGGTTGCGGAACGACTGCAAGAGCAGCTCGCCATGCCGATCTACCTCGAGGGGCATCCCGTAGGGGTCAGTGCAAGCATCGGAATCGTGCTCTACGACGGCGAGGCGGTCGATCCCGAGGAGTTCCTTCGCGATGCCGACACCGCCATGTACCGGGCCAAGCAGGCCGGCAAGAGGCAGCACGCTGTGTTCGACAAGACGATGCACGTGGCCGCGAAAAGCCGGCTGAAGCTGGAGAACGAATTGCGTCTGGCCCTCGATCGGCAGGAGTTCAAGCTTCAGTACCAACCGATCGTAGCCTTGGATTCGGGAGAGATCAGTTCCTTTGAGGCTCTCCTTCGCTGGGTGCATCCCGGCGGCTCCGTCGCCCCGCCGGGTGATTTCATCACCCTCGCGGAAGAGACCGGGCTGGTTGTCCCGATCGGGCGCTGGGCGCTGCAGCAAGCGTGCCGCACGTTGCGAAGCTGGCACGATCGCCATCCCGAGGCGCAGTCCATCTGCGTCAACGTCAACATTGCCAAGCGGCAGTTGCTCGCCCCCGACTTCTGCGAAGACCTCCAGCGGGTGCTCGATGAAACTGGGATCGATGCGAGTTGCGTAAACCTTGAACTCACGGAAAGCACGGTGATCGAGGCTTCCACGCGACTACCGACCGTGCTCGAGCAGATCAAGGAGATGGGCTTTAGGCTGCACATGGACGATTTTGGCACCGGCTACTCTTCGCTGAGCTGTCTGCACAACTTTCCCATCGACGTTCTGAAGATCGACCGTTCCTTTGTGGGCACGATGGGGACGAACCGCGAGTACGCCGTGATCGTCCACAGCATCATGACCCTTGCTCGCCACCTGGACATGAGGGTGGTCGCCGAAGGCATCGAGCACAAGGCCGATCTGGCTTCCTTGCTGGCCCTCGACTGCGACTATGGGCAGGGGTTCTACTTCTCCGAGCCGCTCGAGGCGGCAGCGGCCCTGAAGCTCATCCTGTCCGGGGGATCCTGGCTCAGGTCGGCGGCGCCTGTCCTTTCGGCACTCGA
This sequence comes from Phycisphaera mikurensis, assembly GCA_005240095.1. GTDB lineage: Bacteria > Planctomycetota > Phycisphaerae > UBA1845 > UBA1845 > SBAX01. The sequence goes on from SBAX01000253.1 coordinate 17,215, forward strand.
GCGCGCGTCGTAGGCGCTCGCATCTACTGGCGCTTCTCGCTGACCACTTCGCCGTTGATGATCACGCCGACGCAGTGAGTGAGGTACTCGAAGGGATCGCCGTCGAACAGCGCCAGGTCAGCGTCCTTGCCGACCTCGATGGAGCCGATGCGTTTCTCCAGCCCGAAGATGCGCGCCGGCTCGATGGTGATCGTAGCCAGCGCTTCGTCGAAGGTCAGGCCGTTGGCCGCGGCGAGGGCCGCCTCGAAGAGAACCACGCGGGTCTTGGGCACATAGCTCTCATAGCCGCTTTGCAGGGCCACCGGGATGCCCGCATGACGCAGCTTCGCAGCGGTCTCGAAGCTCATGTTTTCCATTTCGCCGAAGGCCCGGACCATCGTCGCGTGGACGATCACGGGCACGCCTGCGGCCTTGATCTCGTCGAGCAGCAGGTAGCTCTCCGCGGCGCTGTCCAGGATCACACGGATGTTGAACTCCCGCGCCAGGCGCAGGGTGCTGGCGATATCCTGAGCGCGGTTCGCGGTGACCATCAGCGGCAACTCCCGGTTGAGCACCTTCCCGAGGACTTCGTGGCCCAGATTGCGGTCGGGCTTCTTGTCCGGTTCCGCCGTCTCCAGCTTGCGGGCGTACTCCTGAGCCTTGACGAATTCCCCGCGGAGCATGGCCATCATCTTGCCCCGCGTGCCGGGCGACTTGCCCTTGTCACTTTTCTGGGCGAGGGGGCTTAGCGTCGCCGCGACCGTCGCCGATTCGATCAGCACCGCATCCTCGACGGTTTTTCCCCACGTCTTGACCACTGTCGTCTGCCCGGAGATCAGCTCCCCCGGCGCGTGCCCGGTGTGCACCGTGGTGATGCCGAAGTTACGTACCCACTCGACGAGCTTTTCCTGGGTGTTGTAGGCGTCGATGGCCCGCAGCTCGGGCTGGATCGGGGCGGAGCGTTCGAGCTGGTCCTGGTCATGGGGATGGTTGAAGATGCCGCTGAAACCGACCGTGCTGTGGGCGTCGAACAGGCCCGGCGTGACCACCTCAGCGCGAAGGACGCGGAACCCGTCAGGCACCTGCACCGCATCCGCGCGACCGACGGCCGCGACCTTTCCGTCGCGCACGATGATCACGCCATCGTCGATCGCGGCACCCGCCATGGTGTGCACCTTCTTGCCGACCACCGCAATCTGGGCGCGAACGTGACCGGGGCAAACTGCCATCGCTGCAACGGCCATGGCGGAAATGGGTAGCACACCGGCATGGCGGCGCTGCGCTTCGCCATGCCACCCAGCGTCGCGTACTCTGCGAAGCATTACTGCGCCTCCTGTTGATCGAAGCAGCATAGATACGGCGTCTGCTCGTTGCCCGCGCCGTACCCGCCCACGGCGTAGAGATAGTCCTTGGGGTCGGCGCGATCGAAACGCTTCTCGCCCTCAACCCACGTTTCCAGCACTTTTGTGTACACGCTGAGCGGGTCGCCGTCGAGGATGATGAAGTCCGCATCCTTGCCCACGGTGAGCGAGCCCGTCCGGTCGCCGAGGTCGAGCATCTTCGCACCCGCCAGGGTTAATGCCTTGAGGGCCCCCTCGCGGGTCATGCCCGCGCGCACGGCCAGGGCGGCGCTGCGGAAGAAAACGCGGGAGTCGGTAATCCAATCGTCGGTATGAAAGGCCACCTCAACCCCGGCCTTCTCCAGGATCGCCCCGGTCTCGTAGCTCATCTCCGAGGCCTCGAGCTTTCCCCCGGGACTGTCCACCACGATCACCGAGCACGGGGCCTGGGCTTTGGCGATCTCGTCGGCGACCTTCCACGCTTCGCTTACGTGGTGCAGCACCACGCGGAAGCCGAACTCCTTGGACAAGCGCAGCACGGTGATGATGTCGTCGTGCCGGTGAGTGTGATGATGGACAATCCGCTTGCCGTCCAGGCATTCGACCAGGCCTTCCATCGACAGGTCGCGCCCCGGCAGTTTGGTTGCATCTCCCGCGGCCCGGGCGATCTTGTCCTTATACTCGCGGGCCTTGACGTATTGTTCGCGGACCAGCGCCGCGGATTTGGCCCGCGTCTCGGGAAAGGGCTTCTCGCTCTGCGAGTTCGTGCCGTTGGCCATCTTCATGCCGCCCATGGGGGCGTCGGCGGCGTCGCGGATGAACATCTCCTCGACGGTATCGGCCTTGCGGAGCTTGACGTACACCGTCTGCCCGCTGAGCAGGTGCCCCGAGCCGGGCATGATGTTGAGCGTGGTCAGTCCGCCGGCCAGGGCCCGCTTGAAGCCCGATTCGCGCACGTTCAGCGAGTCGTAGATGCGGATGTCGGGTTGAATCGGCGCGGAGGAGTCCGCCCCTCCGATCCCGCCGATGTGGTTGTGCGTGTCCACCAGGCCGGGCATGATGACCTTGCCGGCCGCATCCACTCTCTTCGCATCCGGTGGAACCGCCACACCGCTGCCGACGGCCGCGATCTTGCCGTTGCGGCCAGTCTCGGTCTCGTAGCTGATCTTCTGGCCCTCGCGCAGCGTCGACAGCCCCGCACGTTCGA
>SBAX01000465.1 GCA_005240095.1 Phycisphaera mikurensis
CGGTGACGTGCAACTCCACGATGTGCAGCGGTACCAATCCCTGCGCCCCTGCTGGTAATCTCTGCCTGCAGACGTGCTCGGCCGGTCCGCGTGCGGGTGAGCTGTGTACGTCGAACAAGCACTGCGGCGTGTGCGTGGGTGGCACGCGTCCGGGAATCCCCTGCGACAACAACAGCCAGTGCGATGGCGGCACGTGCACCACGGGAACCTGCGCCACGCAAGGCTTCTGCCGCGACCGCTGCGGAAGATGCACGCCGTAGTCGGCGACGTCGTGCGATGGTTTAGTCGCGGCGCGAGACTTTCGAGACCAGATAGAGCAGCGTCAGGATGGCGGTGAGGGTGGCGGCAACGTAGGTGAGGGCGGCGGCGCTGAGCACCTTGCCGACGATCCGGTCCTCGTCGCTGGTCACCATTCCGTTGCTCAGCAGGACCTGCCGTGCACGCCGGGAAGCGTCGTACTCCACGGGCAGGTTCACGAGCTGGAAGAGAACGACCGTCCCAAAGAGAAGCACGCCGGCAATCGCCAAGCCCTTAAAGCTCATCGCGATACCGATGATGACGAGAAAGATGGAGATGTTGCTGCCCACGGAGGCCATCGGCACCAGGCCGTTGCGGATGGCCAGCGGGCCGTAGCTCGTGGCGTCCTGGATGGCGTGACCAACTTCGTGGGCGGCGATGCCCAGCGAAGCAAGCGTCCGCCCGTGGTAGACCTCCGGGCTAAGCCGCAGCACCTTGTGCCGGGGGTCGTAATGGTCGCCGAGGAAGGTGTGCACAGGTTCGATGGCCACGTTGTTGATGCCGTGGTAGTTGAGGATTCGCTGGGCGGTCTGCGCTCCCGTCAAACCCGCGCGGGGCTGATACTGCGAGGCGCGGGCATAAGCCGCCTTCACGCGGATTTCCGCCCAGATGGCCAGGAGAATGGCCGGACCAACGTACAGAAAGTACTTGGGATCGAAGTAGTAGAACCCCAGGATTTCCATCTTGCACAACCTCCCTGCCGGGCCGCTCGGCCCAACCCGCCCCCTCCTTACCGTACATAGTATAGGTGCGGGCGAGCCACACCGCACGCCGCTACATCGTATTCAACGCCGGTCAACGCCCGCGTGTTCGACAGCGCCAGTATCGCGCCCGACAATGGCCTCATGGCCACCGGGCTGGTTCAGGACGAGCGTTTCCAGCGGCACAACGCGGGTCCGGGACACCCCGAGCGCCCCCAACGGCTGGCGGCGATTCGCAAGGGGCTTGCCGAACGCGGGCTGGACTCGCGCTGCGTACCCATTGCTGTGTCGCCCGTGGACATGCGGCACGTCGGGGCGGTCCACACAGAAGATTACATCTCGCGACTCCAGCGCGCCTGCGCCGACGGTTTACCCTATATCGACGTGGTGGACAGCGGCATCTGTCCGGAGAGCTTCGAGATTGCCAGACTCGCCGCCGGCGCCGCGCTGAATGCCGTCGAGGCGGTGATGGCGGGGAACGTCAGCAATGCCTTCTGCGCTGTCCGCCCGCCGGGCCATCATGCCGAGCGGCACATGTCCATGGGCTTTTGCCTGTTCAACAACATCGCCATCTGTGCGCGGCACCTACTCGACGAGCATGGGCTTGAGCGGGTACTGATCCTCGACTGGGATGTACACCACGGCAACGGCACGCAGCACATCTTCGAGGAGGACCCTCGGGTGCTGTTCATCAGCCTGCACGGCCATCCTGGGATTCTCTATCCGGGCACGGGCTACGCCCACGAGCGCGGGCGCGGCCGGGGCGAAGGCTTCACCATCAACATCCCCATCCTGCCTCCGGGGCGCGAGGACGTGTACCGGAAGGCCTTCGAGGAGACGATCCATCCGGCCGTGGAGAAGTTCGCCCCGCAGTTCGTGCTCGTGTCCGCCGGCTTCGACGCCCACCGCCTCGATCCGCTCGCCCCGCTGGAACTGGAGACCAGCTCCTACGGCTGGATGACGGATCAGGTCGTGGATATGGCCCGGCGCTACTGCGGCGGCAAGCTCGTCTCGCTCCTCGAAGGCGGCTATCACCTCGACGCCCTCGCGGACAGCGCTGCGCTGCACGTCGAACGATTGCTTGCGGCGTGACCCCCCTTGATCCCCCCTTGTTAAGGGGGAGGCGTGGAAGCTACGGCAGGGCGGTGTTGAGGTAGGGCTCGTACGCGCCGGCGCCGTTGAGCAGGTCAGCGACCTCGAGCACGTCGGCGGGTGTGAAGAGTTCGCTGCGGTCGATGTCCGTGGACCACATGGCGCCGAGGGACGCGGCGCCATCCAGCATCAGGATCAGCGCCACGATGTCATCCTCGTTGCTAACCCCGTCCGCGTTGGAATCCCCCGGCAGGTAACCTAAACGCACGCTGGTGGCGAAGTCGGGCGGTGGGTTGTCGAGAGCGTGGTGGGTGATCGTCGTCCATGCCGTAGGTTCGATGATTGACTCCAGCGTAACGGTGACCGTCGAGTCATCGACCGCGGCGACCTGGTTGATGACCGGGGCGACGGACACGCCCCCCTTCTGGGAAACCGAAAAATCATCGGCCCCCAGCACGAAGCTGTTTCGATCGAACGTAGCGTCGATGGCCTGCCAGCCGTAGAGATTCGAGCCGTCAGGATCGATGGGCTTTCGGGCGTCGATCGCTCCGTCGGGCGGAGAACTGAAAAGAATCCCCCGCCACACGCCGGCCTTGAGCAGCGCCTGGTGGGCGTTGACGCGACCGAAGCCATATTGGTTATCCCAGCCGGGGTCGCCCTTGTCTTCGGCGGTGTAGACCAGCAGGAGTTCCAGGTCCACGTTGGTCAGCTCAGGAACGTAGGACTTCATCAGCGCGGCCACCCCGCTGACATGCGGCGTGGCCATGGACGTTCCATCCAGATAGGTATAGTTGTTGTTTGTCCAAGTCGAATAGATGCACCTACCCGGCGCGCACACATCGACCTCGTTGCCATACCGCGAAATGGACGCGAGCAGGTCGCGGTTGTCCGTGGCGCTGACGGCCATACAGCCGGGCATCCTTCCAGGGTAGGCAACGTAGTCACGATTCGGAGGACTTCCGCCAACCGGATAGTTGCCGGCCGCGGCGATAAGCAACATTCCGAGGTCGTTCGCGTAGTCAATGGCATTCTGCAGGTTGTTGTATTCGTCGAACGTCAGGTTGTAGTACTGCAGACTCATGTTGGCGATGTCCGCGCCGTGGTCTGCCGCCCAGACGATTCCCTCGGCCAAGTCACCCACGAATCCGCCGCAGCCGCTGAGCACACGCACGGGCATGATGTTTGCGCCCCAGGTGACGCCGGCCACGCCGATCCCATTGTTGCCCGTGGCCGTGGCAATACCGGTCACGTGCGTGCCATGCGGGCATCCGTCGGTGGTCAGGGTGGGGGTAAGCGGATTGTTGGTGTTGCGGCCCTCGACAAAGCGGCCATTGGGATAGGGCGGGGCATTGATTCCATAGTCCGTGTGAGAGTTCACCCCGCTATCAATGATGGCGATGGTGACCGTGCCCAAGTCCCCCGTGTGGAGTTCCCATGCATCCGTGGCGTCGATGTCGGCGTCGGCGGTGCCGCTTTGACTGCAGACCGATTGTCCGGTGTTTTTCATCGCATACTGGGCGACAAAGGATGGATCGTTGGGCACCAGCTCGGCCACGCCGCCGATGGTGTCTACGGTGGCGAACTCGATATCCCCACGAAGCTGGGCGAAGGCGGCGGCCATCCGCGGCGTGTCGCTGCCCGCGGGAACCTCGATGACGTACGTGCGGTCCAGGCCGTACTTGGCGGCCAGCGCCGGGTCGGAGAATTCCTCGGCGAAGACGGGGCGCATCGTCGTGACTCGCCACTGCGCGGCAGTCGCCTGGAGGGCTGCACTGAGCGCGGGGCGAGGATCGGCATTACGACCCAGCGCCGCGATGCGGTTCTGCAAACCTGGATGGGCGAAGGCATCCGGTTGCAAACGAACGACAATCTGGGATGAGCTGTAACCCCCGAACTCATCGGGCCGGCGGTCCGGCTGCGCCGGGGCCGCGGTCGCGCAGACCAGCATTACGAGCGCGGCGCGTGGCCACGGATTCAGTTGGGCTATCACGAAAGCTGGGCTACGCAATGCACCCCTCCGGATGGAGACTGATATTTCCGGACTCCCCCGTGTGGAAGATACGGCTGCCAATGATAGGGCCGGGCGGATGCTCGATCAAACGTCACAGACCGATAAACTTACCGGTCTGTGACCGAGGAAGCTGAATCGCCGCCCGCCTGCGAGGCGAACATGGCCCGGACGGCAGCCTCGGCCGCGGAGTCCAGCTTGGTGATCCTGTTTTGGACAA
>SBAX01000326.1 GCA_005240095.1 Phycisphaera mikurensis
ACCCACGGCAGCGTTATCCGCGCCGTCGTGGACTATTGTCTCATCGCACTGAAGGGCAAGGGGCGGGTCATCGTCGCCGACGCCCCCCAGTCGGAAACCGTTTTTCAGCGTCTTGTTGACTTCAACGGACTGGGCGCCGTGCAGGACTTCTATGGCCGCGCCGGCGCTCTGTCCCTGGAAATCGTCGATTTGCGCCCGCAGTACACGGAAAAGGTGAGCGGCGTCATCGTCGGGCACCGGGCGCTGCCCGGGGACCCGGCCGGATACCGCGTGGTGAACCTCGGGCATCACTCGGAGTTCACCGCCATCAATCACCTCAACGAACGGCTATACGGCGCCGAATATGACCGCGCGGAAGTCGCAGCGCATCACCATGACAACATTCACGAGTACCTGATTTCCCAGACGGCCATCGACGCCGATGTGTTCCTGAATCTTCCGAAAATGAAAACCCACAAGAAGGTGGGCGTCACACTGAACCTCAAGAGCCTGGTGGGCATCAACGGCAACAAGAACTGGCTGCCCCATCATCGCGAGGGCGTGCCCGCCGACGGCGGTGATCAGTTCAATGCGTCGGGCCTGTCTCAGCGCCTGGAGCGCGCGCTGGTAGACGGATTCAAAAAACAATTCCCTCGCCTTGGCCCGCTGCGGCGCTACGTGGGCGGCCCGATGAAGAAACTCGGTACGGCCGTATTTGGTGATACACGCACCAATCGCGTCCGCTCCGGCAACTGGCATGGCAACGATACCACGTGGAGAATGGTGCTGGACCTCAACCGCGCGTTAGTTTATGCAGACCGCGCCGGTAAACTGCAAAACACCCCACAACGAAGAGTCTTCAGCTTCGTGGACGCCATCATCGCAGGGGAGGGCAACGGCCCCACCGGTTGTGACCCTCGCGAAGCGGGAATGATCATGGCCGGCGCAGACCCTCTTTGCGTGGACCTGGCCTGCACACGGATCATGGGTCTGGATTACACCAGGATCCCAACCCTGTGGAATGCCCTTCAGACTCACGTTTTCCCGCTGTGTCACGTCCCCTACGAAGACATTGTCTGTCGCTCGAATGTCGAAGACTACGACAGACCACTATGTCAATTCCGCGGACCGTGCCTTGCCTTCCGTCCGCACTTTGGCTGGCGCGGGCAGGTGGAACTGGCGGAACGTCTGGATGCAACGAGCACTCTCGCGTAAGAACCTTTGGGACGGGCTTCCCGCGCCTGTCCGCGCCCTTGCCGGCGGCATATTAGGGCGAGTGCCACCGGCGCTGACCCTCGGAGCGAGATTCCGTCACGCTCTGCATTTCGTGCGCCAGGCCGACCGATGGCCCGCGGAGCGCTGGCGAGCCTATACCCTCGACAGAGTCAGGCGAATCGTCGCGCTGGCAGCCGAAAAGTCGCCCTATTACGGGGACACATTTTGTCAGATCGGCTTCGCGCCCGACGACCTGAGGACCCTGGAGGACCTCGCGGAACTGCCAACCACGACCAAGGAAACCGTCCGTGACAACCTGGACGTTATGCTCACCTGCGATCCTCGATCGTCTTGCGTGGATGCTACGTCTACGGGCGGCACAGGCGGCGAGCCGCTGCACTTCTACATTGGGGCGGATCGCTCGGCCATCGAATACGCCTATCTGGTGGCCGGTTGGGAGCGGGCCGGTTTTCGCCTGGGGGACCGGCTCTGCGTGTTGCGCGGGCACCCCGTAGCGCCGTCTCGCCACGGCCTTCGCCACGAATACGATCCTCTCCTTCGCCGGCACTTTTACAGCGCGTTCCACATGAGCGACGAGGACATCAGCGGCTATCTGTCACACATTGCCGCCGTCGGTCCGTGTTTCCTGCACGTGTATCCGTCGTCGGCCCACACGCTCGCCCGATACCTTGCTCGGACAGGTCTCCCCGCACCGTCGAACGTCCGCGGCATTCTGGCGGAATCGGAGATCGTGTATCCCGATCAGCGCCGCCTGGCCGAGGATATGTTCCAGTGCAGATACTTTTCGTCCTATGGTCATACAGAGAAAGTGATCTCGGGGGCGGAATGTGAGCACTCCAGCGACTACCACATCTGGCCTACCTACGGCTACTTCGAACTGCTCGACGACGAAGGCCGCCCGGTGACCACCCCCGGTGAGCGTGGCGAGATTGTCGGCACCGGTTTCATCAACAAGGTGGTGCCCTTCATTCGCTATCGCACCGGTGACTGCGCCACGTACGTGGGAGATCGCTGCCCCCACTGCGGGCGCGAGCAACCCATCATCAGGGACATCCGCGGACATCGGATCCAGGAGTTCCTCGTTGCAGGCGACGGGTCGCTGATTCCATGGACCGCGCTCAACATGCACGACGACACCTTCGGCGCGGTTCGCCAGTTCCAGTTCCGCCAGGACAGGCCCGGTGAGGCCACCTTGCGCCTCGTGCCCGTCAACGGACTGGCGGATCGAGACTGCAACCGGATCGTCGAAAGCCTCAACCGCAAACTCTCCGGACAGGTACTGCTGCGAACTGAGATCGTGGATGCCATCAGCCTCTCTCACCGCGGCAAGGCCATTTACGTCGACCAGCGCATCCCCACCAATCACGCAACGGGCACCCAACTTCTCGCCGCCCGCTCGTCCTGACTGAAGTTTCCTCTCTTACCGCGTTTCGCGAAGGCAGTCCGGGGGAGGGTACGTCTCATGTCCGGCAATGCCGAAACATAAGGTACTGTTCGCTCTAAGGTTACGTGGCCCGGCTTCCCGTTTCGATGTGAACCCTTCCCTTGCGTCACGGGTTTTGTGACCGCAGGAACATCTCCATGAGCTCGTGGCCAGGGTCGACGCGTACACCGCCGTCCCGAGCGGCGCGCTCCGAGAAGGCCTCTGAGTTGTCCGTGGTGGGGATTTTCGTGCCCGCCATGCAGAACGGCGGCGGAGTGGCGCTGTGCACTCGGCTGCCCACGGGCGTGGGGTGGTCCGGAGCGATCAGGATTCGCCAATCACCATAGCCCCGCAGAGCTTCGAGCAGCGGCCCGACGACGTATTCATCGATCATCTCAAGGGCCTTGACCTTCTCCGCCGCGTCCCCGAGATGTCCAGCCTCGTCCGGAGCCTCGATGTGGACGGCGATCAGATCGAGTGAACCGAGTGCGCGGCACGCTGCTCTGCCCTTGGCAGCGTAATCGGTATCCAGATACCCCGTAGCCCCGGGAACGTCGATCACCGACATCCCCGCGCACCGGGCGATTCCACGAATCAGATCGACGGCCGCGATCACCGCTCCACGAACGCCGAAGCGTGACTGGAACGAGGGCAGAGCCGCAACTCGCCCTTGACCCCAGAGCCAGATATCGGTCGCGCCGGCAGACTCGGTCGCCTCGCCGTGCTGGACAAGCACTTCATGGGCCTTGGCCATGATGGCGCGCATCCTTTCCGCCCCGGTGCCCCGCGGCTGGTGATCCGCCACCGGTCGATCGGGAATGTCGTGCGGTGGTGTGCATCGCAGGTTCGAAGGGTCGAAGTCGGACAGAACCATGAGGTTGCGGTAGGACACGCCCGCGTGGAATCGGCAACCTTCGGTCCGCAGGCCTTCGTTGAGGAACCCGATCCGCTTTTTGGTTTCCTCCTGCGGGATGTGACCCGCCGTGAAGTCGGCCATCTTTCCCGCCGCGATGGTCACGAAGTTGCAGCGGAAGATCGTGTCACGGGGTTCCAGAGGGATGCCCTGCGCGGCGGCTTCCAGCGGCGCTCGACCGGGGTAGTTCTCGCGCGGGTCATAGCCAAACAGCGACAGCGTGGCGACGTCACTGCCCGGCGTAAAGCCCGGAGGAACAGTGACTACGGTTCCCTGCCGCCCGTGCCGCGCAACCCAATCGATGTGCGGCTTCTTCGCCGCTTCGAGCGGCGTTTTCCATCCCAGCCGCTCCACCGGCTCATCCGCCGCCCCATCCGGCAACACGATCGCGTACTTCATCCGCTGCCTCTCCTCGGCGACGGATTGTACGCTGAATCGCTCGCTGTTGCAGGGCAGAGCTTGCGCGCGGGTTGAGGGAAAGCGACATTCCCGCGAGTCGCCCGTTACCGGCAGTTCCCGGCTGGGGAGCTGATCAAGGTGGGCCGCAGACCGCAGGTAAGCGGACATCAGGCCCGTGCTCATCTCTTGACCCCCAAGGACCAGGCCAAGGGCGACGCAAGACCGCGAGCTACGGACAGTCAGGAGGAGTGTTCGTGCCGGGCGACTGCAACGCTGCCACCAAGGCGGCATGGTCGGATAGGTCGATCAGAGTATCCCCGTTCAGGTCGCCACACCCGCAAACCGCTGAGTCCCACGCACGGCCGGCAAAGCAGAGGATGAACGCCGCGACGTCGCGCAGATCGACTGCGCCGTCCCCATTGAGGTCCCCGCAGCTCGACGCGCAGGGATGGACCCCCAGCAGGGTCAGTGACGCCGTCTTCTGCCCGTAAAGGGTGTTGATCTCAGCGGTGAACGTATTCTCGCCAGGCCGCATGCTCCACGGAGCGAGCGTGAAGACGCCATTCACGTCGACCGCCGTCGCGGGTTGTCCCCCATCCGGCAGGGTGATGTCCACAGTGTAGATGTTGATGCTTCCAAGAATGTCGAACAAGTCGTCCAGAATCGTTTCCAGAGCGGCGAAGTTGTCGACCCGAAAGTGCGTTTGCACGCCCGGAAGGTCCGTACCGATCTGGTCGAGTTCCGGAGTAACGCCTACCCAGACGCCGACACCCACTGCGAAACTGACCTGGCCGTGAAACGCGGCCGCCTCCAGCGCCCCGGCGATGTGCGAGGCTGGGCCTGGCAGCGGCAGCTCGTTGGTTTCGTGCGTGATCACGATCATGGCCTGGGTGGCGCCTGTCCGTCCGTTGGTCATCAGGCTCGCGGAGGCATCGTCGATGCCGCAGCCGATGCAGTTGTCGTAGTTGTTACCGTATTGATCCAGCTGTACGAGACCCTCAATCGTGTCGAGGACCGTCTGGCGGCTGAAGCTGAGATCGAGGACGCGCCGGCTACCCCCGCCAAATGCGGTCAGCCCGACTCTGGCTTCGATGCCGATGCTGGCAAAGGGGAGCAATCCCTGGACCAGCGAAACGCAAAAGTCCTTCAATTGTCCGAACTCCGCGGCATCAACGGCGAATGATTCATTCAGCGCCAGCATCAAGTCGAGCCCGCGCGGACCCACGCCGCCCACGTTCACCGTGGCCCCAATCGGAAAGACCGCGCCATCGACCGGCGTGCGAAAGGCCAGCGTACACGGGGCGGTGCGGCAGGTGAACCAATTGGGATCGCACACTTCGATGGAGCACGGATCATCGTCGGCGCAATCGGCCGCGGACGTGCAATCCGAACATCGGTTCTGCGCTTCGTCGCACAGCTCGCTTGCCGCACACGGCGGCACTCCCCCACGACAGCCCGTTACGGCATCACAGAGCACGCGCCCGCCGCAAAACAGCTCGTAGCCGCACGGCTCGACTCTGCAGGAGGCGGTCGCGAAATCGCAGTAGGGCATGTAACACGCGAAGTTGTCGAGGTCGCAATCGGCGTCGACCAGGCAGTCGGCGCAGCGGTCATTCGCTTCGTCGCAGAACCTGTAGCCGGTGCAGGGTAGCGGCGTGCAAATCGCACACTCTCCGCCAAAACAGCACTCCTGGCCGTTGCAGAACAACCCGTCGTCGCAGTTGACCGGACTGTGGACGCAGTCAATACGTCCATGAAGGGACCTGCACTGGTCCTCCGTGCAGGAGTTCCCGTCGTCGCAGGACGGCGGGCTTGGATCGCAGCGGCAGAAACGAATGATGTCCGGCGGCGAACAGGTTTCAGTACCGTTGCACGGATCTCCGTCGTCGCAACTCTCGTTGCTGTTGCAAAACTGGTTTTCCGTGCCGCATGTGCCGCCGGACAGTCTCTCGCTCGTCGCTGGTACGGCCATGATCGCCGCGCAGACAACTACGATGCCGCGCTGAAGCTGCGGCCGGGGGCCGACGGAGGCAAGCATCCGCAAGGCAATTACCGAATGAGTCGTGCCCGATCCCATGGCTCCCCCTCCCTACACATTCTATCTACAAAGCATGCGCTATGGAACCAGAAAGCAGGTGGGGGATCAGATCGCGGTACCGAGGGGGCCTGCGGATCAGAGTTGGTCCAGGGCGGCGCGACACCGGTCGTGCTGCTCCAAGCGTCGGTCGCCAGAAAACTCACCGGCCGTCAGCTTGAACGGCTTCGCAGATTCGGACGGCTGCTGCTTTGGTTTCGACATCGGCCACGGCCTCCAAGAGCGTGTATTTGTATACGCCTTCGTCTTGGTTACGGCCGCGTCCTCGCACGACGGGTAGTCGCAGGAAACGCTGCAATTTCAGCTCGTTACGTCACTCGGGGCGACAGGATTCGAACCTGCGACCTCTTGACCCCCAGTCAAGCGCGCTAACCGGGCTGCGCCACGCCCCGCGTGTGCCTGCACATTGAACTGCGCAAGGCCCGGCTTGTCAAACGCCTGGGCCAAGTCGCAACGCAGACCAGGGCGGCGGACGCGGTGCGCGAATGTCACCAGCGCAATTATGGGG
>SBAX01000002.1 GCA_005240095.1 Phycisphaera mikurensis
CCGCATGGTCGGGCACTACTGGCTGCGGGCGCCGCAGCTGGCGCCCACGGAGGCGATCCGCCGCCACATCGGCGGAGCGGTTGAGGCGGTCAAGAAGTTCGCCGCAGACGTCCACGGCCAGAAAATCGTCCCTGAGCGCGGCGATGCTTTCTATGTCGTCCTGGTGGTCGGCATCGGCGGGTCGGCGCTCGGCGGGCAGTTCGTTTGCGATGCACTGAGCCGGCGCGACGATCCCATGATGGTCCGATTCATCGACAACACCGACCCCGACGGCATCGACCGAGTCATCGACGAGCTGGAGGAATCGCTGGATCAGACGCTGACCATCGTCGTATCGAAGTCGGGAGATACCCCGGAGACGCGTAACGGCATGCTGGAGGTAGCGGCCGCTTATCGCCGGGCGGGCCTGCACTTTCCGCGCCATGCGGTGGCGGTGACGGCTGAAGGGAGTGCTCTGCACCAGCGCGCCGTGGCGGAGAAATGGCTGGCGGCCTTTCCGATGTGGGACTGGGTCGGAGGCCGGACGTCGGTGCTGTCGGCCGTGGGATTACTGCCGGCAGCGCTGCAGGGAGTTGATATTGACGCCATGCTGGGAGGGGCCAGAGACTGCGACGTAGCCACGCGGGAGGGGAGCTTGGCCATGAACCCGGCGGCCATGCTCGCGGTGATGTGGCATTACGCCGTCGGGGAGCGTGGGCGGCGCAACATGGTGGTTCTACCGTATCGCGATCGACTGCTGCTTTTCTCGCGATACCTGCAGCAACTGGTTATGGAGTCCCTGGGGAAGAGGACCAACCGCAAAGGCGCACAGGTTCACGCGGGCATCACGGTGTATGGGAACAAAGGCAGCACCGATCAGCATTCATTGGTGCAGCAGTTGCGCGAGGGGCCGAACGATTCTTTTGTGACCTTCATCGATGTACTTCGTGATCGGGCGGAGAAGTCGCTGCATGTCGAAGAGGACGTGACGACCGGCGACTACTTGCATGGGTTTCTGTACGGCACGCGGGATGCGCTTGCGGTCGAGGGTCGCGAGTCGGTCACGATTACGCTGGATGAGCTGAGCGAGCGCTCGATTGGCGTGCTGATTGCCCTGTTCGAGCGGGCGGTGGGACTGTATGCCGAGCTGGTGGACGTGAACGCGTATCACCAGCCCGGGGTGGAGGCCGGGAAGCGCGCCGCGGCGGGCATGCTGGAGCTGCAACGGCGCGTTCTTGCTCATCTACGGGCAAATCGGCGGCATGAACAGAGCGCGGCGGAAGTGGCCGGAGCTATTGGGCACGCCGATGCCGTGGAGGCGGTTCTTCATGTTCTGGAGCATGCGGCCTGCAATCCCGACCACGGCGTTCGGCGGGGGGCACAGGGAAACCCCCTGGATGTCCGCTTTTGCGCAGTATGAATGCAAGCTGAGACCCGTGTGCTGCTGGACTCCTCTTGGCGGATGGCCCGGTAGCGCGAACTTGACAGCTTTTGCAGCGTAGCCTACGGTGCGGCACGTGATTGCGGGGTAGAGCAGTTGGCAGCTCGTCGGGCTCATAACCCGGAGGTCGTAGGTTCGAATCCTACCCCCGCTAGTTGGCGGGTCGTTGCGAAATCCGCCGACCCAGGGGTTAACGAAGAGCGCCGAGGCCGAGACGCCTCGGCGTTTGCGTTCTAACGCCAAGCCCCGCAAGGGCTTACGGCCTCCGCCGTTTTCGCTTGTCTCTCGATCAAGCTGTCGCGCGACCGACCTAAACCTCGCCCCGTGGCCAAGCAGCCACCCGGTTCGGCCCAAAGTCTCGGAGTCTCTGTGCGCCTCGTACCGCTGGGTTAACGCGCGGTTGGGCTCGAACGACCGAGCCATACAGCTTCGGATCATCGTAAACGACACGTGCAGGCGGGACCATTATGGCGGGTGCGCCCATGAAGAGTCTTCGCCAATCCATGAAGTGAAGAGATTGGCCTGACTCTCGCCGTTCATCCGCTCGATTCGACGATTCTTCCCAGAAAACCCGCGCTTTCGAGCGCATGCTCCCGCTGAAACCCTTTGGTGCGCGATGCGGAATGCTCCCAGCGGTGTCTTGACTCAGCTACCCGCTTGCGCTGCATGCTTCGGGCATCGCCAAGGGCAACAGCGAGGTTATCAAAATGGCATCCCACGTGGACGTAGATCCGATCGAGTGGATTGCTCCAGCGTCGCCTCTGAACATCATCAATTGCCAGGGCAAGCGAGGTCGTCGCTTGGGGATGCTGGAACACCGCCAACGCGACGGCCTTTGCGTCACTATCGGCTACGGGGGTGAGAGTTCCGATGTACGCGCGGGCTCCTGCAGCGGTAAAGGCCACTGCGGCGTCAAAGAAGGAAACACAACTATTGTTGAAGACAATCGGAAGAGTGGCTACATCGACATGGTTGATCGCGTTAAGCAACAGGTGCCCGTCATTCATCGGAAGGGAAAGGCTGTGCGCTACGCGATCCACCGACTCGCGGTGAATCGTCTCCCAGTTGTCGTCCTTGTGTTCCAGAATGTAGTCCCACGCGTCCTTTCTGAGCTGCGATGTGACTGATACCCAGTCTATTCGGTCAACAGAAACGGGCAGGAACAGCTCGTTCACAAGAACTTTCTGTATAGCTCGGGGTTGTTGGGAATCGGCGAGTGAGAGACTTCCCGCTGTGGGAACGGAGAAGGTTACTCATTTCCTCGGAGCAGCGAGCGTACGGC
>SBAX01000482.1 GCA_005240095.1 Phycisphaera mikurensis
GGCCAGCAGGGTCTCCCAATGATCGCCGACGAGGATGCCGAGCTCACCCTGCGGCTGGCCACTGGCCACTGGCCACCGGCCACTGCCAAGACCCCCCTCGATCCCCCCTTGGCAAGGGGGGAGGCGCTGCGAGCCTGCGTCATACCCACCCTTGCTTTCGCCCCCGCCGATGCCATCGATCTCTTGGCCGGGGCGCCGCGGGCGGCGAGGGATCAAGAGATTTCCATCGGCGATTCGTTTCGCTACTGGTCCAAGGTCGCCGAGCTGGTGCTGGAGCTGCTCGCCCGGCAGCAGTTCGTCCCGGCCGTGCATCATGCAGGCGGCGACGAATACCGCGGCTACTGGCGGGTGATCATCGAGGATGAGGCTACGACCTCGCGCCTGGCCGCGCTGGTGGCGGCCATGCCCCCCGTGTGCCGCGCGATGGCACTCGACGCTGCGCCTCAGGCCTCCGCCTTCATCGAAACCTTCCTCTGGAAATCCGTAGACGGCCTGGTGCGCCGCTGCCTGGAGGCCGACGAACTGGCCCAAGCCCTGCACGAGCGCCCGGACTCCACGCCCACGCTCTCTATGCGCTGGCTGCGCTCCCTGGTCGAGGCCGACGCCGCCATCCACGGCTCGCCCGCAGAGCGCGCCGCCATCTACGCCATCGTCGGCAACTGGCTCAGCCGCCTCAGCCCCACCGCCCCGCAGCGCGGCTTTCGCACCTGCCTGCGTCTGCACGCCCCGGCCAAAGGCGACGGCGCATGGCTGCTCACCATCCACGCTCAGGCCCTGCACGACCCCGCGGTGATCGTCGATGCGCAGGCCCTCACCGACGCCCAGGCAGCCTATCCGCACGTGCTGCCTCGTCCCTTCGATCACGCCGCCCAGCGGGTCCGCGCCGACATCGCCCAGGCGGCCCGACATTTTCAGCCGCTCGCCCCCTGCGGCGAGCCCAACGGACCGTGGAGCTGCCCCCTCACCGCCGCGGAGGCGTACACTTTCCTTCGCGACGCCGCGCCCGTGCTGCAGATGGAGGGCTTCGGCGTGTTCCTGCCGCCGTGGTGGCAGGAGGAGCGCCCGCGCCTGCGCATGCGCCTGGACGTGCGTCCTCGCAGCGCCGACGGCCGCACCGCCTCGATGCGCCTCGACGCCCTCGTGGAATACGACTGGAAGGTCGCCCTCGGCGACGAGGAGCTGTCACTGCAAGAAATCAGCCAGCTGGCCGCCGCCAAGGAGCCCTTAGTGCGCATGCGCGGCAAGTGGACCGAGGCCAAGCCCGCCGACGTGCAGGCCGCCTTGCGCTTCATGGAAAAACACGGGCGCGGCGAGATGACCCTGATGGAAGCTCTGCGGCAGTGCTACGTGGCCGACGACCTGCCCACGGGCTTGCCCGTCATCGGCCTGCGCAGCCACGGCTGGATCGATACGCTGCTCAACGCCACCGAACATCAGCGCATGCAGCGCCTCGCCCCGCCCGCCAACTTCCACGGCGAGCTCCGCCCCTATCAGCTTAAGGGCCTCGAGTGGCTCAACTTTCTCTCCAGGCTCGGCCTGGGCGGATGCCTTGCCGACGACATGGGCCTGGGCAAGACCATTCAGCTAATCGCCCTGCTACTGGAAGAGCGCGAGGCTGCCCCGGCGCCGGGTCCGACGTTGCTGGTGGTGCCCATGTCGCTGGTGGGCAACTGGCAGCGGGAGATCGAGCGCTTCGGGCCCTCGCTGAAGGTCATGGTGCATCACGGCCTGGAGCGGCGAACGGGGCAGGAGTTCATCGACGAGGTCGCCCGCCATGACGTGGTCATCTCTACCTACGCCCTTACGCATCGCGACTTCGAACACCTCAGCGCTGTGCAGTGGTATCGGGTGGCCCTCGACGAAGTCCAGAACATCAAGAACCCGGCGGCCAAGCAGTCCGCGGCCGTGCGGGCCTTACGCGCCGTGCATCGCGTGGCTCTCACCGGCACGCCCGTGGAAAACCGGCTCGCCGAGCTGTGGTCCATCATGGAGTTCCTCAACGTCGGCTACCTGGGCAGCGCCCACGATTTTCGCCGCCGCTTCGCCGTGCCCATCGAGCGGTTCCACGATGAGGACCGTTCCGCGCGACTGCGAAGTCTCATCCGCCCCTTCGTCCTGCGGCGGCTCAAGAGCGACCCACTGGTGCAGGTGGACCTGCCCGCCAAGATGGAGATGAAAGTCTTCTGCAACCTCACTAAGGAGCAGGCGGCGCTCTATGAGGCTACGGTCGGCGACATGCTCGGGCAGATCGATCGCGCCGGCGGCATTCAGCGTCGTGGCCTCATCCTCGCCACTCTCACCAAGCTCAAGCAGATCTGCAACCACCCGGTGCTGTTCCTGTCGGACGGTACCGAGCTGCCGCGGCGCAGCGGCAAGTGCGAGCGGCTCACCGAGATGCTCGATGAGGCCCTCTCCGAGGGCGATAAGGCCCTGATCTTCACGCAATACCGCGAGATGGGCGAGCTGCTTAAGAAGTTCCTTGAGAGCAGCCTCGGGCGCGCCATCCTGTTCCTGCACGGCGGCACGCCGCGTACCCAGCGCGACGCCATGGTCGACCAATTCCAGAGCGGGCCGGACGGCCCACCGATTTTCCTGCTGTCGCTCAAGGCCGGGGGATTCGGCCTCAACCTCACCGCCGCCAACCACGCGTTTCACTTCGACCGGTGGTGGAACCCGGCCGTCGAGGACCAGGCCACCGACCGCGCTCACCGCATCGGCCAGACCCGCGGCGTGCAGGTCCACAAGTTCGTCTGCATCGGCACCCTCGAGGAACGCATCGACGCCCTGCTGGAGCAGAAGCGCAACCTCGCCGACCGCATCATCGGCGCCGGCGAGGAATGGCTCACCGAGCTCTCCACCGACGCCCTCCGCGACCTCTTCGCCCTCTCCCGCGACGCCGTGGCCGAAGAATAACTCATCTTGAGCCATCGCGTGCGACGGCGGCATGCGCTTGCTATAATAAACAGGAAGTTCCGGACGAACGGAGTTCGCACCGGCAGGAGGTAGGAATCCATGAGCATCAGCATTCCGTTGTCGCCCGAGGCCGAAGCGAAGCTTCGCGAGCGGGCCCAGGCCGCCGGGGAGGATATCACTTCCTACGCCGCCCGTGTCCTTCACGACGCACTGACTACGCCCAGCGTGGATGAGCTTCTGGCGCCATTTCGCGGACATGTGGAAGCAAGCGGCATGAGCGACGACCAACTCGATGAATTCTACGAAGAACTCCGCAAGAAGGTGTGGGAGGAGAAACAACTCCAGCAGCCCAGGTCCGCGTGAGCACCCTCGTAGTCTATGATTGCATGCTCTTCTTTCGTGCCGTTGCGCGTCCACGGCTGTCAATGGTCACAATTCATCTCAGAACGGTCCCCTCCGTCGCGTTGTGCGTCTCGGGTTTGATTGCAGTTGGGCGCGTGCCGGCTATGGCCCAAGACGGAACAGCCTTGCCAAACGAGGTTGCGCCCAAGACCGTCTCCCTTGCGGAAGCGCGGGAGCTTTTGATGGGAGGGTCGTATGCGGAGGCGAAGGAGGCGTTTGAGAAACTGTTGGTGGAGGCGGAGGCTTCGGATGTCGGCGCGGCCGCGGAGCGGGCGTTGCAGGCGAACCTCGGAATCGCCGAGTGCCTGATGAGGACAGGAAAGTATGAAGAGGCCATTGAGAAGCTCACGCTCATAACTCAGATGACGGCGCCGGCGCGCTGCCTGCTGGCGGAGCTTTACGTGCGGGTCGGGCGATACGAGGACACCCAGAGGCAGCTTGAGGAAGCCATCAAGCTCGATCCACGACATGCGGGGGCGCGGCGGATACTGGGTGAGCTGCACGAGTACCTCGGACGGCGCGAGCAGGCCATCGAGACATACCAGTGGTTCGACCGGCAGCTCCTGGAGAATCGCGAGCTGCCAAAGGACCCCACATGGCTTACCGACGCGGCCATCGGCTTTTATCGCTACAGCGTGCTGACGGGCACGGATGTGGCTCGGCGGACGCAGCACGTGCTGCATGAGATGCTCCAGCCGGCCTACTCGCGGCTGGATCGCAGTTACTGGCCGGCGCGGATCGCGGCCGGGCGGCTGCTGCACGAGAAGTTCAACGACGACGAGCAGGACGGCAGCGTTTCGGAGTTCAAGGGAGCCCTGCGGATCAATCCCAATCTGGCTGAAAGCTACGTGGGTCTGGCCGAGGTGGCGGTGGAAAACTGGGCCTTCGAGGAGGTCGAGAAGCAGGCCGAGCGGGCCCTGGAAATCAACCCCAACTTCGCTCCCGCCTATCACGTGCTGGCCAAGAAGCTGATTTTCGAGCGCCGCCACCGTCAGGCGGTGGAAATGGCGGGCAAGGCGCTGGCCATCAATCCCAACGATCTTGTGGCCATGTCCCTCGCCGCGGCCGCCTCGGCCTGCCGCTACGATCAGGCCACCGTCGCCGAGATGGAAAAGAAAGTCGCGGCGCTCAATTCCCGCTGCGCGCTTTTCCATCGCATCATGGGCGATGCCCTCGGCGGCATCCGCCAGTATGAGGCCTCGGAGCGGGCGTATCTCAAGGCCATTGAGCTCGACCCCACGGACGCCAACGCCCGGACGGAACTGGGCATGATGTACATGCAGTGGGGGCCGGAGGACAAAGCCCGCGATGCCCTGGACGCCGCTTGGGCGCTCGACCCGTACAACGAACGCACCAAGTTCACGCTTGATCTGCTGGATCGTTTAACCAAGTTTGCCCGCTTCGAGACGGCGCACTTCATCATCAAGTTCGATCCCGACAAAGACCCGGGCTTGGGCGAGTACGTGGCAGCCTATCTGGAGCCGATCTACGAAACGGTCACCTCGGATTTCGAAACGCCGCTGTCCGAGAAAACCATCATCGAGTTCTTCCCGACCTCGCGGGCGTTTGCCGTGCGGATCACAGGCAAGCCATGGATTCACACGGTGGGCGCCTCCACGGGACGGGTCATCGCGATGTCTTCACCACGGCAATCCACAGACCTGATGGGTAATTACAACCTCGCTCACGTGCTCAAACACGAGTTTACGCACACGGTGACGCTGGCGGCCACGGAGAACCGCATACCGCATTGGTTCACGGAAGGGCTGGCGGTGTATGAGGAGGACGCCCCGCGCCCCTTCGTGTGGTACGAGCTGCTGGCCGATGCCTGCCGGCAGGATCGGCTGTTCACGTTGGAGTCGATCGACTGGGGATTCATGCGTCCGCGCAGGCCCAGCGACCGGCAGATGGCCTATGCCCAAAGCGAGTGGATGGTGGAGTTCATCATCGAACGATTCGGCTATGACTCCATCGCCTCAATGATCAAGGACCTGCGTGCGGGCAAGACGCAGCCGGAAATCCTGGCCGAGAAGTTCAAGTGGACGCCGGAGGAGTTCGACGCGGAATTCCGCAAATGGGCCAAACCGCAGGTGGCGCAGTGGTCCTGCCCATTTGATGTCAGTCCACCCGCCGATCTTGCCGAGTTGCGGGCTCTGGCGGAGCGCGAGGACGCCACGGCGGCGGACTTCGGCAAGCTGGCCAGGGCCGAGCTGGATGAAGAAAACGAGGAGCGCGCCCGGGCCGCCGCGGCCAAAGCGCTGGAACTCGACGAAGACGAACTCCACGCCATCAAGGTGCTAACGACGCTGCTTCTCAGCGCGGCCCGCGACGCTTCCAGCAAGCAGGAACGTCGCGAGTACGACGACGCAGCCCAGCCGCTGCTGGAGCGCTGCATCAAGCTTGATCCCAACGCCCGCTCATGCATCGAGTACCTGGCCGAGATCGCCTTGGGTCGGAAAGAGTGGGACCGGGCCGAGCAGCTTCTGACGCGGCTGCAGCAAATCTGCCCCATCGATCCGATGAGCTGGCGAGGGCTGGCGGGAATCTACCTCGATCGCGGCGACGAAGAGCGGGCGCTCCCGCAGCTGATGGAGCTAGCCCGCGCGGAGCAGAACGACGCCACCATCCCGCAGAAGGTGGGCACGATCCTGTGGTCCCGGGGGAAGCTGCCCGAGGCCCAGTACTGGCTGCGGCATGCCCTCGCCATCGACCCCTTCGACGTGAAGATCCATGAATTCCTGGGCGATCTGTGTACGCAGATGAACGACCATGCCTGCGCCCTTCGCGAATACGGCATGCTTACCAAGCTCCAGCCCGACAAGGTCAAGCATTTCGAATCGGCGGCCTTGGCCGCGGAACGGGCCGGCGACAAGTCCCAGTCGCGGCGCTTCGCCGAGCAGGCCCTCAAGCTCGACCCGGCATCGCCCGTGAAATCGCTGCTGGGGGAATAGGGAATGGCAGCCGGGAGGCGATAACCTGACCGGAAGCAAGCATGAAGGGTATGGTCTTGACAATTATGCTAATAATGGCATAATCCTATGGCCGATCGACTCAAGCCGTTGTTCTGGCTGGGGACGAGCCTCAAGGAGGTTCGACGGTTTCCGGAGCCGATAAAGGAGACGATCGGCTATGCGCTGTATCTCGCCCAGAAGGGCCAGAAACACCGTGACGCAAAACCGCTCAGGGGATTCGGCAGCGCGGCGGTGCTGGAGATTGTGGACGACCATGACGGTGGTACGTACCGTGCCGTGTACACCGTGCGTTTCGCCGAGGCTGTATACGTGTTGCACGCGTTCCAGAAGAAGTCCAGGACGGGAATCAGTACCCCAAAGCACTTGATCGAATTGGTCAGACGGCGTCTCCAATAGGCGCGGCGGCATCACGCGGAGCAGAAGCGATGAAACCGAGGAAAAGAATCAAGGGTCGGCGAGCTTCGGTTGATGCGAGCAGCGGAAATGTCTTTGCGGACATCGGTGTGGTGGAACCGGAGGTGGCGTTGGCGAAGGCCGAGCTTGCCCGGCAGATCGAGCGGATCGTTCGCTCGCGCGGGCTGACCCAGGCGGAGGCAGCGAAGGTTCTGGGGGTTGACCAGGGCAAAGTATCAGCCCTGGTGCGCGGGCGGCTCTCGGGGTTCTCGACTGACCGGCTGTTTCGATTTCTGGCGGCGCTGGGAAGCCGCGTGGAGATTGTTGTGCGACCGGGACGCGGGACGAAGCGTGGACACGTGAGCGTGTACTCGGCTGCCTAGGTGGCTGTGGGCTCCGAACATCAAGCGGCCCGCGTGAGCCAAGCGCTCGCGCGGGCCGTCGACTATTACTCCTCACCCCGACCCTCTCCCTGAGAGAAAGAGGGGTTGCTACTTTTTGGTGTGGACGATTTCCATCATCTTGAATTCCTTGCCGGTTTCGTCGGGGCCGTACATTTCGAAGACGAACGTCTTGTCGTCGATGACGCGGTTGACGGTGCGCATCTTGGTCATCTTGCCGGTGATGGGGTCGGCGTATTCACCGGTGTAGGTAAAGGTTTTTCCGGATCCGTCGGCGGCGCCGGTGAAGACCATGATGCCGGTGCCGAAGTTGTCGAGCCAGGCGGTGACGTACTTCTTCTGGACGTTGTCGTAGCCGGCGATGCCCATACCCTGGAACTTCATGCCCTGGAACTCGCCGGTGTAGTGCTCCTCAAGGAAGCGTCCATCCATGATCCACTTGGCCTCGCGAGTGCCCTTGCTTTCCTCGGGCGCGCTGGCGGCGTCGTGCCAGGACTTTGTCACCGTGGTCCAGCTTCCCTCGAGGGACTTGAGCTTGGCGTGCTCGGGGCCGGGCTGGGCGGCCTTCACATAGGCCTCCATGATGGCCGCGTGGGGGTCCTGATCGGCGGGCTGGGCCGCGGGCTTGGCGGCCGCGGTGGGCGCCTTGGGGTGATCCGACTTGCCCGTGGGATGATCGGGCTTGGCAGGCTGCGCTGCCGGCTTCTCGGCGGGTTTCTTCTCCTCCTTGGTTTGAGCAAAGGCGCTCGCGCTCCATGCGAAGGCCAGGGTCAGGGCAGACAACCAACGCGACCTCATTGTTTTTCCTTTCCATGAATCGGGACCCACGGAAGTCGCATGACAGCGCTCCGCGTGGCCAAGCCGCTTGTACACCTCATCGATCCTTCTAGATACGCGATCCAGCCCGAAAGGCTGGCCGAGAAAAGCCGCGAGCGGGCGCGATAGCCCGCTCACGTGCAATGCCTCGGTTAGTGCGCGCTACTTCTGCCGCGTGTAGGTGACCTCCAGGCCCATGAACTCCTTGCCGTCGGGCCCCTTGTCATACATTTCGAAGACAACCTTGTCGTCGCCGACGATCTTCAGGACGGACTTGGGCGTCTTCTTCTCGCCGGTCATGGGGCAGATGTATCCTTCCTCGCTGGCGTAGGTGAAGGTCTTGCCGCTGGCGTCCACGGTGCCGGTGCTGGTCATGATGCCGGTCCCCATGTTGTCCGCCCATGTGTTCCAGTACTTCTGGGTGGTGTTGTCATAGCCGGTCATGCCGAAGCCTTCGAAGGGACCGCCCATCATGGCATCCTTCTCCGGGTTCGGATTGGCCTTGACTTCCTGGACGAGGATGCGTTTGCCAAGTGTCCACTTGTATTCAGCCTTGCCGGGCGACTCTTCCCAGGGCTGATCGGGTGCCATGCGGAACTTGGTCACGAAGGTCCACTTGCCCACCAGCGGATTGAGCTTGGCATGGTACTCGCCGGGAGTGGCGGCCTTCTTCATGGCCTCCATCATCTTGGCCTCGTCGGCGCTGGGTTGACCCGTGGGCTTGTCGCCGGCCTTGGCGGCGGGGGCCTTTTCCGCAGGCTTTGCGGCGGGCGGCTGGGCGGAAGGCTTGTCGGAAGGCTTCTTTTCATCCTTGGCCTGAGCGTAGGCGGTGAGGGCCGTGGCGGCCAGGAAACTGAATGCAAACAGCAGATTTCGTGCTCTCATCAGACTCTCCTCTCAAAAGCTGATTCGTATCTTTCACGCGAACTACTTGCGCGTGCAGGTCATCTCGAAGTTCATGAACTCTTTGCCGTCCGGGCCGGTGTCGTACATCTTAAACAGGTGCTTGTTGGGGTCGGTCAAGTCCATCGTGGACTTGCCCTTCTTCTTCATCTTCGCCATGGGGTCGAAGTTTTCGCCGGTGAAGGTGAAGACTTTGCCCGCGGCGTCGGCGGGCCCCGACATCGTCATCCACCCGGTACCATGTTGTCGATCCAGTAGAAGTGATACACCTTCTGCAGCTTGTCGTAGCCGATGAAGCCGAGGCCCTCAAAGGGCATGTTCATCCAATTGCCCTTGACGTCTTCCTGAAGGTAGCGGTTGCCCATGATCCACTTGCGGGTGACCTCGCCGGTGGACTCGTTGGGTGGGGCGCCCGGGCCGGGGTAGAACTTGTTGGCACAGGTGAAGGAACCGACCAGGGGCTTGAGGGCTTCGTGCTCTTTTCCCGGCGCGGATTCAGCTTGCATGGCCTTCATCATGGCTTCCATGTCCGCGCTGCCGGGGGGCGCGCCGGGAGTCGGATGGGCAGTCGGCTTGTCGCCGGGCTTGGCGGCCGGGGGCGTTGCCGGCTTGTCGGCGGGCTTGGGTGGTTGAGCAGCCGGAGCTGGCTGGGCGGCGGCGGGCTTCTCCGCAGGCTTCTTCTCCTGAGCGGTAGCGGTTGCGGTCCAGGCGGCCGACACGGCGCAGAACACTCCCACAAACAACCAATGACGCGTTTTCATCTGTTACTCCTTTCGAGTTAAACCAGGATTGTCTCGCAGATCTCCAGATACCGGCACGGGCGGGGACTATAACACAGTCCAGCGGGCTGGAAAGGTTCCCTTACAAAAACCTACCATTTTTTTGCCGAGGCTAGAAAAGTGCCTTGATTCCGAGGATCGGCGGTGGTCGGCCAGTCCAGGGTACCGGAGGGCTGGTCGGCGGGGTATGCTGGGGGTGTGAGCGAACACGGGACGGGGGCTGAGTCAGTGCCACTTTTCGAAACCGGGGAGGATTTCGCGCTCGGTCTTGATGCGCAAGACCCACTGAGGGGTTATCGCGATCGTTTCCTGATTCCGGCGGGGCGCGATGGGCGGCCGGTGGCGTACTTCGCGGGCAATTCGCTGGGACTCCAGCCGCGGGCGGCGCGGGAGTACGCCGAGCGGGTCCTGACGGACTGGGCCAAGCTCGGGGTCGAGGGGCACTTCGAGGGGGCGATGCCGTGGTATCCGTACCACGAGATGTTCCGTGAGAGCGGGGCACGGCTGGTGGGAGCCAGGCCCGGCGAAGTGGTGATCATGAACAGCCTGACGGTGAACCTGCACCTCATGCTGGTCAGCTTCTACCGGCCGACGAAGACTCGATACAAGATCATGATGGAGGAGCCCGCATTTCCCTCCGACACGTACGCGATCAAGACGCAGTTGCGCTATCACGGGCATGATCCCGACGAGGCGCTGGTGGTGGCACGTCCACAGGGCGGGCAGCACACGCTGGTGATCGAGGACATCGAGGAGCTTCTGGTCCGCGAGGGGGAGGCTGCCTCCGTGGTGGTGCTCTCCGGGGTGAATTTCGTGACCGGTCAGCTACTGGACATGGGGCGCATCGCGCGGGCGGCCAAGAAGCGGGGCTGCGTGGTTGGGTTCGATCTGGCGCACGCGGCGGGGAACATTCCGTTGCAACTGCACGACTGGGACGTCGATTTCGCGGTCTGGTGCAACTACAAGTACCTCAACAGCGGACCGGGGGCGGCGGGCGGCTGCTTCGTACATGAGCGGCATGGAGAGCGGGTCGATCTTCCGCGATTTGCGGGATGGTGGGGCAACGACCCGAGCACGCGTTTCCGGATGCACCTGGAGTCGGAGTTTGTTCCTCGGCGAGGCGCGGACGGATGGCAGGTGAGCAACCCGCCGATCTTGGCCATGGCCCCGGTGAAGGCGTCGTATGATATCTTCGACGAGGTGGGGATGGAGGCGCTGCGGAGCAAGTCGGCGCGCCTGACGGCCTATCTGGAGTTTCTGCTCAAAGGGCTCGGATCGTCGACGTTCGAGATCATTACGCCGGCTGATCCGGCGCAGCGCGGGTGTCAGCTCTCGCTCATGTTTGGCCAGGAGGCGAAGACGGTTCTGCGCGAGCTGCGGGACCGCGGCGTCGTGTGCGACTTCCGCGAGCCGAATATCATCCGGGTTGCCCCGGTGCCGTTGTACAACACCTTTCATGACGTCTGGCGGATGGCGAAGGCGCTGGGCGAAGTGCTGCGCGGAGCATGACCGGACCTCCCATGCAACAGCCGGCCAAGTTCGTGATTGTGGGGGGCGGCTTGGGGGGCGCCCTGCTGGCGGTGTATCTGGGGAAGGCGGGGTACGCCGTCGAGGTGTATGAGATGCGTGACGATCCGCGCATGGCGGGTCCGGTGGGCGGACGGTCGATCAATCTCGCCCTGTCGTATCGAGGATTGTGCGCCTTAGAGCCTGTGGGGCTGGCCGAGGAAGTGCTCCGCCAGGCCGTGCCTATGGGCGGGCGGATGATCCACGCCACGGACGGATCGACGGTGTTCCAACCGTACGGCGTAGAGGAGTCGCAGGCGATCAACTCCGTGTCACGGGGCGGGCTGAACACGACGCTGATCCGGGCGGCGGCGGAGTATCCCAATGTCCGGCTGTTCTTCAATACCAAGTGCGTGGACGTGCATCTGGAAACCGCAACGGCGGATTTCGTAGACACGCGGACGCAGGGCAGCTTTTCCGCATCGGGCACGGCGGTGCTGAGTGCCGACGGGGCGTTTTCGGCGGTGCGGCGGGCGATGCAGCGGCAGGAGCGCTTCAACTACAGACAGGACTATCTCGAGCACGGTTACAAGGAGCTGAACATCCCGCCGGCGGCGGGCGGCGGGTTTCAACTGCAGAAGCACGCCCTGCACATCTGGCCGCGGCGCTCGTTCATGATGATCGCCCTCCCCAACGCCGACGGGTCGTTCACCTGCACGCTGTTCTGGCCGTTCGACGGGGAAAACAGCTTCGCGGCAATTCGCGGCGAGTCCGATCTGCTCGCGTTTTTCCACAAGGAATTTCCGGACGCTGTCCCGCTCATGCCCACGCTGGTGGAGGACTACTTTGCCCATCCGGTGGGGTCGATGGTGACGGTGCGGTGCCAGCCGTGGCACGTGGGCGGCCGAGTTGCGCTTCTCGGTGACGCCGCCCACGCGGTGGTGCCGTTTTACGGGCAGGGCATGAACGCCACGTTCGAGGATGTGCTGGTTTTCGACGAGTGCATGACGCGGCTGGCGCCCGATTGGGAAGGCGTTTTTGCGGCCTACGAGGCAGCGCGGAAGCCCAACACCGATGCCCTGGCCGACTTGGCCCTGCACAATTTCGTGGAGATGCGCGACTACACGGGATCACGATGGTTTCACGCCAAGAAAAAGGCGGAGAAGCTGCTGGCGAAGCTGCTGCCGGGGTGGTTCGTTCCGCTATATGTTCTGGTGACCTTCACCCGGACGCCCTACGCGGAGGCAGTGCGGCGGGCGAGGGTGCAGGCCCGGGCAGTGGCGATCGGCCTGGCGGCCATCATCCTGCTGCTCGCCACGGGGCTGCTGGTATACGGAGGTCAGTGAGCCATGGCTCTTACCTACTGGTCGTATCTTCACTTGGATGAGCTGCTCGAACTCCAGCAGCCGCGGTCGACGCCGCCGGCGCACGACGAGATGCTCTTCATCGTCATTCACCAGACCTATGAGCTGTGGTTCAAGCTGCTGCTGCACGAGCTGGACAAGATCAAGGCGGATTTCTCCAGCAATGATCTGTATGGGGCGATGCACACCTTCAAGCGAATCCGCACGGTGATGAAGACGCTGGTGGAACAGATCGACGTTCTGGAGACGATGACGCCAATGTCGTTCTCCAGTTTCCGCGACCGGCTGGACACGGCGTCGGGATTTCAGTCGGCGCAGTTCCGGGAGCTGGAGTATGTCCTGGGCTACAAGCGCCCGGCTATGCTGCGATATCAGACGGGCGCGGCGCCCCATCGCGAGAGGCTGGAGCGGCGGCTGAGGGAACGCAGCGTGGTGGATCATTTCTATGACTTCCTGGAAGCCCGCGGCGTGACGATCCCCGCGGAACTGCGAAGCAAGGATCCCGCCGAGCCGACGGCACCGAACGCGGTCGTTCAGGAAGGGTTGTTCAACCTGTACAAGGGGAACCCGGATGTGGCGATTCTGCTGGAGCTGATGACCGACTTCGATGAGGGCCTGCAGGAGTGGCGGTATCGGCACATCAAGCTGGTGGAGCGGACGATCGGCTCGAAGCACGGGACGGGCGGGTCGCTGGGCGTGGAATTCCTCAAAGAATCGTTGTTCAAGCCTGTGTTCCCCGATCTATGGGCCATCCGGCACCGGCTCTGACGCACCCGCTGGCCGGACCTCGTAGAGTTCGACGTAGCGCCTGCCCGTAGTTGGATGCGGGAAGTCTCGAACCAGAGACAGTCCTTCCGAAGCGAGGTTCGCAAACAGCTCCGGCGTAACGCGCTCGGAGAATCCGTACGTACGGCGGAGGCGCTCGATCTCCGCCCAGTGAATCAGAACATGCGAGTACCCTGCGCGGCGCAACCAGTCAACGATGGATGCCGCGTCAGGAGACTGTTGCAACGCCTCCACAACGGGATTTCGATTGAAGACCACTGTGTAGTCGACTCGGCGTTGGATGTAGAACGCGCGGGCATCTCCGAGCATGAGAAGTCGCGCGTGCTGGGGCAATTCCCGGTTGACTGCGGCAAGGTACTCGAAACCCGGCGCGTGACCATCGTAGAAAACCGACGCCATAGCGCCGCCAACTGCCTCTCGCCGGTACATGCGGACTTCGAAGGCCAGGTTCCACGCGGCGCCTACGACGATCGCCGCGATGAAGAAGCGAGCGCGCCGGGCGCTTACGCTGCCGATGGCGCGGGCGAGCAGCACCGCAAGGGGAATCAGAATGGGGACGGCGAACCGAGCGTAGAGGTGAGTCCAGCCGAGCCAGACGCACACCTGAATGGCCAGAAAGATGAGCAGGAAGGCATCGATTCGCTGTAGTCGGCGGCCTGCAAGTCCGGCCAGTGCCAGGCCGATGATGGCCGGACCGATGCGCTGGTCGTGATCAGCGAGGGTGTGCCGCAACAAGGCGCGAAGCCGCGCGGGCACGGCGTACTCCGCGCCGGGTATGGAATGTCCATGATCCCAGCGCGCCTGCTCTTCGATTCCCCAGCCGCGCGGGTAGGCGCGAAACACAGAGTTGGCCAGTGGAAACACCGGATTGCCGGTCATGGCGGCATTCTTAATCAGCCAGGGGGAGAAGGTGACCGCGCAACCGAGCAGGTACACGAGGACTGCCGAGAAGCGCTGCCGCGCCCTTTGGATGAGCAAGAGCACTCCGACAGCAATTGGGATGGCGATCATCGCCACGGCGGTGTACTTGCAGCCGCAGGCGAACCCGGCGAGCAGCCCGCCGACGACCAGCCAGCGCATGCGCTGGGGCCCGCCTGCCACAGAGGCCGCGCGAATCGCCGCGGCTAGGGAGGCGGTGCCGAAAAACAGGATCCCGTTCTCCACGTAGGCCAGTCCCGAGAGGTAGCCGAGCCAGCCAACAGTTCCTATTCCCAGGGCGGCGGCCAGGCCGGCGAGCGGCGACCACTCCGCGCCGAGCATCCAGGCGGCGTAGACGGCGAGTACGCCGAGCAGAAGATGGATGAGATTGGCCACCGTGGCGACGTCGTAGACATCACCATGCACGACCATGGTGAGCAGGTACAGCATCTCCACATTGGCAGGGAAGTTGGCGTAGACATTGCGGGGTGCGTAGGCAATGCGCCCGGACTCGTAGTATTCCTTGGGCATTTGCAGGTGATATTCGAGGATGTCGTAGCCGAAGCCTTCTTCCGCCCAGAGAAAGCCCGGAGCGTAAGAGGCGGCGAGAATGGCGAGCACGGCAAAGGGGACGAGGATGAGCCAAAGTGGCCAGTGGCCATTGACCAGTGGACGGCCCTGGGTACGAACGGACCATACGCGCAACCGAAGAACCCCGGCGAGGGAAAACATGAACAGGAGAGGAAGCCAGAGCGTGGGCGTCAGAAACCCGGCGAGGCCAAGCAGAAGGACAAGCAAGGAGAGTGTGCCGATTCCCAGGGCCGCGGCCAGGAGGACACGCCAGCGAGGTGGCAAGTCCTTCAGTCCGAGTAAGGGGAGGATGCAAACCCCAAGCAAGAACGCAGGTCCGAGCACCAGCAAGGCGGATAATGCGTCTACGGCGAAATTCAAGATGGCGTAGGATGAAATAAGCGCGACGCCGGCGAGGGTCGCGCCCACGAAGGCGACCGTCACGGGGGCGGCGTCATGTCGCAGGAGCCGCCCGGGTTCGGAGAGGGTGGACGGAGTCACGCGCGGTCAGTTTCCGGAAGGGAACAAGGCATCATGGGTCTTCATGAGAGCCACGAGGGCATGCTGGCAATGGTCGATGCGCAGGGTATTCAGCGCCGGGGCGGTGCGAATACCGCCGACGGCGTCGGTGGGGCTGCGCATGTAGTAAGCCTCTTCGGGGCGGACCTGGAGTTGCATGATGAACCGCGCCGCCTGGCGGACGAGATCTTCGTAGCGCCTGGCCCGGGCCTCGTCCTTGACTTGTCGAGCGAGGTCCAGAGCATCGGCGAAGGCTTCGAGATAGGAGGCGGTGGCTACGCCCGCCCGCCCTTGGCTGTGGGCGGCGATGCCGCCGTGGAGTTCCGGCCAAGGGCAGTTGGCCACGGTCAACTGCTTTGCGGCGAGGTAATCCGCCAGGGCGAACACGTAGTCGATGTAGTCCTGCCTTTTGGTATGCCTGGCCATGAGAGCGAAGGCCTGCACCTGCCACGGCACGAACGCCGGAGAGCGCGAGCCCTCGAAATAATCGCGATAGAAATCGATCGCCCGGTCGAAGGCCTGGAGGATTTCGGCGCTGGGGTCGCGGTCGTACTCCGCCCCGAGAGCAAGTAATGCTTCCCCGGGGAAGTAATCCTGTCCGCCCACATCCAGTGCGGGGGGGAATGCGGTCATGAACATTCCGGAGGGGCGTTGCAGGAAGAGCATGCCCTTGACCAGCCGGCGGCGGACGGCCTCGTAGCCCTGCGGGTTGGGATGATGGGTCACCGCCAGGGCAAGCAGGGCGGTGACGCCGAGCTTGTTGCTTCCGTCGGCGGTGGCGATGAAGGCGGCGCCCTCGACGGAGGGGACGTCAGTGAGCCCCTGGAGGTGATAGGCGATCGCGGCATCTGCGGCGGCGAGCGATGCGCTCTTGCCGGACGACCGTGCGTGCATGGCCAGCCCTAAGGTTGCGCCGACCTGGCGGACAACGTTGTCCTCGTCGCTGTAGCGGTCGGCGCCGGGTTCGAAGCGGTAGGCGAACAGCCCGGAGGCGCGCTGCCGGTAGGTCATATATTCGGCGGCGCGGTCGATCGACTCTTTCAGGCCCCGCGACGAAACGGCCTCCGGCGGGACGACGGTGAGTCCACGATGCAGCGAGACAATCGGTTGACCGGCTTGGGGCTCGTACCAGTGGGCGGTGCGAAAACGCATAAGGGGAGTCTGGGTGATTTTGTTGCCGCTAAGTTGGAGGCCCTGAGCGAGGAGCTTGAGGGCGTCAGCCACGGGCAGGTCGCTGGCGATCATGTCCGACGGGCACACGCGACGGGCCTTGTCGCCGGCGACCACGACCACGCCGTCGATTCCGGGCTCGATGGCGGCGTCCGCGGTGCCGGGCTTCGTCCAATCCGTCCCAGACGAAAGCGGTACCGGCTGACCGATTACTTCGATCTCGATTAACAGTTCGTCAATCGTCGCCGTGTACTCGGCTTGGGCAACCACCCGGCCTGCGATGAGGGAGGCATCACGGGTGGCGGTTGTGATGGGTCCCTGTCCGCCGACTCCCACGCCGAGCAGGTAGCCGTGATGGCGGATGCGGACCATGACTTCCGCGGACTGGGAGGCCAAAGCGTCCGGCGTGTAGCCCGGCTGGTACGTCCCACGGGCCGCTACCGTATCGGTGACGGTTCGCCGCGCGACGCGTGAGAGGAACTCCCGGTGTGGGGAGCTGATCACCACGGAAGGAGGAGCTGGAAGGTCATCTGACGCGGCGCTCAGGCCGGTCGCGGTGAGGTTGTGAGCGGTGAGCAGAACGGCGATCGCCAGTTTGTGACCCGGCATGCCGATGAGTATAGTGCGTGCCGTGAGAAGTCACAAACGCGAACGCCCGCGGCAGGATGCAGTTTGTGAAGACAGTTGTCCCGATCCACGTATGGTTCAACGGGCAGGCCCCGCCCTTCGCATGGCCGTGACCGACGCCGACTTCGCTGCTCCGATTGTCACCGCTGCCGCAGAAGTTGCCCATGCGGTGAGTGCCCGCGTGCTGTTCGCCTATGTGAATGCGGTGGACGACCTGGCCAACCTGCAAGCAGCGGTCAAGCCGCCGACCAAGTTGATCGTCGTCTGCCGCGATCCCGACGAAGAGCAGAGGGCACGCGAACTGTCGATCGCCTACCTCTCCGTTCCGGCGTTCGATCTGTCGCGCATGGGACAGATCAAGATGGCCACGCTGATTGCGTTCTCGCAGCAGTTGCTTAAGGCCGGGGACGTCTTCGTGTTTCTCAGTGGGGTGGTGGGGCACGGCATCGACACGCTGGTCACCATGCGCGTCGGGGAGGAGTATGAGCTGTTCCAATCCGTGGGGCAGCCTCAACTGACGGAGCACATTCGCCGGCCGGTGTTCGAAAAGCTGCTGCGGATTGCCCTGGAACTGGCCCATGAAGGTCGCGAGGGCAAGCCCGTGGGGGCGCTGTTTGTGCTGGGAGATCATCGCGAGGTATTGCGCTGCAGCCTGCCCGGGCGGATCAATCCCTTCAAGGGCTACACCGAAAAGCAGCGCAACATTCTTGATGACACCATGGTCGAGTCGGTCAAGGAAATCGCCAAGCTCGACGGGGCCTTCATTCTTAAGGGCAATGGAGTAATCCTGGCGGCGTGCGCGACGCTGCGTCCAGCCGTGGCGGGGGAGATCCTGCCGCAGGGACTCGGAGCGCGGCATGCGGCGGCGGCGGGCATCACCGCGACCACCAAGAGCATTGCGATTACGCTGTCCGAATCGACCGGCGACGTTCGTGTCTGGCGACGCGGGGCGATGATCACGGAGATTGAGAAGGCCCCGCGAGCGCTGGTCGATCCCACGTCTCCGGCAGCGCTCAAGAAGCCCTAGGCAGACCGTTTCCTCGCAGGCACACCGTGCAGTAAGATTGGGGCGTGGTTGGGAGAGCGCGTATGTATATCCGCGTGGTGGGTTTGTCCCTTGCAACGTTGCTGGCGGTGGGTTGTGATCGCGGGAGGGTCGCCGGCAGCGGGGTTGCGGCGTCCGAGCGACGCACGGTTGCGGGCTTCGATGAAGTCAGCCTGGTCGGGGGGATGGAGGTGGAACTCGCCACGGGTGAAGCGGCTCCCATCGAATTGACCGCGGATGACAATATCCTTCCGCTCGTTGTCACGGAGGTGGTCAACGGGCGGTTGGAGGTTTCGACCAAGGAGCCTGTTCGTCCGAAGACCACCATCAAGCTCAAGCTGCAGGCGCCCACGCTCAAGGCTGTGGTGTTAAGCGGAGCGGCGAGTATCGCAGCGCGCGATCTGCGCGGCGAGCAGGTGAGCTTTGAGCTTATGGGGGCCGCGAAGGTTAACGCTTCGGGAAGGGTCGAGCGGCTTACGATCAAGGCCGAGGGGGCCGCCGCTGTTTGGGCGGATGGCCTGGAGGCCGATCACGTCGAGGTGGAAATCACGGGAGCGGGCGAAGCGGAAGTTCACGCCGTGCAGACGCTCAAGGTATCGATGACCGGCGCGGGAGCGGTCCGCTATCGCGGCGACCCGAAGATCGAGAAGAGTATCGCGGGCGTGGGCGTCCTCAAGAAGAAATAGTCATGGCAGGCGAGTGCTGCTCGCCTACGGAACGTTATGGACCTGGAACGCATTGAACACGCCATTCGTGAAATCCTGGCCGCGGTGGGGGAGGACCCGCAGCGTGAGGGGCTGGCACGTACGCCGCGTCGGGTAGCGAAGATGTACCAGGAGCTGTTCTCGGGGCTGACCAAGGACCCGGCCGAGCACCTGACGGCGGCCTTCACCGAGATTTATGACGAGCTGGTTGTGCTGCGGGACATTCCATTTCATTCCATGTGCGAACACCACCTGATGCCCTTCGAGGGCAAGGCCCATGTGGCGTACCTGCCGGAGGGGCAGGTGGTGGGCATTTCCAAGCTGGCCCGGGTGGTGGACGATTTCGCCCATCGGCCGCAGGTGCAGGAGCGGCTCACTTCTCAGATTGCGGATCTGCTGATGGAGCGATTGAAGGCCAAAGGCGTGGCGGTTGTGCTTCAGGCCACGCATACGTGCATGACCTGCCGAGGCATCAAGAAAGCCGGCAGCACGATGATCACCTCCGCGGTGCGGGGTTTGTGCAAGAGCGATGCCCGGACGCGCAGCGAGGTGATGACCCTGCTGCACGGATGACGCGTTTGTTCTTCCCCATCTACTGCACTGGGCAGCCGCACTGGCTCTCGACGGCCTGGCCGGTGTTGAAGAAGGCCCGGGCCTGCTCGAAGGTGATCACCCCCGCGAAGGCGTTCTGCATGGCGGACCGTACCTGGCTGACCGTCAAGGGGTAATCGACGTCCGGATGGGCGGCGTTGAGCAGAGCGGCGGAGCCCTGCAGAAGCGCCTGGTTGAACGAGCCGCCGGTCATGTTCGCAGCTTCGAAGAAGGTGATGCCCGGATCGAAGTTGCCGGGGATCTCCGGTGATGACAAGTCGGTGATGCCGAAGGCGTCGACGAAGAGCATCGACGGCGTGAAGCCCGTGGGGCCCCAGCGGTCGACGTGGTTCTTCCAGAAGCCCTGAGAACAGGCCTCGCGCCCGAGCCGGGCTTCGGCGGTGAACCGGAACGGCGCGCTGGCGTTGCCGCAGTCATCGGTGGCGGCGAACTCGCCCATAATGTAGGCCGGACCCGGAGCGGTGATCTTGATGGAGCCATCGGGCTGAACAGCGGCGATGATCTGGTCGCGGCTGTTGGCGGTGATGGCCGTCAGGCGAGCGAGGCTCAAGCCCACGTCGGAGCAGTTATCGCTGGCCCGGGCGGTGAACACGGCCGGTCCGCTTTGACAGATGTAGTCAACGCCGCCGGTGAATGTGATTACCGGCGCCTTCGTGTCCTGCACCGTCACGACCTGATCGACGCTTGCGGGGTTGCCGCAGTCGTCCTCGGTGGACCAGGAACGGAAGATGGTCGATTCGCCCTCGCAGTCCCCGGGGACTTCCTTCTCCGCGAAAGCCACGGAGATGGAGGGATCGCAGTTGTCCGAAGCAGAGAGAGTCGGCGCGCGTGGGATGCTGTCGCATTCCGCGGTGATGTCCTGCGGGTCGCCGCTTAACTGCGGAGAAGTCGTGTCCACTACGGTCAGCACCTGCACATGGGCGGATTGGTTTCCGCAGTCGTCGGTGGCGGTCCAGCGTCGCGTGATGGTGGAGCGTCCTTCGCAATCGCCGGGCTCGGCGGTCTCGTCAAGATCGACGTTTGCCACGGAGCAGGTGTCGGTGGCGGTCACGTTGGCGGGCTCGGGCACGGCGTCGCACTCGACGGTGGCGTCAGCCGGCAGCTCGCCGAAGCTGGGGGGCTTTGTGTCGGCGACATGGATGACCTGTGTCTGAGAGACCTCATTGCCGACAGCGTCGGTGGCGGTCCAGGTGCGAATGATGGTCCAACGTCCGTCGCAGTCGCCGGGCTGAGTCGTCTCGCGCAGGGTAACCGTCGGCGTGGCGCAGTTATCCGTGGCGGTCACGTTGGGCGGCGTGGGAATCGCGTCACACTCCACGGTGATATCCGCGGGAACGCCTTGAAGCGTCGGGTCGCTAGTGTCGACGACGTCCAGAATCTGGTTTTGCGACGTTTCGTTGCCGCAGGCATCGGTGGCAATCCAGGTTCTGGTGATGGTGGCGGTACCCACGGTCGGTCCAGGGACGACATCCTCGATCAATTCGATGGTCGGCTCAGAGCAGTTGTCCGTGGCCGTCACGGTAGGAGGATTCGGGATTCCGCTGCACTCCACCACGCCATCCGCAGGAACGCCGAAGAGCTGGGGCGGCATGGAGTCGATCACGTCAATGATCTGCGTGCCGCTCGAGGCGTTTCCGCAGTCGTCGGTGGCGGACCACTGCCGGGAGACGGTCCACTCGCCTTCACAATCACCGTCGATCGTTGTCTCATCCAGCACGACAATGGGCGTGGAACAGTTGTCCGTGGCGGATACGTCGGCGGAAGCCGGCACTGCGTCGCATTCGACCATTGTGTCGGCCGGAACGCCCGACAGTTGGGGGGCGGCCTGATCGGTCACGGTGATGGTCTGAGTCTGTGAGGCTTCGTTGCCGCACTCATCAAGAGCGATCCACGTGCGCGAGACGGTGGCCTCACCGTCGCAGCGACCGGGCATAAAAACGTCAGCCAGCTCGACGAAGGCCTGCGAGCAATTGTCGGAGGCAGTCACTTCGGCCGGCGCGGGGATGGCGTCGCAGGAAGCGGAAGCATCCTGAGGGACGCCCTGGAGCGTGGGGGCACTGTTATCCTGCACATCGATGACCTGCACGTGAACATCGCTATTGGCGCAGTCATCGGCGGCGCTCCAGGTTCGCAGGATCGTCGCCTCGCCCAGGCACTGGCCCGGCTGGTTGTCTTCCTCGAAGACCACATCGACCGGCCCGCAGTCATCGGTGGCGGTGACGGTAACGGGGGCGGGGACGGCGTCGCATTCCACTGTCTGATCGGCGGGCTCCTGGCTGAGCACCGGGTCGGAATCGTCGCCGACGGCGATGGAAACCGATTCCCAGGCCACATGGCCGCACTCGCCGCCGCTGGCGGTGACGGATAACTCCATCACGCAGCCGCACACCGGATCGGCGGCGATGTTCACCGTGTTGCCGGTGGCGTCGCCCACAATCTGGCCGCATCCGCTGACGCTCCACAGGAACGACAGGTTCGGTA
Source organism: Phycisphaera mikurensis (assembly GCA_005240095.1). Taxonomy (GTDB): domain Bacteria; phylum Planctomycetota; class Phycisphaerae; order UBA1845; family UBA1845; genus SBAX01. Next base: position 21,882 of record SBAX01000482.1, read on the forward strand.
AGCCGGAGTAGTCGACGACTGAGGCCTGGAATCCGCTTTCGCTGCACGAGGCCTGCGGCGCGGTGATCTCCAGATCAGGGGCCGGTTCCAGAGGGAACCGAACAATGGCGAAGTCCTTCAAGTCTGCCGTCCACGAGGAGGACGACCGTGTCTTGGCGGTGAAAGTGGCGTCAGTGTTGCAGGCGTCCACGTCGACGCCCAACGCCGAAAGGTTGGCGGCGCCTTCAACCAACTGACGATGAGTAAGGACGTTCACCATCGCCCCATCCGTGGTGAAGTGCTTCCACGTGCCTCCGGCACCGTGAGGAATATCCAGAAGATTGGTGGCACTGAACATGGAATCAGGCACGTCGACGAGAATGAACTGCGCGCCGTCCCAGAACCGGATGCTGGCCACAGGGTGCGTTCCGCCCTGCTCGAAGTCCACGTTGATGAGGAAATCGTTGATGGTGCGCCCGCCGTCGGGGCCGAGGCCGACGATAAGACCGCTCGTCGTGCCGGTGGTGATTACGCCAGCCTGATTGAATTCGAAGTCCACGTGACTGTCGCCGCTGATGGATCGCGTTTCCGCGGCTACGAACACCCAACGATCACCGGTCAGCGGATCGACGCGGGTGTGGAAGTAGCAGTTGGTGATGTCGTTCTTCTGCGGGCTTCCGCCGCCGCCGCCCCAGTCCCACGGGCTCTGTCCGAGTCCGATCAGGTCGAGGTTTTTATTGCCTCCGCCAAAGAGAGTCGGGTCGAAGCCGTCGCCCTGATTGCCCCAGTTGGGGTCGACCATGTGCGCAGCCCGGAAGGCGGTGCCTCCCGCGTCGAGGGCGGGAAGTCCGTTTGCATCGAGCACTCCGCGGAACGAAGCACCCTGCGCCCAGCCGTCACCCAGTTGGAAGCCGGCCGGGGCGCTGCCCGAGTAGAGTAGCCCATGGACTTCAAACGGTGCGCCCGGAGATGCCGTACCCGGAAAAGTCTGGGCCACGACGACGCCGATCAACGCGGTTGCGACCATGATCGCACCGGTCAGTACGCGCCGTTTCCAGGTGCGCTGCGAACGTGCCATGCTGCTCATTGGACTTCCCCTCCACTGACCGCCGGCCCTTTGAGTTTCTGGGGCGCGACGGCCGCTTGTGATCCGCCTCGACTACTTCGAGCCGGTGTACGTCTGCTGGAAAACCGCAATGTCGTACAAATCGACTTGCCCGTCGGCGTTCAGGTCCGTGCAGGTGCAGGTACTCGAGGTAATGGCCTGGACGCCCAGCACACAAGGATCGAGGGCGGTGTAATCCGCAAGGTCCACATCGCCATCGCCGTCGAAGTCCGGCGGCCCGAGATGTTCACATACGCCGTCTACACAAATATCGATTGTGCACGGATCGGAGTCGGTGCAATCCATCTGCGTAAACGTGCAGCCGGAGCTCGGATCGCAGGCATCCACCGTGCACAGATCCTCATCGGCACAGGTGATCGGCGTGGCCTGGCAGCCCTGCGACGGATCGCACGAATCGGTCGTACAGGCGCTGCCGTCGTCGCACGTGATCGGCGTGGATACGCACGAGCCGGCGGCGCAGGAATCCGCAGTGCAGGCGTTGCCGTCGTCGCAGGCGACGGACTGGGGGAGTCCGAGCAGTCGAAACGCCAGATCGCCGTCATCCGGCACCGCCGTCCACGCAGGCAGCAGAAGGAGATCGAAGTACTGCATGGGGCCTAAGCCGAGCCGGGTCTGGGTGATGTGCAGTCCCCACTGCGGGGGGTACTCGGCGATAGCCTGGATCTGCACCCAATAGCGCACGCCGGGCATGAGTTCCAGGCTCGAAGGGAGTGTCGCCTCGTAGGCATAGGCGTCAGGGCCGCTTGACGACTCGCCGGCGCTTCCGGCAATGTCGAAGACGGCCAGCGCCTGGTTCAAGTCCGCGGTGGGCAGGCCTCCGCCTCGCGGCGTCCCTGCGTCGTCATTCCAGAACACAATCCGGAAGCCGGTGATGGCGCCGGGCGTCGCATCGTTCCAATACTTTCCGGTCCACTGCAGGCCGGTCACGCCCCAACGGCACAGCGGACTGGCGGGGAGGATGAAGTCGTCGGCCGCCGCGGCCTCGAAGGGAAACGCAGGATCGGTCTGTGAGGCCGGGGATGCGCCGGCCGGGTCCGGTCCGCCGTTGGCTTCGATGTTGTCGTAGATGACCGCCGGCACCTCACCTGCCCGTGCGTCCAAAGCAAGCTGGCCCGCGAGGATGCATGCGAGGCATGCCGCCCGCCCGATCGGCCGCGCAAAGATGTTCATGAGCCTTTCCCCCCCAAAGGCAACCCGACATCCTGTCCTAAGAAACCAAGAAGCGAGCCTATGCGGCGTCCCCCCTGCTCGCGCCGGCAGCACGCATCGTGACGTAGCAACCACAGTTCCCCAGGTCCAATAGCGAAGCAAACTCAAACCATTGACCGCTGTGGTTGCGAAGAGCGTACTTGCAAGGAACTCTTCCCCGCTCGAGGTGCGAAATCAAGTGCTATGATTGCGCGAAGCGGTGCGATAAGTGGGACACTCTCGTGGACACCGATAATAGGCGCCGTGCAAGGACGGTAGATCAATGCCCGGTATTCGCATGCGTTGAATTCTGGCGGACGCTCACGAACGATGCAGAAGAAAAAACTGCAGACGTGAGCTTTCGTATCTGCTCGAAGCGCGGGAGATTTGACCCACCCCTCTCCCTGCGAGGGAGAGGGGCTTGAAACGCGTTTCTAGTGGCCTGCGGCAGAGCCCGTGGAGACGCGCACGGCGAGGACGATGGCGTCGCCCTCGGTGGTGGAGCTCGGGGCCGCGGCAAGAATGACGTAGCTGTCCAGCTTGGCGGCGATCGACGACTTCAGCTCGAACCACGTGTGCTTTTGCTCCGCGGGCGGGGCGGCGTAGCGTCCGCTAACGACCGCGTGCAAGTTCAGCTGGACGGTCGTGCCGTCGGGCGCGAGGTGCGGAGTGCCTTCGAGCTCGAATCTCAAGTCACCGGTTTGGCCTTCCTTTCCAGAGACGTTCAGCGTGGATTGCGATTCGAAACGCGCCCCGTCCCTGGCGTGAATGCCCACCGGGGCTACGAGCGTGACGTTGGAGAACCCCGACTGCTGCAGGGCCTTCACCGCGGGGACGAGTTCTTTGGGGACGTCCGTCGGCTCGGCGGCGGACGTACCGATCTTTGCCCGCAGGAAGAGAAAGTGCATGTGCAGGGATTCGGCGGGCTTATCCACGGTCTGGACGAGCTTGCGGATGGTTGCCACGGTGTCGGCCGGCGCATTGACCACCAGCAGGTTGCTGGCCGGGTCCAGGGCGAAGTGCCTTCCAAAGGGGCCGGGTGCGACCGCTTCCAGCAAAGGCACGATCGTTTCCGTCGAAGCGTGCGACAGCGGAATGTACTCCACGGTGGATCGTGTAGTAGCGGAGGCCGGCGTATCGACCTTGCCGACGACCTGCTCTAAGACCACCTTGACGTCCGCCGGAGCGCCGCGCACGAGCAGGCGGTTCTCCGATGCGGGCGCAACCCGCACGGGGAGGTTGAGGACGCGGATGGCTTCGGCGACGTCCTCGACGGCCGCGTGGGTGAGGTTAATCGCCTGAACAATGTCGCTGTCCCGAGGAAGCTCGTTGACCTTCTTGGGAGTCGCTTCCTTGGGCGGCGTTTCCTGGGCGAGCACGAGGCAGGGAGCGACGACGGACAGCGCGATTACCCAAACAGTCGTTTTGGTCATGAGGACGCTCACGGTCAATCTCCTTTTCAGTTCGCCCCTTGCGGGGAAGGTTCATGTTGTTTTCGATCCGCCGCCAGCAGGCGCGGATACAGTCGGTAGACCTGAACATTGGGCTGATCCGTCGCGAATGCGACGGCGAGCAACTGCGTTTTCGATTCTCCGTGCAGGGTGATGCCCAGCGGCGAAGCAGGCTGCGTGGACTCGTCGCGCGAGGCCACGAGGCTTGGCGGCACGTGCGGTTCCTGTGTCGCGGGCCGATAGATGACAAAGGCGAGGGCAACGGCAGCCGCCGCCGCCAGCCAGGGCATCAGTCGAATGACCCGTCTCGACGAGCCCTTCGCCGGTGGTGCGACGACTGCCTCGGTTTCGTGGCGGATGCGATCCAGGGCGGCGCACAGCCCGCTCATCTGGCCCGCGTATTGGCGGCAGGCGAGGCACTGGGCGAGGTGTTCGTCCAGGGCGGCGTCGGGCGTGCCCTCGTCAAATCGAAGATGCCAGCGCTGTCTTGCTTCGCTACAGTTCATTGCCATGCCCTCGCGAGCGCAAATCTCTCAATCCTTCTTCCCGGCGAGCATCAGATCGCGCAAGGCCTCCCGCGCGGTCTGGGCGTGGACTCGCGCCGTAGCGGGGGAGATGCCCAGGACCTCGCCAATCTCGTCGAAGCTCATGCCTTGCAGATGCCGCAGGACGATGACTTCGTATTGGCGGTGTTGAAGCTGCGGCAGCAGCATTCGGACTCGCTCGGCCGCCTCGGATTCGCTTGGGGGAGCAGACGCAGCAGCCCGGGCGTAGGCGGGAGCATGTCGCTGGCGGGTCGATTCCTTTCGTCGCAGTTCGCGACATCGTTGTACCACGATGGAACATAGCCAGGTCCACCATTTGCCGCCTTCGCGAAGCTGGTCTGATTTCTGCCAGGCAGTGACCACGGCGCTTTGCACGGCGTCCTCCGCGTCGGCGTGGTTCCATGCGAAGCGATAGGCCAGCCGATACAGCCGCTGCCGGGCGTCGGCGTCCAGGGTCGCATGCGCGGGCAGCCTCGCCGCAACCGCGTGGCCGGCACCTGCCGGCCGTCCCCCTTCAGAAGGGGGACCGCAGGGGGTAGTGGCCTGTTGCTGCTGCGAAGCCTTCGCCATGCGCCCGCCCTGTTCGTGGCTATTGGATGCGCCAGGCCGGGAAAGTGTTTAGTGGGCGGCTTCCCCTTCCGTTACCGGTCACTGGCCACGGGTCACTGGTCACTCGTCGCTGGGCCAGAGGAGCCGGACCTGCCAGGGTCCGAAATCCACGCGGTCGTTGGGAACGGGCACCGCCCCCTGCGAAATCACGTCCTTCGAGGGTCCGACCGCCGGGCGGCCGCGGAGCTTGAGCACCCGCGGGGCGTCGGAGAGGTTCACGATCCCCACGCAAGCCCGCCCACCGGGGGTCTTGCCGACACGGAGGAACACGTCTTTCGCGACCGTGCCGTCCGTCTCCCTCGCCGTCAGGCGATTGACATGCTCCGAATCCAGCGCCAATCGCCGCTCGATCGTCAGGATGGCTCGTGAGGCGTCCCCGAGTTCCAACGGGATCAGGATCCGATACCGATCGCGGAGTCTTTGCGGATCGACGCCCGATGGGACGAGGTCGAAGCGAGTCTGTCGCGACACGAGTCGCTCCCAGATCGACAGCGCCCAAGGTGCCCACTGGTTGGGATGAGCACTGTCGGCTACGTTGGCGTCTACGGTCAAGACGAGGAGCGGCGGCTGGCTGAAACCCTCGAGAAATGTCCCAAGCCGAAGAACATCCAACGCCGTATGCGCGGTCGTCTCCAAGGCGCCCGGCTGACTGCAGAGGCTAGGACACATCTGGTCTGAACGACTGTGATGGTCGCATGATTCGTTGATCAGACCCAGGAGCTGGCCGTCGAAAGCGTGGATCCACATGACCGCCGCGACGGGTCCGCGATCCTGTCCTGCCGCCTTCGTCCCGGGGATTCCGCAATACATAGCCGCGTAGCGGCTGCCAAAAAACACGCCTCGTATGAGGGCCCGGCGCGCCACCGATGCAGCGATGAACTCGCTGAGAGTTTCTGCGTCTTCATCGAAAACAGCGGGTAGTCCGCCCCTCTCCTCGGAGGGTGGCGGCCAAGTGTCTGCGATTGATCGGAAGAGTGTCCAGAATACCGGATGAACAGGTGCAAGGGCCAGAAGTTCCCCTCGGTCCCCCCAAACCGGACGCCCCGCCGGAAAGATCCTGAGGAGCACACGATCGACCAGAACCATACCTAGCGCGTCGGCGCGGTCGGCGATCACCTGAGATCTCTCGGCCGCGCAGTCCTCCAAGCTGTCTCGGGTGTAGACTCGTTGTCCCAGCGCCGCGAGGAGATCCATACTGCCGAAGGCTGTGGGACTCGCGTTACCTACCCCGTCGATGAACGCGTACAGAGGAGGAGTCCGCGCATCAAGCGACAAGTCCTTCTTCGTTAGCGGCAGTCGGTGGAGCTGGAAATCCTCGGTCACGTTGGAACGCACTACGCGTTGAAGGGCACGATCACTCCAGTCCAGTATCGAATGGAGGGTTGCGTCGTCGAGGCTCCCGCTACCGTTCTTTCTGACGTCGGCTTCGCACTCGAGGACGCCAACGGCTTTGATCAGGATGGCGAGAGTCGCGCGGGCGTAGGGGCGGTCGAACCAGGCGAAGTAGAGGGTGTCGAGATAGTCGGTGCCGTCGCCCGCGAGTTCGACGACCTGCTCCTTGAGCGCGGCGACGCGGGCCTGAAGATTGGCGAGGTCGGTTTGGGCGGACGCGGGCGAAGCGACTACCGCGAACAGGAGTGCGGCGGTGCACGATGTCGTCAGGCGCTTCATGCGGTTTAGTCCGTTGTACCCGCGGTTAGCCCATCGGCCGCATTGGGTACTCCGTGGGAAGCTTGCTTCGCAGGGCAAGCAGGCGCTGCCGCGAGAACTGCTCGGGGTGCGTGCGAAGGCGCTGCCGCGAGCCCTCGTGAAAAAAGGCCGCGGGTGGCGGCAGGTCGTTGCCGGGTTCGTAGAACTTGAGCGCCTCCTCCAGGCACTGGCCCGCCTCCAGACGAAGCCGTCGGGCGGCTTGTTTGTCGGGTTGGCGCTCGGCGGCCGCGGTGATCATTCCGAAAAGCGTCAGCCACTGGGCCACGTCGAGAATCTCCGAGGGGCTCGAGGTTGGATTGATGACCGGCGGCTGATCGACGGGAGTGGGCGTTGCCGTGGGCAACTGGAAGACCCAGTGTGACATCGCGTGGCATGCGCCACAGTCCGCGGTGATTCGCAGCGCCGCGAGGCCCTGACCCTCACCCCCGCCCTCTCCCTGGGAGGGAGAGGGGGTTTGAGACTTCGCCGTGGTGTCCTCCGCGGCCAGTGGATCGCCGCCGTGGAGCGGGCCTTTGCCGCACGAGGGGCAGGGAGTGGCCATAAGGAAGAGGTACACTTCGGCAAGGCTGTGGGCGATGAGCGGCGCGTCATCCATGGCCGCATCCAGAAACGGCGACGATCCAATGAGGGGCTTACACCCTATTCCTCGTCCGCCGGCGGTTCTTCGTCCGACTTGGGCTCGGCTCCGGGAGGCGCTTCCGGTTTCGGCGCAATGCCGCCCGGCGGCATGAGGGCCTTGAGCATTTGATCCATGGCGGCGGCCTGCTGGGCGGCCACGCCCTGGCTGATCTGGCCGGACTTGATGCCCGCGACCATGGTGTCGAGTTGCTCAAGGCTCTGCTGGAGGGCGGGCAACGTCGGGGCCATCGCGCGAATCTGCGGGTGATCGATGTACCAGAATTCGCCGTCTTCCTCCTTCACCAGGACGAAGCGCACCTCGGCGCCGCCGGGCCCCTTGGCCACGGCCTTGCCCTCGCCTGCGGCGCGGATGTCCGAAACGTCGAGCGTGAGAATCGACGCGAGCGTCAAAGCCGAGGCGACTTTCTTGAGGTTCTCGTTGTCTCCGGGCAGGGCATTGGCAAGCTCAGAGAGCTTCGCGGCGAACTGCGGGAAGACCTCGATGACCTGCTTGGCCGAGGACGCTTGGTCCTCGATGATGAAGTCAGGGACTTCTTCGAGTTTCCCTTCGGCGACGGCGGCGTTGAAGTCATCCACGGCCGCGCGGATTTCCCCGGTGAGCTTGTCATCGGCAGGAGCGGCGCCGCGACCCTCTTTTTCCCCTTTAGCCGGCTCCGCTGGCTTGGCGGTCAGGTCGAGCTTTCGATAGGGGTGCCAGTCGGCGGTTCCCTTGGCTAGGGAGGCGTCGTGATAGACGCCGGCCGTGGGCAGCAAGTGACGCTCCTCCGTGCCGAGGTCCTGATAGAGCGTCGGCGGAGGCTCGCTCGGACGGCAGCCGACCAACAGGATCGCGGCGACCGCGGACACTTTCAGAATGTTCGATGCTGGCACGTTCGTCTCACCGTGGGAAAACCTATCCCGGTTTGGCGTGCGGATGGTAGGGTCCCAGTGCCTTCAGGTCAACTCGCCATTACCGCACCTCGCGGGGACCCGGGCGGGCCGGTACGATCCGCAAAAAGCCATGGCCAAGGTCGCCCTCGTACACTGGAATGCGGAAGAATGGGCCGAACGTGCCCTACGGCTTGCCCGCGCCGGGCACGTCGTACCCAAGGTGCCCGTGGAGAAGGGGACAGCGGGATTGCGCTCCCTCGTGGTGAACCCTCCCGATGCCATTGTGATTGACTTGAGCCGGTTGCCTTCTCACGGACAAGCGGTCGCCATCGCTTTCCGGCAGCAAAGAGGCACGCGGCAGGTACCCCTCGTCTTCGTCGAGGGTGAGCCGAAGAAAGTCGCCAAAGTGCGCGAACAACTTCCCGATGCCGAGTACAGCCGCTGGCGCACCATCCGCTCCGCAGTGAGCGCGGCATTGCGTCGAAGAAACATGAAGCCCGTCGTCCCTGGGACGATGGCGGGCTATTCTGGCACCCCTCTTCCGAAGAAGTTGGGGATCAAGGCGGGGTCGAGCGTGGCGCTGCTCGGCGCACCGCGGGACTTTCTCAACACCCTCGGTCATCTGCCTGACGAGGTGAGCGTTCACAACCATCCCCGCACACCCGCCGACGTCGTGATCCTTTTTGTTCGTTCTTCGGGTGAACTGCGCCGCAAGCTGCCCACGGGTAAGCGGGCTATGAGTCCGCGGGGCCGGCTGTGGATGGCGTGGCCCAAGAAGGCCTCCGGCGTGGTCACCGACGTGACCGAACGAACGATTCGCGAAACGGGCCTGGCGTCCGGTCTGGTGGACTTCAAGATCGCCGCCATCGACGCCACGTGGGCGGGGTTGTGCTTTGCGAAGCGCAAGTGAACCCTTGAGCAAGTCTTGCGCGCCTATCGCGGAAAAGCGTCCGGCAGTCCGCCGTCGATGGGGAGCGTGGCCCCGGTGGTGGGCGTGGCATTGCTGGCGAAGAAGACCACCGCATTGCCCACGTGCCGTCCGGTCACGCGGGCCTTAAGCAGGTTGCGCTGGCGGTAGTACTCGGGCAGATCATCGGGCTTCAGGTCATGCGTCTGGGCACGCCGCGGGGCGACTTCCTTCCATAGACCGGAGGGCGTCTCTTCGTCGCCGAAGACGGCATCGGGGGTCAGCATGTTCACGCGAATGCCGAAGGGGGCCAGCTCGACGGCGGCCAGTCGTCCGAGCTGGTGGGCGGCGGCTTTGGAGGCGCTGTAGGCGGCGAACTCCTTGCCGGGCGAGAGCACGTTCTTGCTGGAGATCATCACGATGTGCCCGCCCAGACCTTGCTCTTTCAGGATGCGGATTCCTTCGCGCATGAACAGCAGATAGCCGGTGGCGTTGACATCCATGACCCGGCGGAAGTCGTCGGCGGAGAGTTCGTCGATGGGGGCGACGTGGGCGATGCCCGCGTTGGGGACGATCACGTCCACGCCGCCGTACATGCGGACGATCTGCTCGTATCCGCGGCGGACCCCGGCCTCGTCGGTCACGTCCATGACCACGGCGATTGCTGCACCGGCGCCGTGCGTCTTTTCGATGCGCTGGACGACGGGCATCAGGCGGCGCCCGTCCACGTCGGCCACGGCCACGTGCGCCCCGGCCTCGGCGCAGACTTCGGCAATCGCTGATCCGATGGCCCCAGCACCTCCGCTGATGATCACCACCTGGCCCTCCAGGGGACGAACCCCCCTTAATCCCCCCTTGTGAAGGGGGGACGCCTGAAGGGACGGGTCGACCTCGGTTTCGCCTCCCCCCTTACCAAGGGGGGACACAGGGGGGTTGTCGAGCTTGGCGCGCTGCAAAGCGCGGTACTCCATGTCGTAGAGATGCTGGGGTGCGAGTGATTCGAAGGAATCGATGGCGTGGGCCTTGGCCAGAGCGATGAGGGTGTGTTCGGCGATGTCGGCCGCGACTCGTGCCTCGCGCTTGGAGCGCCCCCAGCAAAGCAGCCCCGCACCGGGAAGCCAGACCACGCGGGGGCCAGCGTCGGCCAAGGCCGCGGTCGACCCGCCGTGGCGCTGGACGTAGGCGGCATACTTTTCGCGATAGCCCGCCACGGCGCTGCGGAACTGCTCACGAAGGGCACCCGCGTCGTTCCAGTTTGGGTGTTCGATCAGCAGCGGCCAGGGCTTCGTGCGAATCAGGTGGTCCGCGGTGAGGGGGCCGCAGGCGGCCAGGGTCGTGATCGCCGGACTCTCCAGGATTCCCAGCAGCTCTGGCGTAGCCCGCCAGTCGAGGACTAGCCGGGAATAGGGTCGGTCTGCATCGCCGGTCGGCGCGGCGAGCAGTCCGCGGAGGACCGGCGCTGCTTGGGCGACGTTGAGCGCCGGCTGCTGGTCCATGGGGCGCGGTGCGGCCGCCGCATGACGTGGCGCACGCGTTTCGATGAACTGCTCACAGCGACTGACCAGATCGATGTGTCGCTCGTACGAAGTCCGGGCATCATCACCAAAGGTGATGAGCCCGTGTTGCAGCAGCACCATGCCCTCTATGTTGGGGTTTTCTTCGTGGGCTCGCCCGACGGCCTTGGCCAGGTCGAATCCGGGGCGCACGTAGGGCAGGATGGCCACGCGCTCGCCGAGCACCTCCCGAATCAGCTCCGCGTCGCTGGGTTGGTTGGTCAGGATGATGACCGCGTCGGCGTGACTGTGGTCCACGTACCGCGGAGGCAAGACGGCATGAACCAGCGTCTCGATGGAGGGAGTCGGCGCGCTCGCGTCGAGCAGGCGGGTGCGAAGTTCGCGGACCATCGCTTCGTCGTCGAGCTGGCTCAAGCCCGTCAGCCGGCGTAGGTTTAGTAGATCGAGGGCGGGAATGTCCTGTGGCTCCAATAGAGCCATATCCGCGCCCGATGCCTTGACGTAGACCACTTCTATGGCCTCGCCGAAGCGGTTCGTGATCACGCTCTTGAGGGAGACGTTCCCCCCGCCGTGGAGGACGAGGTCGGGCTCCGCGCCGATGAGCCGCGCGGTGTAGAGTCGAAGGGCAAGGTCCTCGTTGAGGGATTTCCATCGCTGGATCGCCTCCTGGGCCCCGTGTTGCGTCCAGCGGTTTTTCATGTCCGTCGACTACGGAAAAGGGAGCTATCTGGCCGGCTTGAGCGTGTCCCAGGCCTGGGTGTCGGTCTTGTTGTCGTGAACGATGGTCCGTACCGCCCGAATCATTTCCACGGGCCACTGGGACTGGAAGATGTTGCGGCCCATGTCCACACCGGCGGCGCCGTCGCGCACGGCGTGATAAGCCAGCTTCAGGGCCTCGCGCTCTTCGATCTTCTTGCCCCCCGCGATGATTACCGGGACCGGACAGCCGCCCACGACCTTTTCGAAGCCTTCGCAGTAATACGTCTTCACGAAATGGGCCCCGAGTTCCGCGGCGATGCGGCAGGCCAGGCTCAGATAGCGGGCGTCGCGAACCATCTCCTTGCCCACCGCGGTCACCGCCAGAACCGGCAGGCCGTAGCCTTGGGCCTCATCCACAAGCCGGCCGAGATTGGTCAGCGAAGCCTTCTCGTGCGGGGAGCCCACGAAGATGGACATGGTGACGCACGCGGCATTGAGGCGGATGGCCTCTTCCATGGAGACGGTCAGTTCTTCGTCGGAGAGATCGTCCTTAAGGACGCTGGTTCCGCCGGAGACGCGCAGCACGATGGGCACCCTGGCGGCCGGATCGACGCAGTTCCGCAGCACGCCGCGAGTGAGCATGAGGGCATCGGCGTAGGGCAGGAGGGGCTTGATCACCCGCCCGGGCTGCTCCAGCCCGGTGGTGGGGCCCTGGAAGTAGCCGTGGTCCACGGCCAGCATGACGCATCGCCCCGTGGCCGGTTGCAAGATGCTGGAGAATCTGTTCCGCAGGCCCCAATCCATGTCGATCCTCGATGGCGATGTTGACGGAATGTACGGCAGGCGGGCGACCGGGGCAATAACCTCAACTGACGGCAGGCCGCGGAAATCGAATCCGGGGCTTCATGGCCGTGCCCAAGGGCAGTACGATTCGGTCCGATACGTGGAATAGTCCCCAGCAGGGAGGCCAGCCATCGCCGGCAAGAAGACGATCCGATTGCTGCTGAGTTGCGTCGGTCGGCGCGTGGAGCTGGTGCGTGCCTTTCGCGAGGCCGGCAAACGCCTTCGCGTCGGCCTGGAAATCCACGGCACTGACGCGACCGCGTTGTCGCCCGCCATCCATCACGTGGACCGGCCTCATCTTGTGCCCTCCATCGCCAGCGGGGACTACATCCGTGCACTACTGCGGATCGTGCAGAGGGAGCGCATCGACCTCCTGATCCCGCTCATCGATTCGGAGCTTGGACTGATCGCTGAGGCGGCGCCGAAGTTTGAGCGCCTCGGCTGTCTGGCCCTGATCTCTTCGCCGCGGGTCGTCGAGGTTTGCCGGGACAAGATCGAGACCTTCCGCGTTCTTCGCGGCGCGGGCATCGATACGCCGCTCACGTGGACCTGGGCCCAGGCCATGCGGCAGCGACGACACAAGTTCCCCTATTACCTCAAACCTCGCGCGGGCAGCGCCGCCAAGGGCAACTACGTGGTGCGGAATCGCGCCGAGCTGGAGGTCTTCGGGCGGCGCGTGCCGGACGCTATCGTCCAGGAATACGTCAGCGGCGTGGAGCACACGCTCGACGTGTACACCGGACTCGACGGAGTTCCGCGGTGCGTCGTGCCTCGGCGGCGGCTGGAAGTCCGCACCGGGGAGGTCAGCAAGGGCATCGTGGTGAAAAACTCGGCGATCATGGAGGTCGGCCGGCGCGTCGCCGAGGTGCTTGGGCAGTGCCGGGGGGTCATTACGGTCCAATGCATCGTGACGCCCAAGCAGCGCATCCGGGCCATTGAAATCAACCCGCGTTTCGGGGGCGGGGCTCCGCTCGCCATTTACGCCGGCGCGGACTTCCCGAAGTGGGTCCTGCAGGAGCTGCTTGGGGCTGTTCCGAGAATCGACCCCGACGGCTTCCGCGATGGTGTGGCCATGCTGCGCTACGATGAGTCCGTGTTCCTCGAAAACGCAGCGGGCATGGTCGCGGAGGGCGAGTTCTAGCGGCGTGTGGAGTCCGCGGCGCTGAGGCTCTTCCGGTCCCAATCCCAGTTGATCTGCCTGATCGGACGGTCCTTCCGTGCGAATACGAACATGATGGGGTCGCTTTGGTACTGGTCGTGGTAGTCCACGCCTACGGCCGGCCCGTAGTGCGCTTCCAGAAACGCCAGCCATTCCTTGAAGGGCTTTTCATCGAAGAGCACGATGATCACGCGAGGCAAATGCCGCTCAAGGTCTTCGATGAGCGTCCTCCTGCGTTGCTCAACCTTGGGCATACCCGCGGCCAGGCCGGTGATCATCGTGTAGCGGGAAGCGCACCTTCGCCCGGAATAGTAGTAGATTTCCGCATCGTTGCCGTAGACGAAGATGGAATCATCCGGCTCCGTGACCGAGGCGACGTTCGCGCCCTGGGCGCGTCCCCAGAAGTCGCGAAAGTTGTAGCGCTTCACGGTGATCTCATGGCTCGGCAGGAAAAGGTAATGGCGTGCCTGGGAGTAGAAGAGGAACCCCGGCACCAGTAGAAAGAGTCCGGCGGGCGCCGCGCCCCGCCATGCGGTCACGCGCCCTACCCTGCGAACCAGCGACTCCATCACGACTGCAACCGCGAGGACCGCCGGTCCGACCAGCAGATAGTAGTAGTGCGGCCAGAAGCGCCCCGATAGACACGTCGCCAGGTATCCCGCCGCGGCCAACGGAATGATCGCCGCGACGTCGCGCTGCCTACGTGTCGCCGTCGCGGTGACGAGCACGACCAGCGCCGCCGCGCCCGTGATCCAAAGGGGCAGTGCGCTTTCGAAGATGAAGGGATGTCGCACGGGCTTGAAGAAACGGAAGAACCGGTAGTAGAAGGGCTCGCCCGTTTCGCTGTAGCCCACGTTGAACAGCAGGGCGGCATCGACGAACTCGGAAAACCGATCCGTCGCGGCGAAATAGGAGAACGCCGCAATCCACACCAACAAGGGACCGGCAGCGAACACGGCCAGTGTGGCAACTGGTGCACGTGCTCGCGAGGTTCTTGCAGACCGCGCCACGAGCCACAGGGCAAGCAGGAGCCAATAAATGGCCACGATCGGCTTGAGCGTGGACGCCAACGCCAGAAGGAGGCCCGACAGGAGGACCGAGGGCCATTGCGCACCCGGGCCTTTGACCCTCACCCCGACCCTCTCCCGAAAAGGGAGAGGGGGCTGGGCGCGGATGGCGAAATACCATGCGGCGAGGATCAGGGTGTTCATGTAGATTTCGCGGTTGCACCCTTCGCCGCCGGTGCCCGGATCAGAAGATGCCAGTGCGAAAAGGGCCGCGCCGAGAATCGCTGCCTGACGTCCGCTCGTGCGCTGCAGGATCAGGGCGATGAACGCCAGCGACACGATGGAAAACGCCAGGGCGACGAGGCGAAAGACAACCGGCGCATCCCCAAACAAGGCAATGACCAGCGCAAAGAGGGCGAAAACCCCGAAGGGCTGATGGTCCCACACGTCCACGTACAGGCGATCGCCAGCGAGAAGTCGAGCGCCGATGTATGCATAGTTGCACTCGTCGGTTTCCAGAGGCAGGCCGAAGGCGCGCAGCCGGAAAGCAACCAGGACCGCAATCGCCACCAGGATGCCGACCCAAGGAAGGCGGGACGAGGTGCGGCTGTTACCTGCTTCGGAGGCGACCGCCATGGGATCGGATGGTAACCCGCGCGCCCCTGCCCGCCAACTTTCCATTGGATTCGCGCATCGGCACGGTACAATGTCGCTGGTGTTGACCTTCTCGCTGCAGTCCGGGTCCAATGGGAACTCGATCTATGTCGAGGCCAACGGAACGCGGCTGCTGTTCGATGCGGGCATCAGCGGGGCGCTGGCCGCCCGGCGGATGGCCGAGCACGGGCGGGACATCCGCTCCGTGGACGCTGTGATCATCTCCCACGACCACGTCGATCACATCCGCTGCGCCGGCGTGTTTCATCGCAAGTTCGGCATCCCTTTGTACGTCACGCGGCGCACGCTGGCCTCGACATGGTGCAGCCTGGGCAAGCTGTGCGACGTTCATTACTTCGAGTCCGGCGACGTACTTCGATTCGGACACGTGGCGGTTCACACCATCCGCACGCCCCACGATGCGGCCGACGGGGTCGTCTTTGTCGTGGAGTGCGAGGGCCGGCGGCTGGGCATTCTTACGGACTTAGGTCACCCCTTCGCCGGTTTGCAGGACATTCTGGAGTCCATCGACGCGGCCTATCTGGAGTGCAACTACGATCCCGACATGCTCGAGCGCGGCCCCTACCCTCTTGCCCTCAAGGCCCGGATTCGCGGGCACGGCGGGCACCTCTCCAACGATGAATCCGCGGAGCTCCTTCGCGCCTGCCGACGCCGCCGGCCTAAGTGGATCGCCGTAGCGCACCTCAGCGAGGAGAACAACCATCCGCAGCTCGCCGTCGGCGCCCAGCGCGCCGCGGTGGGGTGGGACTATCCGGTGTATCACGCCTCGCGCTATTCCACATCCGGCCTGTGGGCCGTCTGACCTATTGCAAAACGGGCAGGGGGCGCGAAAGGGGCGGACAAACGTCCGCGCTGACCAGTTCGGCAATCACCGCATCCGCCACAAGGCGCCCCTCGCGGGCGAGGGCTAAACGCGTGCCATCGCTTGCGACTTCGAGGA
>SBAX01000349.1 GCA_005240095.1 Phycisphaera mikurensis
AACGCACCGCCCGCATCATCCAGTACCACCAAGCCCGCAACCGCACCGCCAAAACCTCACGACTCAAACGCCATGACAATTAGCGCTGTAGTGCTAAGTTGTCAGTCGTGAACCGGCGACGACGTCTCAGCGCGCGGGACAACGGTGACCATTCCACCCTCGGGGGCGAAGGTGAAGTACCAACCGTCGGACCAGACACCCATGATGTCGGTCCCCAGGATGATGTCGGGTAGACCTTCGGTGTCGAAGAGGGTCGCGGGTAGGGAGACCACGCCCAGCTCCTCGCGACCGACCTTGATGGTCAGGCGGTTCGCGAAGACTGGACCGGAGGGGGTGAAGATGCCCCGGCGAAGGACGGTGCCGTTGGTGCCGGTGTCGAGCAGACCCAGCAGGCGTTTGGTTTCTCCGCTATAGGTTACGTCGACCTCAATGAAGGCGCTGTCGAAGCCGTCCAGCTCCGGTGGGGGGGTGGCGAACTCGATATCCCGGCCGTGCGGCGGAGTGTCCTGGGAGTATTCCGCCCGCATGGTGGTGAAGTCGAGGCCCAATACCGTCCCGGTCTTGCGGAAGAAGCGGAAGCCCACGCCGTTACAGTCGCAGGCAGACAGGCCGATGAGGGCGAAATCGGCGTGGGCAAAGACGCCGCCGGCGGAGTAGGGAAAGGGCTCGGTGACGGGAACCTCTTCGGGGCCGCTGAAGCCGAGAACTTCGACGGTGTCCACGACTTTGAGGCCGAAGTCGTCGCGGAGGATGACCTCGTAGGCCCCGCCGGTGTCTACGATGGCCTCGCCCACATCGACGCCATCCACGGTGAGTGGAGTCGTAAACAGTGGGGCATACTGCGGCGGTGCGAAGGCCCCACAGCCCCAGGTGCCCGCGGAGCCAGCCAGCAGGCAGGCCTTCGCCAGGCCCCGAAGAAGTCGTCCGAAGCCCTCTACCCTCACGGCGTTCATCGTAGAATTCGGCAAGTGTCCTGGCCCACGGTCGGGATTTAACGCTAACCAACGGGCCGCCGGACCGATCTAAAATGCGTCGAAGCGTAAGGCGGCACCGCGCGGTCTGTGCGCATCCCGACGAATCCATTAACGGAGCTTCGGTGCGGAATCTTGACCGAGGTCGATGGGCGGGCACAATCCCTGGAAACCCGCCCCGCGATTACCGGATGCGGGTTATTGCGAGGCGCGCCTTCTAGGGTGTCCGCGCGGGCTCAAGCCCGCGGCTCGCTTAGGTAACAGAGGAACCAAGACATGCTCAACCGGCGAACGATTGCGGTGTTTCTGCTCTCCTGGGTTTCGATCACCACGGCGATGGCACAGGAAGTCGTTGAAGTCACGGTTATGGGGGAAGGAATCAGTGAGGATAGCGCTCGCAACGATGCCTTGCGGAAAGCGCTGGAGCAGGGGGCGGGGATGGAGATCAGCTCGCACAGCCACGCGGAGAACTTCCAGCTCATTCGCGATACGATCTACGCTCGGGCGGACGGGATCGTGACGGATTACAAGATCCTCGAGCAGGGCGACGCCGCGGGGGGGACCAAGTTCTGCAAGATCAAGGCCAAGGTGAGCAAGAACGCCGTGGCATCCACCTGGGGCGAAGTGCAGAACGTGCTCGATCAGATCGGGCGCCCGGGAATCGCCATCTACATCCTGGAGCGCATCGACGGCGCGGTGCAGGACAGCAGCATCCTGGAATCACAGCTGGAGAACCGGTTGCTCAAGGCGGGCTTCAACATCTACGCGGGGGACCACATGCGGGCCGTCGCGGAGAAGGAGTCCGCGGATGCCGGCTCGGAGGGCAACGTGGCCAAGGTGGCGGCGATCGCCAAGGACTTCGGCACGCAGATCTTCATCACCGGCACGGCCCAGGCCAATGCCGCGGGGGTCAAGGACCTCTTCGGTGAGCCGACGGCCATGTACAACGGGGATGGGATGATCAAGATGTTCTACACGGACACGGCCCAGCTGATCGTCAGCGAGTCGCTGGCCAACTGGCGCGGCGGGGCCCGCGGCGAACACACCGTTTCGCCTCAAGCCGGCAAGAAAGCCCTGGAGAATGCCGGGCAGGAGGTCGTCGATCGGCTGTATCAGAACGCGATGAAGCAATGGTCCACGCGGATCAGCGCCGGGGGGGAGCTGACCATCGAGGTCGAGGGCATGTCCGTGGCCGACGCCCTGAAGTTCAAGAAGAAACTCCAGGACATCAACCCAGACAAGATCAAGAGCGTCAACCAATCCACGACCAAGGGAATTGCCACGTTCCGCGTTAAGGCGCAGATGACCGCCGAGGAACTGGCGGAATACCTTGTCGGTGATGACTTCGCGGCGATCATCGAGATCGTCGACCTCAAGACCAACCGGATTCAGGCCAAAAAGGTCGGCGGATAGCTCCAAGCCCTTCCCCTCACTTCCAGCGGGGTTGGTTTCGACAAATTGTCTAACCAGGGCTTGACTTCCGGCGGCGAATAGACAAAATGTCTACGTGCGGGTCATCAGCCTCAAGCTGCTGAGGGAATTCTGGGACCGCTACGCCGACGCCGAGCAGCCTCTGCGTCATTGGTATAAGACGGTGGTGGGAGCATCGTGGAGGGACGTGCAGGACGTGAAGCAAACGTACGCCCACGCTGATGCGGTACGAACCACGCGAGGTGAGACCCTTACGGTGTTCAATGTCCGCGGAAACAAGTACCGCCTGATTGCGCGTATCCGGTATGACTACCGACTCGTGAACATTCGACACGTTCTGACGCACGAGGAATATGATGAGGGCAAGTGGAAGGAGTAGCCCACCCATGCCAGCAGCCAAAGAGCGCCACGGGGACCCTGCGTTGCCAGGGCAGTTCGCGGACCTGGTCCAGCAGATGCCTCCGCAGGCCATCGCCGATGACGTCGGGTACGAGAACACGCTGCAGATGATCGATCGCCTGATGGTGGGCGGAAAGCTGACGAAAGGGCAAGCAGTCTACCTGGAGACGCTGGTTCAGCTCGTTGAGGCCTACGAAGCGTCCCGTCACGCCGTTGATACTTCGCGGGTCAGCGGACTTGCCAGTCTGAAACACTTGATGGCGGAAAATGATATGAACGCGTCCGATCTTGCTCGGTTGCTGGAGGTTCATCCAAGTATGGGGTCAAAGATCCTCAAGGGTGAGCGGGCACTGACGATCGACCACGTGAGGAAGCTGGCGGCGCGGTTCAAGGTGAGTCCTTCCGTCTTCATCGAATGATCGCCTTGGCGTACACTGGTATGGCATCGTGGGGCGGCGCGGGCGTCCCGTATTCTATTCAGGAGGCTTGGAATGATCAGCAAAGCCAAGACAGTAAGAGAGTATCTTGCGGCGCTTCCGGAGGATCGCCGGGCGGCGCTGGAGACGGTGCGGAAGGTCATCCGCAAGAGCCTGGACAAGGGCTACGAGGAGGGGATGCAATACGGGATGATCGGGTACTACGTGCCGCACAAGCTGTATCCGGCCGGGTACCACTGCGACCCCAGCCAGCCGCTTTGCTATGCGGGCTTGGCCTCGCAGAAGAACCACATGTCCCTTTATCTCATGTCCATCTACGGTAGTCCGGACGAGGAAACCTGGTTCCGCAGGGAATGGGCCAAGACCGGCAAGAAGCTGGACATGGGCAAGTCCTGCATCCGGTTTAAGAAGATCGAGGACGTGCCGCTGGAAGTGATCGGCAAGGCCGTCGCCCGCGTCCCGGTAGAGAAGTACATCGCTTCCGCGGAATCAGCCCTCAGGGCGCGGGGCAAGGGCAAGCGCAAATAGGGGCTGAGAGTCCTCCAGGCGGTGGGCGCGGCCTCATCCCCCCACGCCCCGCGTCGTTAAGCTCTGGGGTTGTCGGCCCTTCAGGGCCGTGGTAGAGTTACGGGTCTGGATTACTTGGGGTTGGGGCGGGTTCGCAGGAACCCGGAGACGTTGACCGGGAGGAACGGGGTATGCATTACCCGAAACGCAGCAGCAAGATCAAGCGGGCGCGCAAGCAGGGCTTCCTGGCCCGCATGCGCACGCACAACGGCCGAAAGCTGATCAACCGGAAGCGGCGGCACGGCTTTCACAAGGTCAGCGTGTGCTAGTCATTTACCAATGGCCCCTGGGCCCGCGCCGACTTACGCACGGATCAAGCTCCGGGGTTCGATTTCTGCCGCGCAGATGATGCGGGCGTCCCGCATCCGCGGCGTGGAAAGAATAGAGCGGTACAACGGTCGGCAAGAGCCAATCGCCGGACGTTGAGGAACGGGCTCGGCGGCGCCGCAGCAGCGCGGGACACGTCGGGCCAAAAGCAGCAAGTTATGGTCGACTTTAACCTGATCGCCGAATTGGACTCCGCCGGGGCCGGGCTGGACGACGAACTCAATAAGCTCTTCGGCAGCGCCGAGACCGAAGCCAGCCTCGCCCGCGCCATCGGAGAGCACGACGAGGAATACAAGCCGGGGACCATCCTCAAAGGCACCATTGTGGGGCGGGCCGGCGACGACGTCGTCGTGGACGTCGGCCTTAAGAGCGAAGGTCTCATTCCCGCCGAGGAATGGGACGACCCCAGCGCCATCGAGCCCGGCGACGAAGTCCAGGTCTGGCTGGAGACGGTGGAGTCCGACAGCGGGCACATCGTCGTCTCCAAGCGCAAGGCCGACCGTATCCTCAACTGGCAGCGCATCATCACCAGCAAGAACGAGGGCGACCCGGTCGAAGGCCGGGTGATGAGGAAGATCAAGGGCGGCCTGCTCGTGGACATCGGCTATCCCGTGTTCCTGCCCGCCTCGCAGGTAGACATCCGCCGTCCCGGCGACATCGGAGAGTACATCGGCAAAACCATCCAGGCCAAGATTCTCAAGATCGACACGGAGCGGCGTAACATCGTCATCTCCCGCCGGAAGCTCATCGAGGAAGAGCGCTCCGCGGCCAAGGAGAAGCTGCTGTCCGAAATCGAGATCGGCCAGGTTCGCAAGGGCATGGTCAAGAACATCGCCGACTTCGGCGCGTTCATCGATCTGGGCGGCATCGACGGCCTGCTGCACATCACCGATATGAGCTGGGACCGCGTGGGGCATCCGTCCGAGCTGCTGCACATCGACGACGAGATCGACGTAAAAGTCCTCACCATCGACCGCGAGAAAGAGAAGATCGCCCTGGGGCTCAAGCAACTGAAGGTCAACCCCTGGGAGGAGATCGAGCAGAAATACCCCGTCGGCTCGCGGCTCAAGGGCGAAGTGGTCAATATCATGAACTACGGCGCCTTCGTGAAGCTCGAACCGGGCGTGGAAGGCCTCGTGCACATCAGCGAAATGAGCTGGACGCGGCGGATCAATCACCCTTCGGAGATGCTCACCGTCGGCGACGTGATCGACGTGATCGTGCTGGACATCAACAAGGGCAAGCAGGAAATCTCCCTGGGCATCAAGCAGACGCAAGAGAACCCCTGGACCCACGTGGCGGAGAAATATCCCCCCAATACCCGCATCAACGGGAAGGTCCGAAATCTGACGAATTATGGGGCGTTCGTGGAGATCGAGGAAGGCATCGACGGCCTGCTGCACGTGTCGGACATGAGCTGGACCAAGAAAATCGGACACCCGTCCGAGGTGGTCAAGAAGGGGGATACAATCGAGTGCGTCGTGCTGAAGGTCGAGGAGGAAAAGCAGCGGATCGCCTTAGGGCTTAAGCAATTGCACGAAGATCCCTGGGCCCGGGCGGTTCCGGAAAACTACATCCCCGGCCAGATCGTCGAGGGTACGGTCACGAAGATCACCAATTTCGGCGTTTTTGTGGAGCTGGAAGAGGACCTCGAAGGATTACTGCACGTCAGCGAATTGGCCGATCATAAAGTCGAGGATCCGCATGCCGAGGTCAAGATCGGCGACAAGCTCTTGGTGAAGATCCTCCGCGTAGACCCTGTCGAGCGGAAGATCGGACTCTCCAAGAAGCGGGCAGACTGGTCCGCGGGCGTGGATAGCGACACCAGCGAGCCGGCGCCCAAGGCACGCCGCGGCGGGTTGCACTCGTCCTCCGGCGAGCGCCAAGCCGCGGAGGAAGACGCCGAATAGTCCTCGCCTGCGGATGTTGGTCGGATCACGGAAACCCACGAAGGTCTGGAGGGCGCCGCCATCGCCGTCGACACCGGATTACAAGTCTACCTGCGGCAGATCAACGACGCCCCTCTTCTCACTGCGGACGAGGAAAAGCACCTGGCGAGCATCGTGCGCGACGGGCAGCGCGCCGCGGAGCGCTTCCAGGCTCGGGAAATCAGCTACGCTCAGCGCGAGCATGCCGAGGCCGACGCCGCCGTGGCCCGCGAAAAAATGGTCAAGTCCAACCTCCGCCTGGTGGTGAACATCGCCAAGAAGTACGCCAAGCGCGGCGTCCCCCTCAACGACCTGATCAATGAAGGCAACCTGGGTCTGATCCGCGCCGTCGAAGGCTTCGACCCGGACCAGAACACGCGCTTCAGCACCTACGCCTCGTGGTGGATCAAGCAGGCCATCAAGCGCAGCTTGATCAACAGCGACAAGCCCATCCACATTCCCGCCTACATGGTGGAAATGATCTCACGTTTCCGCGAAGCCCGCGAGCAGTTCCTCGAGACCGAAGGCCGCCCCCCGACCACCCTGGAGCTGGCCGATCGGCTGGAGATGACCGTCAGCAAGCTCAACCACATTCGCAGCGCTGTGCGCGCGGTATCCACCCCGACCAATGATGCCGATGGAGCCGACGGCCAAAGCCTCACGGAAGCCATCGCTGATTCCCGTACGCCCTCCCCAGAAGACGCTCTGTTCAACGAGTCTGAGCAGGCCAAGATCGTGCGCCTCCTGGACGCCCTTGATGAACGGGAATCGAAGATCCTGCGCATGCGACATGGGCTGGACGGTCAGGAACCCATGACCCTCAAGGAAATCGGCGCGGCCATTCATCTAACCCGTGAGCGTGTCCGGCAGATAGAGTGTGAGGCTTTGCGGAAAATCAAGGAATACATCATCGACGAATAAGTTGCCCTCGCCTCAGGGGGGGCATGAACATTTTTTCAGGCGTTCTGCGGCCGGTTCCAGCACCTATCGCGTATTAGAATGAGCGCGGGGTTTCCCCGGGCAACCGAGCAGCCGCATGGAACACCTGACTGAAACATCCAGACCCCCCGCAACCTGCATCCGGCGTCCGTCGTCCCGGGGGCGATGGTGGATTGGACCGACCCTCCTTTTGCTCGTCGTGGCCTTGCTGGAGGCGCTACGGGGGACGCCGCTTTGGCTCCCCAACCCCCCGGCGTTCCTCCTGCCCGTCGTGGTATTGTCGGGCCTGATCGGCGGGCTCGGTCCCGGTCTGGTGACGGCGGGTTTGGCCTGGGTCTACTTTGCCTATCACTTCTCACTACCCGGGCAGCCCTTTCATTACAGCGAAGCGGATCTCCGCCGTGTGGTGGTGTGGGCGTTCAGCACGCCGGCGATGGCTTTGATGGTCGGGTTGCTCCGACGACGCAGCGACACGCTCCGCGACATCAGCTCCGCCCATGCCTCGCTCAGCGCCCGCCTCCACGAGCGCGACCGCGCTGAACAGGCCCTCCGCGACAGCGAAGCCCGCCTCGTTCAAGCCTTGCAGTACGCGCGCAGCGAGCGGGACCGGGCGGAAATGTATCTGGACATTGCGGGGGTCATCCTCGTGGCACTCGACTTCGATGGTCGGATCACTCTGGTCAATCGCCGCGGCTGCTCGATCCTCGGGTTCCCGGAATCGGAGTTGCTCGCCAAGCACTGGTTCGCCAGCTTTGTTCCGGAGCCTATCCGTGAAAGAATGACTCAGGAATTCCGCGAGGTCATGAGCGGCAGCCGCCCCTTGCCTACGGCCGCCGAGTATTCGATCACCACCCGCAGTCAAGGCGAGCGGATCGTCTCCTGGCACCATGCCCTGCTTCGCAGCGACACGGGGGCAATCATCGGAATGCTCAGCTCCGGGGAAGACATCACCGAGCTGCGCGAGCAGCAAGCCGAGCTTCGCACCCGTGCACGGCAGCAGGCCGCCGTCGCCGGGTTGGGCTTGCGGGCCCTCGCCGGCGATGACCTGGATGCCCTCTTCGACCACGCCGTGCGCCTGCTAGCCGAGGTCCTCCACGTGGAGTTCAGCAAGGTGCAGCAGCTGCTGCCCGGGAGCCGCGAGCTTATTGTGCGAGCCGGCGTGGGTTGGAACGAGGGCGTGGTGGGACAAGCTACGGTCGATGCCGTCGACTCGCAGGCGGGCTACACCCTGCGGGGCACCGAGCCCGTTGTCGTCGAAAACCTTGCCGACGAATACCGCTTCGTCGCTCCGCCCCTGCTGCGAGAACACGACGTAATCAGCGGCATGACCGTCACGATTCAAGGCCGGCACGGGCCGTTCGGCGTCCTGGGCGTCCATTCCAAGCAGCGACGACGTTTTGATGAAGAGGACGTGGACTTCCTCCAGGCTGTCGCCAACGTACTTGCCGACACCATCGAACGCAAACGAGCGGAGCAGGAGATTCGCGACCAGACAGAGCGGCTTCGTCTTGCCCTCCACGCCGCTCGCATGGGGACCTGGGCTTGGGACATCACGACTAATCTCACCCAGCGCTCGGAAGAGACCAACCGCCTCCTGGGCTGCCCGCCCGACCAGACCACGGCAGCCCTGGAGGAGTTCCTGGAGATCGTCCATCCCGAGGACCGCCCCCAGCTCGAGCGTACCATCGAGGAGTGCCTGAGGGATGAGGATTGTGTGGACTACCTCGCCGAGTATCGCGTCGTGTTGCCGGACGGCGGCGTCCGCTGGCTGGCAGACCGTGGACAGGTCTATCGCGATTCATCCAAAAAACCCATGCGACTGATCGGCGTCATCATGGACATTACCGCCCGCAAAGAGGCGGAAGAGCAGGCCCGGCAGCATCAGGCGGAATTGGCCCACGTCATGCGTATCAGCGATGTAGATGAGATGGCCTCCGGGCTGGCCCATGAATTGAATCAGCCTCTGACGGCCGTGGTGAACTTCGCCCAGGGCGCCTTACGACGACTCCGCCAGGGTGAGGACTCGGCCAACGCGGGCATTGTCGAGGCGATCGAGGGGGCCGCGGCCCAGGCCCATCGGGCCGCTGAGATCGTGCGCCGCCTGGCCAAATTCGTGCAGAAGCGACAGCCTCAGACCGCGACTTTCGGCATCAACGAAGCCGTCGAAGAGGTCCTCACCCTCGTTGCTGCCGACGCGCGAGATAACGGAGCCGTCATCCGCACCGAACTTGATCTTGAAAATCCCTGCGTTTCCGCAGATAATATTCAGGTGCAGCAGGTCGTCCTCAACCTCGTGCGTAACGGGTTGGAAGCGATGAGCGACACCAAGGAAAGCGATCGCGTGATTACCATCCGAACATCAGTCGTTGACGACGAAGTGCTGGTGGCAGTCTCCGATCGCGGAAGCGGCGTGTCGGCCGAAACACTCCAGAACCTGTTCCAGCCTTTCTTCACCACCAAGGCCACGGGGATGGGCCTGGGCCTCTCCATCAGCCGTTCGATTATCGACGCGCACGGCGGCAGATTGTGGGCTGCAAATAATCCAGAGGGCGGAGCGACATTTCAGTTCACGCTCCCCCTAGTACACGGAGAAGCATCTAATGAACAACGAACCGACCGTGTATGTTGTGGATGACGACGCGGCCGTCAGGAATTCTCTGCGGTTCCTGATCGAATCGGCTGGGTTTCGAGTCGCCACCTTCGCCAGTGCTCGAGAGTTCCTCGTAGGCTACAACGCTGACGCCCCGGGTTGCCTCGTGCTCGACGTACGCCTGCCGGGCAGCAGCGGGCTGGACCTCCAGCAGCAGCTTGTGGCCGAGGGTATCACTATCCCCGTGATCATCGTTACCGGCCACGGCGACGTGCCCATCGCCGTCCGCGCCATGCGCACCGGAGCCATCGACTTCATCGAGAAACCCTATGACGACCAGGTCCTTCTGGACCGTATCCGGCACGCCGTGGACCTGGACATTCGCAACCGCCGCGACCGTGCCCAGCGGCAGGAAATCCTCGCCCGATTGGCCCTGCTCACCCCACGGGAACGCGAAGTTCTCGAAGGCGTCGTCAGCGGCATGGCCAACAAGCAGATCGCCGGCGACCTGGGGATCAGCACCAAGACCGTCGAAGCCCACCGGGCGCACGTCATGGAGAAGATGCGTGTCGATTCCCTGGCCGAACTGGTCCGCCTCGTGCAGATCTCCGGCGTCACTCGCGAACGCGACCGCGCCGGCTCCGCGCGGTAGGTGAAGTCAGCAAGCCTCTCCAACTGACAGCACGTGCAGGGGATAGAATCCGCGCCGCGGTACGAGTGTCCCATGTGTTCGCGTCGCCGTGACGCGGTCGATGCGCACCCGGACCAGATCGCCGGTGCGAACTTCCTCGCACGCCTCGAAGTACACTTCGAAGTAACGGTCCGTGCGCCCGTGGCGGATGGTGGATGATTGCGTCACGTCTCGGCTTGCGTGGGGTTCGACGATCACACGCTCCACGACACCCAGCAGCTTGCGCCGGTAGTCAAGCGAGCATTCCCGCTCAACTTCCGCAAGGCGACCCATGCGCTCCCGGACGAGCGGCGGGCGCACGAAATCGCGCTGCCAGCGCCAGGCGGCTGTGCCCTCTCGCGGGCTGAAGGGGAAGGCGTGAATCTTGCAGAACTCCGCGAAGCGGGCTGTCTCCAAGGTGCGCTCAAAGTCAGCCTCGGTCTCGCCAGGGAAGCCAAGAATGATGTCGGTGGTGATCGAGGGGCGATCCAAGGCCGCGCGAACCCGCTCAATCATCTTCACGAATGATTCGATCGTGTACTGGCGATTCATCCGCCGCACGACCTCGGGGCTGCCCGATTGCAAGGGCAGGTGCAGGTGCGGCACGCAATTGGGATACCGGGCAAGGACCTCAAGCAGGGCATCGTCCACATCGCCGGGCTCCAGGCTCGAAAGGCGGAGCCGCTCCAGCCCTTCAACCTTGGCCAATGCCTCGACGAGTTCCCCCAGCGGCGATCGACCCGCCGCATGCCGCTTCCGGAGGGTGGTGGGGCGTGCATAGGCACCCAGAAAGATGCCTGTGAGCACGATCTCCCGATGCCCGGCCCGCACCAACCCGCGGGCCTCAGCCACAGCCGCCTCGATCGGCTTGGACCGTACCCTGGGCCGCAGCCGTGGGATGATGCAGTACGTGCAGTGGGCGTCGCACCCGTCCTGAACCTTGAGGAAGGCCCGCTGATGCCCCGCGAAGGAATCGATTCCGCCCAAAAGGGCGCTGTCCGTCTTGACAACAGGAAGCGCTACGGAAACAATCGGTTCGGACGTGAGGGGCGACTCGCCCTCCAGGGGGCGGACCGCCGAGGCGACTGACTTCTTCCATCCGTTATTCCCGCCGGCGTCCAAGGTCGGGTCAGTAGCGACGACCGCGTGTTGTTCCTGCGGACTTTGGTCCCAGAGTAGAAACCGTTGGTCCAGGAGCTTAGATAGCTCGGCGCTGACATCCGCGTCGTGCCCGAAGACGGCCGCGACGCCCGCCAACCGGCTAAGCCGCTGTCGATCGGCGGTGGCACCGCAACCAACCACGACCACCGGCGTTTTTCCGCCGCAAGCGGCCTTGCGGATGGCGTGGCGGTTTTTCCGAGCGGCTTCCGTCGTCACGGCGCAGGTGTTGACCACCGCAACGTCGGCGGTTTCGCCATCGCCGGCGGCGCGAAAGCCGAAGGACTCGAGGACTTCGCGGAGTTGCTGTGACTCGTACTGATTGACTTTACAGCCTAACGTGGAAAGAACATACTTGCCGCCCATGCGTGTAGACTCTAGAACGCAAGCCGTGAAACTGCAACGGCAAGAGGCACGCAGCAGCTGCGGACGAGAATCCGGGGTGATCTAATGGCCAGCGCACAATCCGTCTGGGGAATCGATGTCGGGCGATGCGCCCTGAAGGCCGTCAAGCTTCGGGCTGCCGGCGAGGGCAAGGTCGAGGTCCTCGCCCATGAGTACATTGAACACGCCAAGATCCTGTCTCAACCGGATGCCGATCGACACGCCCTGATCGCTGCCGCCCTCGAACGGTTTCTGTCCCACAATGACCTCTCCAAGGACAAGGTCGTCGTGAGCGTTCCGGGACAGCACACGCTCGCTCGATTCACCAAGCTGCCGCCAGTCCAGCCCAAGCGGATCCCCGACATCGTCCGCTACGAGGCGGAGCAGCAGATCCCCTTCGATATGGACGAGGTAATCTGGGACTATCACACCTTCCAACAGGAAGGCATGCCCGATGTCGAAGTGGGCATCTTCGCGATGAAGCGCGAGCTGATCCGGGAGCACCTGCTCCACTTTGAACAGGCCGGGGTCGAGCCCATTGCCGTACAGTCCGGACCCCTGGCGGTGTACAACATGGCCCATTTCGACGGCCTGCTCGCCAAGGAAACCACCATTCTCCTGGACGTCGGAGCCGAGAATACGGACCTGATCATTGCTACTCCGGACAGCCTGTGGACTCGCACGGTCGCGATCGGCGGCAACAGTTTCACGGAGGCACTGGTCAAGTCGTTCAAGCTTTCCTTCGCCAAAGCGGAGAACCTCAAGCGTACGGCCGCCACGAGCAAATACGCCCGGCAGATCTTCCAGGCCATGCGGCCCATCTTCGCCGATCTCGTACAGGAGCTGCAACGCTCCATCGGGTACTACTCGACCAATCGCCGCGACACCAAGGTTGAGAAAGTCGTTTGCCTCGGCAATGCCTTCCTGCTGCCGGGTCTGCAAAAATACCTCCAGCAGAACTTGGGGATGCCGGTCGAGAAACCGGAGACATTGAAGAACGCGGTGCCATCTGCGGTCCTCTCGCAGGAGGCGTTTCGCGAGCAGATCCTGGGTTACTCAGTCGCTTGCGGCTTGGCCTTGCAGGGCTTGGAGCTCACCAAGGTCACAAGCAATCTTCTGCCAACGGAAATCGCCAAGCAGGTGGTCTGGCGCAAGAAGCGTCCGGCATTTGCGGCGGCCGCCGCCTGCCTGATTCTCGCCGGTGGCCTCGTCTGGTTCCGCCAGACGACCGACAGCCGGGCTCTGGCGAGCGGTGGAGACGACGTGAAAGTCGCGAACCTGACCGAAGCCGCCCGGATCGTCGACAACGGCCCACCGGCGGGCTATTCAGCCCGAGGGCAGGGCAAAGCCGTGGTCGATGCCGCCAACCTGCTGAATAAGGAATTCACCACACGAAGCGGGCAGGGGCAGACCGAGCGCGCCGAGATCGAAAAGCTCATTGACTTGCAGAAGCAGAAACGCATCATCCTTGATGTCCTCAACGTCGTGCACTCCTCCGTGCCGCGGCCCGATGGTGCCTTGGGCAGCGCCGCAACCCCCGCCGAAGTCCAGGCTGCTCTCGCCAGCGCCCCCCCGCGCGCCCAGCGAAGGCAGGTTTTCATCGAATCGCTGGACATGCTCTTTGACCCCGACCTGCGGCAGTTCAACTGGAAAAGTGAAGTCGAAATGGATTCGCCGATCAATCCGCACGACTCGGACTCGGGCTCGGCGCTGCCAGGCATCCTACTCAAGGTTTCCTGCGTCACGCCCAATGAGGGTGCAATGAACTTCATCCGGGATCAATTCATGAAACCCCTCCGCGAGACTGGACGGAAAGCGGGAACTGGGTTCTACATTGATAACGTGGTCCTGGTCAGCGGCGGCAAGCTCGATGCCAGTGCCGCGGGCGCGGCCAGGCCGGCAGCGCCCAGGCCGGCGGCTTCGCGAGGCGGTGCTCGACCAGGCACGACTCCGACGGCGGCCCCAGTCCCTGTTGCCGTCGCCCCTGAGCGAATCGACGTAATAACTCACGAGCCCACAGATGGAGACTGGCAGTTCGAAATCTGGGCCAGCGTTATCCTGGAAGACTTCGAAGATGCGGGCAAGGCGAAGGCGCCTCCAAAAAAGGAAGAGAGGGGCGGACGCAGGTCAGGACCATAAAAGGACACACTCATGGATTTCTTGAAACAGCACCTGTTCCTGATTCTCTGCGGCGTTGGCGCGGCGGCCGGTATCGGTCTTGCCGCCACGGGCATGAAGGCCATGCCCAAGGTCAAGGCCGATTTGGAAGGGGCGGCGGGGGTTTACAAGAGCCTGGAGTCGCTCAAGCTCGTGAATCCGCAGAACATTGAGGATGAGAAGCAGCGCATCGATGCCATCCTCGCTGACCGCGCCAAGGTCCTGGATCGCGCCAAGCAGCTCTACCGCTACGAACCACTGGTCGCGGGCGTCTTCCCCAACGGCCCCTCGGACAAGCGCATCGAGTTCCGCGCCAAGTATAACGAGGCCATCCGCGCTCTGTTGGACTCGCTCAGCTGGGGTGGTCCGCCCGATGCATCCGACCTCGACCGCGCCAAGGATCGCATCGAAACCGAAGTAGCGGCCGCGAAGCAATTCGGAGCCGACCCAGCTGACGCTGGAGCGCCCCGTACTCCCGCCGACGTGCTCACCAAGGCCGGCGCC
>SBAX01000180.1 GCA_005240095.1 Phycisphaera mikurensis
ACCCCTGGCCCTTCTCCCCTCGGGAGAGGGGCCAGGGGTGAGGGCCGGGATGCCGAGGTTCCCTCAGAGTTTACGTGCGGGAGGGCGAGGCTCCCGCCGAGCGGCCGAGAGGGAGGGTTTGTCGCTTTTTTCGAAGGCGGGCTATGTAAGTAAGTCCTTGTGCCACAAGGGGTCACATAGCCCATAGCCGGGTTTCCTGCCAAACCCTCCCCTCCCACGCGAAGCCGTCTCAGGCCTCAAGAACGCAGGTCAGCAACGCATCGCCGTCCATGAGGGTTACGGCACGGCGGGAGCCGCGATGTGTGTCAGGACAGGCCTCGCCCTCCCGACTCAACCGAGAATCGACAATCCTCGCCCCCTTGATCCCTTACTCCCTCGATCCCTCGATCCCTTGCCCCCTATTCCTTGGCCAGGGCTGCGACCACGTCGTCGGGGATGTCGGAATTGGAGTAGACGGCGTCCACGTCGTCGTGTTCCTCGAGGGCATCGATGAGGCGTTTGACCTTGCGGGCGGACTCCAAGTCCAGGGTGATGGAGCTGCTCGCCACCATGGCGATATCCGCAGACTGAATGGGGATGCCCGCGGCCTCGATCTTCTGCTTGACTTCGTGAAAAACCTCCGGGCGGCACGTGACTTCGTGGATATGTTCCGAGGAACTCACGTCATCGGCCCCGGCGTCGAGGGCCACCTCCATCATCCGATCCTCGCTCACCGCCTCCCGTGCCACGACGATGACACCTTTGGAGGCGAACTGAAAGGACACACAGTTGGGCGAACCCAGGTTCCCTCCGGCGCGCTCGAAGACCTTCTTAATCTCCCCGCTGGTGCGATTGCGGTTGTCGGTGGTCACCTTGGCCATAACCGCCACGCCGGCTGGACCGTAGCCCTCGTAGAGCACGTCTTCGTAGTGAACACCCTCGATCTCGCCGGTGCCCTTCTTGATGGCCTTCTCGATGGTGTCCTTGGGCATGTTGTCGGCCTTGGCCTTGTCGATGGCCAGGCGCAGCCGCGGGTTGTCGTTGGGATTGCCCCCGCCCATCTTCGCGGCCATGGTCACGGCCCGGGCCAGCTTGCTCCACGACTTGCCCCGCCGCGCATCCAGCACCGCCTTCTTATGCTTGATCGTTGACCATTTGGAATGTCCGGACATGACGAATTACCAATTACCAAGTACCAAGGACCAAATGCAGCTTGCCCACTGTGGACGGCGGGTGATAACCTCATTTCCGCCGAGGCCCGAAGGGCCGCCATAAATCAGCCCAGGGCAACGCCCTGGGTTCTTCCATGGAACAACAGCCAAGCCCTGAAAGGGCGCGCTCGGCGGCGTAGCTGCATGCCATATCCTGACACCCGCCGTTCTATCCCGCTCTTTCAGAGCTACTCACCTCACTCTCACATTTCTCCCAGGGCGTTGCCCGGTACTGCGATATTCTGCCCTTACAGGGCACTCTCAATCCTCCGATCCCGCGGGCTCAGGTGCCGGGCTGCGCGGCGGGATGGGCGGATGAGGCTCGCCGCCCAGCGGGGCGATCGCCGGCTTTCGCCCGGCCTTGGCGTCCTCCAGCTTCTTAGGAGCCACGATCCCCGCACGATGCTCATCGTCGCTGATCCGCGCGGCCTCTTCGCGCTCCCCGGAGCGCTCCACCACTAACTGCCAGTGCTCCAATGCCTTCTCGCGATTGCCCAGCCGCCAATACGTATCCCCGAGATGGTCGTGGATGACGGGGTCCTTTCCTTCCCGGGCGTGATTGGCGCGCAGCAACCATTTCAGGGCCCCCTCGCAGTCCCCTCGTTTGTACAGCAGCCAGCCGTAGGTGTCGAGGTAGGCGGCCTGTCGGGCGGTGAATGCATCCTGCCCCACGGCGTAGCGAATCAGCTTCTCGGCCTCGTCGAGCCGCTCGCCGCGATCGATCCAGCCGTAGGCCACGTCGTTGTTAAGCGTGGCATGCTTCGGCATCAACGACAGGGCTCGCTCAAGCGAGCCCGCAGCCGCGCCCTCGTTGTTCTGAGCCCGCTGGCAGTCCGCCAGGGCAAACAGATACCCGGCGCGAGCCTGGGCGTCCTTTTCGCTCTCCAGCCACGTCGCCACTTGCTGCTCCGCCTCGCGATGTCGCTTGTTGAGAATAAGCGCGCTGGTCAGCCCTGGCACCCCGCCGCGTTGCCCCAGCCGCAGGTTGAACAGGCGTTCCTGAAGCGACTCCGGCGTGGCCGGTTCGTTGGGTCGATAGATCA
The DNA here is from genome assembly GCA_005240095.1 of Phycisphaera mikurensis. Classification (GTDB taxonomy): domain Bacteria; phylum Planctomycetota; class Phycisphaerae; order UBA1845; family UBA1845; genus SBAX01. Next base: position 2,234 of record SBAX01000180.1, read on the forward strand.
GCCGATCCGGACTCAGTCGATCCGTCGGACGCCGCCGGCCCCCTTCGGGAAGGGCGCGAAGAATGGACGTAACTTCTTCGATCAGGTTCTCCACCCAGTCCAGCGCCTCCTCGTAGCGCTTGGCGAAGGCCAGCCGGGAGATCACGAAATCCTGCCACCACTCGCGATTGGGAGTCCGCAGCAGGCGCGCCTGGGCGATCTCGAAGGCGTCATCGAATTGCTTGTTGTGGGCGAGCACGCTGGCCAGGAAGATCAGAAACTGGTCGTTCTGCGGATCGTCGGTGAGCCAGTCCAGAACGTACTGCAGGGCGCGATCATGGTGCCCGGCCTCCATGAGCGCCTCGATCAGCTCCCGCCTGGGCGGCTGCTCCCGCCCCTCGACCGTGAGCAGACCTTCGAAGATCGGTACGGCCTCCGCGGCGCGTTTCTCATCCGCGAGAATTCCGGCCAGGCGAAGCTTCCACTCCCGGTTCTCCGGCTCGGCCTGCGCCCAGGCCGTGAGCTGAGCGATGGCCTCCTCCGCCTGGTGCGACTCCATCAATGCCTCAAGCATCGCCAGGCGATAGGCACGACGACGCGTGGGCGGCAGGTCGGTGCGCTTCTCCGCCTCGCCGGTCAGGGCCAGGACCTTGGGATAATCCTGCACGATCGCGTAAAGCTCAATCAGCGCCAGACGCCATTCGTGCCGGTTCGGCCGAACCTGTATCAGCGCTTTGAGCCTTTGTGCCGCCTCTTCGTAGTTGAGCAGCGCCTGCGTGGCCCGGATCACACCCAGCGCCGCCTCTTCGCTACGCGGATCAACCTCGAGCGCCTTGAGGTAGCCGTCTCGCATGGCGGCGGCCTCATCCTCCTCGTAGGTCTCCGCAAGGGCGATCCAGGTGGCCGCATCCGGACGGCCCTCCTTCATCGCCTCCATGAGCACCTGCCGTCTCGCCGCGGCGTCGCGGCGAAGTTCGGGCTCCAGCAGCGTGCGGCAGCGGGCCACCGTCGTCGGGGACTGCGACCTTCGCTTAAGCTCCTCAATCTCTCGCACCGCCACGTCCACCTTGTTGTCCCTCAGATACAGCAGGGCGAGCAGCTCGCGGGCCGATTCGTGGTCCGGGTCCTTCTCCAGCAGGACGCGAAGCTGCCGCTGGGCCTGCAAGCCCCGATCGGTGCGGCGGTACAACTGGGCCAGGGCGAACATGGACTCTAAGTCCCCTCGATCGAGTTGCGTGGCGGCGCGGAAGTGGAGTTCCGCCTTCTCTCCATCATCCAAGCGGTCGTAAACGCGGCCCAGCACGCCTTCGAGACGCGCGTCCTCCGGCCGATCCGGCTCGCGACGACCCGCCACGCGCAGAGCGTCCTCATATCGATTGCGATCCAGATACGACTCCGCCAGTGCGACGCGGGCGGAAATGAAATCGCCCTGGATTTCGAGGCTTCGGGCGAAGTACTCGTCCGCCAGCTCGTTGCGTTGCGCGGCCCTTGCAACCACGCCGCGCAGGTATGCCACGGCCGGATCGTCAACGTCTTTGGGAGGCACTGACAGCAGGGTCTCGACGAGAGGCGTGCCCTGTGGAATCGCGGCGATCCGGGCTTCCCACTCCGCCGCCCGCTCGGGGCTGCGCCGCATTCCTTCACCCGCCTGCCGGATCGCCTCCTGCACGTCGCCCAGAGCGAGAAGGATGTCGAGCAGTCGGAGTCGCACCGCGTGGGCATCGGGTTGTCTCGCTAGAAACCCCGCCAACTCGGCGCGGGCTTCGTCGATGCGCTTGACCCGTTCCAACGCGTCAGCCAGGTGCATGACCAGGGAGGGGTCGTCGGGCTTGCTCGCCACTCGTTCCCGCAGGTCGTCCACGATGCGTTCCGGGTGACCAGCACGTTGGTGCAGATCGAAAAGAAAGGCGACAAAGTCGGCGTCATCGACGGGCACAACCTGCGCCGCAGCGAGGGCATCCTCAAAGCGCCCGGCCTTGGCAAGCAATTGGGCGTATCGTTTGCTTCGCTCCACGTCCGGTGGGTCGCCGGCCATCAGCGGCGCCAGGGCATCCGCGGCTTCGCCGAACCGGCCCAGCTTCTCCAGCACCTGCGAGCGTTCCTCGCCCGCGCTGCCGTGGGTCGAACGTAGCAGCGCCGCCAGCTCCAATCGCGTGGCGGAAGAGCCCACCTGAGCGGCCGAGCGCTCGAAGGCCGAAAACTCGGTCAACGCCGCCTCCAGATACCCCTCGGCCAGCAGGGCCTGCGCCAGGTGATAATGGCACAGGGTGGCCGTCTCCTTGTCCTCATTGAGATCGCTGCATAGAACCGCGGTGCGGAACGACATCAGCGCCGCGCTCTTGTCCCCTGCGATGGCCTGGCAACGCCCCAGGATGTAGTGCGCCGCGGCGCAGTCGGGATTGGCCTCTATTGTCTTCGTGGCGTGCGTCCTGGCCCGCTCGATGTTCCCCGCCTGCCAATGCAGAAGGGCCAGAGCGCGATGGATCTCGAAATGATTCGGGTCAAAACGCAGGGCCCGCTCGAGTTCCAGCGAGGCTTCTGTGTAGCGCTGCTCGTCGATCAGCCGTTTGGCACTGGCGATCTGCTTGCCGCCCCGTTCGGACAGCGGTGGCAGGTCCGCCGGGCGTTGCGGCGGAGCCACCGGCGGCTCGATCCTGGTTACGGATTGAAACGCTTTCCCGGCATCCACGTCCGGGGCGAGGGCTACGCCCCTAGGAGTGGACGGCTCCGGCGCGGAATTGTTCCTGGGACCGCATCCACAGACGCCCGACAGCACGAGTACAACCAGTAGTTGATAGCGCATCGCACCCTTCTCTCGCGCCGCACAAGGGGCGGCGCCTCACCATTTGTACGTGGGCCGCACGATGGGTCAAGAACCGCGGTGTCACAAAGAGTGCATGGGCAAGGCCCGCACCCCATCCGGGTGAGCCTTGCTGCCTGCGCAGAGCGGCGGGGGCGCCGATTATTGTTTGATTTCGACGACGGAGTTCAGTTCGCCGTATTCATTGGTCTCGATGGTGGGATTGTGGATATCGTGCGACCAGCGCCCATCCACGACGAGGCGATAGCGGTACCGCCCCTTGGGCAGCTTCAGCCGGGCCTCGAAGTCCCCGTCGGTCAGGCGGCGCATGGGCGTGGTGTGCGGCATCCAGTCGTTGAAGTCCCCGGCAATCTGGATCTCGCCGGCGTCGGGGAAGCGGCTGCGGAAGATGACCACGTCGGCCTCCTGACGGACACCGTAAATCGCCTCGATCTTTCGATCGATCTGAGCGTGCAGTTCGGCCGTGGTCGGTGGCGGGTTCGAGAATGAGGAGACGGGCACCGTCGTCTCGCTACCGGAAACCATTTCAACGGGCAGGCCAGTCGTCGGCGCGGGGAACGTGGGGGCGCTGAGCGGTTGGACCACCGCCGCAGGACGGGTGACCGCGGGCACCCGCGGTGCCACACGCACGGGTGCCGAGGGCTCGACCACCGGCGCCGGCGGCACGTCCGCAGGCGGCACAACGATCGGCTTGGCGGTGGACCGGACCGCGCTCGTGCGACTCGGATCGATGAGCGTGGCTGTCGTGGCCAGCAGACGCTCCGCGTCCTTGGCCAGACGCTCGACGTGCTGCAGCATCTCCGGGGTTGCCATGCGCGGGGGCTCCGCGGCGACGATCTCCCGCGCCAGGCGCTCGAAGTCCCGCGCTCCCATGCTCGAGGGAGCGAACTCGGTGATCGGCTGGCCGAAGCTGGCGCCCTCCTTGAGCTTGGTATTGAAGTTCACGATGGTCTCGAAAACGAGGCCCTTGAAGCGGTTGCGAAGCTCCGCCAGGATTTCCCTCGCCAGCTTGGTCCGAACGTCGTACTGATTGGGCAGAATCCGCACTTTGGTCTTGGCCCCGTTTCGCTCGCAGGTCTGCTCAATGGTGGTGAGCTGCTGGGTCAGACCGTGGAGCGAAAAGAAGCCCGTATCCACGGGGATGATGACCTCCGCCGCGGCGCGCAGCCCATTGCGCATCAGCAGCCCCAGGTGGGGCGGGCAGTCAACCACGCAGTAGTCATACCGCCCGGCATGCGGCTCCAACACGTCGCGCAGAAGCGTCTCCACGTCCTTTCGGTCGCCGAGGCGCGGTTCGAGGGCCGCCAGGTTGGCGCGGGCTGGGGCCAGGTCCAGGTTTGGGGCGATCTGCCAAGTGATTTGGGCCAGGTCAACCGGCGTACCATCCATGCGGCTCATCAGACATTCGAGAATGGACAGGTCGATCTGATCCTCCGGCACGGCCATGCCCAGCGCACAATGGCCCTGCGGATCGAGGTCCACGAGCAACACGCGTCGCGCCTCGCGGGCCAGCGAAGCGGCCAGGTTGATCGCGACGGTAGTCTTCCCACATCCACCCTTCTGATTGGCGATCGTAACGGTATGCACGCGGCCACCTAACTTGGATGGTGAATATCGAACCGGACGGCAACTATTGCGCCAGCGTGTCGCCTGGCGCCTTCGATCCGTCCCGAAATAGTGGACCCGATATTCGACTCGGAGGCGTGTTGCTTGCCGCCACGACGGGCCGCCTCCTGCCGCCCGACGAACGGTCTACCGAGGCCTAACCTTAAGGTTGGCCGACGAGCCGCCGCATCCGACCTTCCATGGCCGGCCCGCGGCGGCTTCCATCAGCCCAGGTTTTGACCTCCAGCCGACCTATCGGCTCTCAATACTGAAAAACTTGAGCCCGCTTCGTTGCCAGTGTTGTCGAGCAGGCGAGTTTGCTTCGGATCCTTAGTGCATCGCCTAGGAAGTCTTGGGAGGGCGAGGCTCCCGCCGAGCCGTTCCCGGGGCTCGTTCATCACGTTGCGGCTCGCCAGGAGGCTCGCCCTCCCAACGGGATGGGACGCCAAAACAGCCGTGCCGCCCTAGCCCCCGGATCGCAGCGGAAGGCGATTGCTGGTCAGGCGAGTGCCCAGCACCGTCGGGGGAAGCGGCTCGCGGAGGATGGCGGGGACATCGGCGTTCCCCAGGAGCATGCCGCCTTGGGCGATCTGCCATGCCCGATCGCAGAGGTTGGCGTAGGAAAAGTGGATCTCCCAGGCCCCCGCATCCTGCGGCGTATGGCCGGCGGTGACTTTTTGGGCCTCGGCGAATGGAAGGCGCGCCACCTCGGCGGACTGCCCGGGCGCGATTTCCACAAGCCCGGCGGGCTGGTAATCCTTGAAGCTGGAGCCGAGCCTGTCTTTCAGGCCGATCTCCCGTCGATCTCCTCCCGCCTCCAGGACCCACTGACCAACCGCAAACGGCGGGGCCATCCCGAAGTTCGTATTGAGGATCACCGCCCGGTCGGTGCGATTCTCGAAGCGCGCTACGAACCCCTCTGCGACCTGTTCAATGAACACGCGTGATGGTGACCCATCTCGTGCCACCGTCGGTGGCGCTGCTTCCGTGATCTGCACGACCGCGGCGTTGCTGCTCACCCGTCCCGCACGAGCCGCAAGCAACGCGCTGTCCGTCCAGTCGGGGGTGTAGTCGAGCATCACCGTGTAGTTACCCTTGTCGAGCAACGGATATCGCGCCCATCCGCGATTGAAGTTAGCGAGAGTCAGCTCGACCCTCCCGCCCGCTGGGACCACGCTGCCCACCGAGCCGGCGGCGCGTTCCTGCACCGCTGCGAGCACGGTGGCATCGCCGTTCAAGTCGTCGACCCGGAGCTCAATGTTCTTTCCATCAGGAGCGCGGACCATCAGCCAGTCCGCCAGATCGAGCACGTCAATCACCTGTCGAGCATCGGCCGTTCTCGAAGAACGCCCCGCCGGATCGACGTCGAAGGAAACCCGTGCGGGATATGCAGACTTGTTCTCAACGGTTACGATCAGATCGACCGGCTCCGACCACGCGACCGACGATCGCGAAAACGCCAGGGTCACCTCCACCCCTGCGAAGAGCAACTGATCGAACACTGCGAGTAGTTGCTTGGCGCGCATGGCGACTTCCGCGTCGTCGCCGCTCGCCGCCGCACGAAGAGCCTCACCCGCCGACGGCCCCACACCGCACAATCGACGCGTGGCGTAGGTTCGTTCGGCATAGGAAGGGTCGCCGAGTGCTTTCACCAACGCCGCAATCTCGTCCGGGGTCGCCGGACCAACAAGCGGCCGATCGTCCTGGCCCTGGGCCAGGGAACCCGCAAGCGCCATCATCAGGCAGGCACACGCCCACCGCGGAAAAGATCGCATTCGAAACACGGTCACAGTGCGACTCCGTAGACCGGCTGGCGGGCGATTGGTTCTCGGCACCGCCTATCCTAGAATAGCCCGACGCCGACCTCCATGCGAACGCCACTCGATGGCCATCCCGACGTTGCATCGATCCGCCCCACGAAGGCTTGGCGACTCTTGCCGCCGCTGGGCGTGGCCCTGCTGGTCCTCGTGACCTTCGTCCCGGCCATGGCTGCTGGTTTTGTCGGCTGGGACGACGACGATCTGCTGCTTGGCGAAACTCGCTATCGGACGTTAACCGGCCCCAACCTCGTCTGGATGTTCACCACCTCCTACACCGGGCATTTTCAACCCCTCACCTGGCTGAGCTACTGGCTGGACGTGAAGCTGTGGAGCCTCGACCCGGCCGGCTTCCATATCACCAACGTCCTGCTCCACACCGCCTCGGCGGTCGTTTTCTTCTTCGTCGCCCGCCGCCTGATCCTGCTCTCGAGCGTGGCGCTGACACCCAAGTCCGTACAGTTGGCGGCGGCGCTATCGGCCGTTGTGTTCGCGGTGCACCCCCTGCGAGTCGAATCTGTGGCCTGGATTGCCGAACGCCGCGACGTGCTCGGCGCCTTGCTGTTCCTGGGAAGCGTGGCGTGCTACCTGCGCTATGCGCAGGCTTCGTCATCTCGATCGAGGCTCGGATGGTATGCCGGGGTCATCGCGCTCTGCGGGCTGTCGCTCCTCAGCAAGGCCACAGCCGTGATGCTCCCGCTGGTACTGTGGATCCTGGACTACTATCCCCTCCGCCGTTTCTCGCAGGGCAATTCGGCCCTTCGGCGAGATCGGCGAGTGTGGACCGAGAAGCTGCCCTTGTTGGCGCTCTCCCTCGTCGCGGGCGCGCGGGCGCTTGCGGCGCAGCGCACCCAGGGAGCCTTAGTCCCATGGGCTGAACATGATATCGTCGCCCGATTGGTCCAGGCGTGTTACGGGCTGGTGTTCTACGTCTGGAAGACTTTCGTGCCCGCACAGCTGGGTCCCTTGTACGAGATCCCAGGGCGACAAGGCTTGTTGGGGCAGTACGCATGGGCCGTCCTCGTCGCCGCGGGCTTGGCCGCCCTCGCGATCGCCGCCAGGCGCCGCTTCCCGAGCATCACCGCGGCGTTCGCCACATACGTCATCATGCTCGCCCCCGTCCTGGGCTTTGCCCAAAGCGGACCGCAGTGGGTCGCCGATCGCTACAGCTACGTCGCCTGCATGGGTTTTGCGATCCTGATCGGTTTCGTCGTTGTCCAAGGGTGGGCATGGGCCGGACGGCGGCGCGACACGCGTTTGCGCGCCGCGCTGGTCCTTGCGACTGCCATCACCCTGACTCTGTTGCAGAACGCCACGGCGCGCCAATGCGAGCTCTGGCAATCGGGGCGGTCATTGTGGGCGCACGCCGTGGCCGTCGCGCCGGAAAGCGCTATCTCTCACGCCAATCTGGCCGACGAACTGGCTGCTACCGGGGAGCTGGACGCAGCCGTGCTGCACTATGAGCGCTCCCTCGACCTTCGTGCCCACGACCCCATCACTACCCACCATCTGGCCGATGCCTTCCGCCTTCGCGGGAACGGTGAACAAGCCATCGTGATGTACCTGCGAACGTTGCAACTGGACGTCGGACGAACGGAGGCCCACTTTCAGCTCGCCGGCTTGCTCATCCATCAGGGCCGGGCGTCGCAGGCCGCGGCCATCCTCCGCGAGCGTCTCCGCCGCCAACCCGACGACCTTCGCGCGGTCTTGATGCTTGCCGAACTGCTCTCCACGCATCCCGACGCCGGCGTTCGCAATGCCGACGAGGCCGTGCGCCTGGCAGCCCGACTGCTCGACGTCGACGGGGATCACAAAGCCGCCGCACTTCTGGCTGCCGCCTCGGCGTTCGCGGAGGCCGGTCGATTCGAGGACAGTATCGCCACTGCGGAGAGAGCCCTGAGCGCCGCGGAGGAAGACGGTCACGACCGCTGGGCGCGGGAGTCCCGCCGCCGGCTCGCTCTCTTTCGGGGCGGCAAGCCGTACCGCGCAGCCCACTAAGACCCCGGATTAACGTGTTTGCCGGCTTCTCGCCACGCCAGCCATCGATTCAGTCCATCGGCGAGGCTGACGCGCGGTGCATAGCCCAGATCACGCCGGGCCGCGGAGATGTCGAAGTAATGTGACTGAGCCAGTTGCGTAGCCAGGAAGCGGGTCATCGGCGGCTCTCCGCGAAGACGCAGCGCTGCGTAGATGCCCTCAAGGAGCGCCCCGACGCGATAAGCAGTTCTCAGTGAAATAGCCGGACCAGCCGGCGGCAGGCGTAGGCGGGCCAGCAGCTCATTGATCCACGGCCAAAGCGCGACCGGCTCGTCATTGCTGACGAAATACGCCTTCCCTCCACGAACACCATCCTCGCCGAGCCGATCGGCGGCATCGAGATGAGCCTGCGCGGCGTTGTCGACATAGGTCAGATCAACGACGTTGCGCCCCTCGCCAATCTGTCGGAGGCGCCCTGCCCTGGCCCGCGCCACAACCCGAGGCAGGAGGTGAGGGTCGCCCGGGCCGAAGATCAAGTGCGGACGCAGGGCAACCGTCGCGAGGTGGCTCCCGTGGGCGCGCAGCACCATCTGCTCGGCTTGGGCCTTCGTGGCCGCATAGTGGCACAGATGGCGTGAAGGATAAGGCAGGGACTCATCCTGGCCGCACAGGTCGCGCCCATCGAACACCACGCTCGGCGAGCTGGTGTATACCAGTCGGGCGATGCCCCCTACGCGGCAGGCATCGAGCACGTTCTGCGTGCCCACCACGTTGGCCTGATGAAAAGCCTCCCGCGGACCCCACACGCCGGTCCGCGCCGCAACGTGGAAAATGACATCGACCCCGCGAAGCGCCTGCAAGATCGATGCCGAGTCGGCGAGGTCGACCACTAGGGTTTGAACGCCCGTTGAGGGGTGCCGTCGCCGCGGATCACGGGTCGTGGCAAGGACCTCGTCGCCGCGTTCATGAAGCAACTGCGCGATCCGACTTCCGAGAAAACCCGTGCCTCCGGTCACTAGCGCCCGCATGGGCGGAGCTTCCAGCCGGTGCGGCGCGTCGTCAAGAACGGCGGGCGTGCGGCCGACTAGAATGCGGGGTAAGCTTGGATGGTAGGGAACGCATGACCGCATCGACGCTCGTCAGCCCGGCCCGCCGCGCCCTCAACCCCGTCCTCTCCGACGATCCCATGATCGAGACGGACGGCGGCGCGGTGAACGTTTTCTATACGCCTACGGCCCAGCTCATCGAACGCCACCTGGAGTTCATCATCGCCGCCGCCGCGGGAACGTTTCTGCTCACCGCGTGGATCATCGAACTCGCCGGCGGGCCGGTGCCGCTCTATGGTTTGTTTACCCTCATGGCTTTTGCCATCGCGGGCGTGCCCGCGCTTCAGACCGTCTGGTCGAAGCTCCACACCCTACGAATCGACATTGACCTGCTCATGCTGCTCGGCGCCGGGCTGGCTGCGTGGATCGGCAGTCCCTTCGAAGGCGCCTTGCTGCTCTTTCTCTTCGCTCTGTCGGGCGCTCTGGAGGAATTCGCCCTGCGTCGCACGCAATCAGCGATCATCGCCCTGCGGGAACTGGCCCCCAAGGAAGCCATGGTGCTGGAGGAAACCGGTGCACGGCGGGTGCCCCTGCGCCAAGTGTCCATCGGATCGCGGATCCTGATCCGGCCGGGAGAGAAAGTACCCTTGGACGGCACGGTGGAGGCCGGGCAATCATCCATCGACGAATCTGCCATCACCGGCGAGTCCATCCCGCGGGAATGCGGCGTGGGCGATTCCGTCCTCGCCGGCACGCAAAACCTCAACGGGCGGTTGGAAGTCCGCGTGACCAAGCTCGTCACGGACACCACTTTGGCTCGTATCGTGCACTTGGTGACCGAAGCCCGGCATCATCCGGCCCGGGCCCAGCGACTGATCGACCGCATCGGGCCCGCCTACTCGATCTGCGTCATCGCCGCCGCCGTAAGCATAGCGGTCATCAACGCCGTGCTCGATGTACCGACCGCCGAGGCAGTCCGCCGCGGCATCGCCGTCCTGATTGTGGCCAGTCCCTGTGCGCTGATCATTGCCACCCCCGTGGCCTATCTCGCCGCCATCGCGGCCGCGGCGCGCCGCGGCGTACTGGTCAAGGGAGGCGCCCACCTGGAGGTCGTCGCCCGGGCCACAGCCGTCGCCTTCGACAAGACCGGCACGCTCACGACCGGACGCATCCGCCTTACCGATGTGGACCGCCGCGACGGCCTCTCCGAGGAGGAAGTATTGCGGATCGCGGGAGCAGTCGAGCGCTCCAGCAATCACCCCTTGGCGGAAGCGGTCACCCGCGCCTTACATGAACGTCGGCTCGAGCCCGCCGAAATCGCGGAATATCAGTCGATTCCCGGTGAGGGCGCCATGGCTCGCGTGGGTGGCAAGTCGGTGTGGATCGGGCGTCCGGAGCTGCTGCCCAGCCGGGTGACCAATCGTGACTTGGCCGACGCCGCCGCTCGCGCCGACCGCATCCGGCAGGCCGGCAAGACGGCATCGGCCATGGTCGTCGATGGCAAGGTCGTCTTCCTGGCATTCTCAGACACGCTTCGGACCCATGCGGCAGAGTGCATCGAACGCCTCCGCCGCCAGGGAGTACGCTGGGTGGCCATGCTCACCGGCGACCACGAACAAGTGGCCGACACCGTCGCCCAGCAGCTCAAGCTCGACGGCTATCTCGCCCAGCTTGCCCCCGAGGACAAGCTCATCGCTGTCGAACGCCTGCGAAAGGAGCACGGAGGCGTCGTCCTCGTCGGCGACGGGATCAACGACGCCCCCGCATTGGTGCATGCCGACGTGGGCATCGCCATGGGGGCGCGCGGTGCCGACGTGGCCATGGGGGCCGCCGACATCGTGCTCATGAAGGATCAGATCGACGACGTGGCCTGGCTCCATGCCCACGCCCGCAGGACCGCGGGCATCGTCGCCCAGAACCTGACTCTGGCCATTGCGGTCATCGCCGTGCTCAGCGTTTTCGCGTCGCTGGGCGGCGTGCCCTTGCCCCTGGCCGTCGTCGGACACGAAGGCAGCACGGTACTGGTGGCGCTGAACGCCCTCCGCCTGCTCAGATCTCGCGATATGTAAGAACAAGAGCCGCGGGCTTTAGGCCCGCGCGGACGGGTGACGGGTGACCCATTCATCGCGCAGCGATGGGTGGGGTCAGGATGATGGAATGCAGACGACGCCGGTTAGCCTAGGCCGCTGCTTTCGGTTGATGCTGCTTGGCAGTTTCCACGAGCACGTCGAAGTCGGCCGGTGAGGAGATCGCGATCTCGCTCAACACCTTGCGATCCAGCTCGATACCCGCCGCGGCCAGGCCGTAGATGAACCGGCTGTAAGCGATGCCCCGCGTGCGACAGGCGGCGGTCAGCCGCGTGATCCAGAGAGCACGGAAGGATCGCTTGCGACGACGCCGATCCCGGTAGGCGTTCACCCCCGCGCGCACCACGGCCTCGCGACCCAGTCGCCAGCGGACTCCCGCAGCCCCGCGGAACCCCTTAGCGCCCTTGAGGATTCGTTTCTTGCGTCGGTGCGTCGCGGCACCGTGTGTAGCTCGTCCCATCGTCGTCTAGCCTCGCCGGATGTCCGGACCTGTGTGCGCCTACGCCTTGCCAAGGACGGCCTGGCGCATGCGGTGTTGAATCGTGCCCTCCAGGACGCGCATCTTCCGCAACCTCCGGCAGCGGTTGCCGCTCTTGGTGCTCATCAGGTGCCCCGCGTTGGCCCGCTTGTACTTGATCTTGCCGCTCGCGGTCACCCGGATGCGTTTCTTGAGCCCCTTGTGGGTCTTCTGCTTCACCATCGCCATGGACGTCGTACCTCCCCGCTCAACCAATAGCCAAGACCGGGCAGTATAGCACCTCCCGGAAAGGCCGCAATGGGCCTGTTTTCCCGCCTCCAATAAGGCTTATTCGGCTTCGGAAACGATTTGGTTGGGGTCACGAGGCACAAGGCGCTGCCCAGTGCAGTCGACCAGCAGATCCAGATCCTCCAGAACGATAGCTCCGATCAGCGCCGAATCGCGACCCGGCTCGACGATCGCGTTAAAGACGCTGTCCCGATCCCCATATCGCAGATGCACGCGCTGCACGATCGGACGTTGACCCGTCCGTCCGTCGGCGTAGCGAACCTGGGCAGTGCCCGTGACTTCAAGGCCCAATCGGTCAGCCACCGCTTTGGGGATAACCAACCGCGTTGCCCCACTATCCACGACGCCGCGAACCCGCTCACGTCGCACGGCATCTGCATGGATCAGGCCGTCCTTGGCGCGGACCAGATCCTCGTCATTCGCGACTTCGATCTCCACCGAAAACCGGCCCATCTCGTCGTCCTTGTGTCGGATCATGGCACGCACTCGCAGCTACAACAGCTCATTATAGCGGCATTCACAAGACATTCAACGCCGACAACATAAACTACCTGAGGTTCTCCGGATTCAGCGCTCGCAGATCATCAGGCATGAAGATCCCATCCTTTCGAACCAGCATCTCGTCGAACCAGATCTCCCCCCCGCCGTGGGCTTCGTCCTGGAGGCAGACGCAATCCCAGTGAATGATGCTGCGGTTGCCGTTGTCGGCCTCTTCATACGCCTGCCCCGGCGTGAAATGGAAGGAGCCCGCGATCTTCTCGTCGAACAGAATGTCCAGCATGGGCTCGGTGATGTAAGGATTGAACCCGATGGCGAACTCTCCGATGTAGCGTGCCCCCGCGTCGGAGTCGAGCACCTTGTTGAGATGCGCGGTGTTCGTGCTCGTCGCATCGACGATCTTCCCGTCCTTGAACTCGAAGCGCACGTTATCATGGACGACGCTCTGGTAGATCGTGCGGGCGTTAAACTGCACCACGCCGTTTACGCTCTCCCGCACCGGCGCCGTGAATACCTCGCCGTCAGGAATGTTCAGCTTCCCGTCGCACGGCACAGCGGGAATGCCCTTGATCGAGAACGACAGCTCCGTGCCCGGCCCGACGATGCGCACGCGATCGGTTTTCTGCATCCGCTCAGCCAGGGGCCGCATGGCCGCCGCCATCTTCGCGTAATCCATGGTGCAGACGTTGAAATAGAAATCCTCGAACGCCTCCGTGCTGCGGTTGGCCTGCTGGGCCATGCTCGGATGCGGCCAGCGCAGCACCACCCAGCGGGTCTTGGGCACGCGGATCTCCTGATGCACCCGCCGCCACACCGTGTCCTGATACAGCCGGTGCGCCGCCGCAGGCACATCCGACAGCTCCGCGATGTTGCTGCTGCCGCGCACCCCGATGTACCCCTGCACCTGCTTCATTCGCGCCGCCTCGACGTCGGCGATCAGGTTCATCTGCGTTTCGGAGCTGTGCAGCATCAGAGCCCGGGCCACGCGATTGCTCTTGAGCGTCACCAGCGGGTCCGCACCCGCCGCCCGCGCCACCCGAATGAGTTCGCAGACAAACTCCACGGGCACGTCAATCGCCTCAATGAGGACTTTCTCACCGGGCTTGAGCGCAGTGGAATACCCCACCAGCACTTCCGCGAGTCTGGTCATCCGTGCATCAAGCATCATGAACTTTCCTTCTCCTCAGCGCCAGTAATATAGCAGGGCTTCGCCCTAACCCCCAAGGCG
>SBAX01000325.1 GCA_005240095.1 Phycisphaera mikurensis
CGAATTGCCCCGCCGATTGTGTCCACGCGGCCCATGAAGGTGTGGAGGGAGAGGCGGGGTCGCGTTATGGTACTGTTCCGATGCAGTCACCGAGCAACTTTCGGAGGTCAGCAATGAGTCGAAGCACGACGTGGGTAATCTTCTCGATCGGGGGGATGGTCGCGGTCCTCTCCGGGGCTTACTCGCAGGAATCGCCGTCCACCCGGGGCCAGGAATCCGAGCTGAAGCCGATGCAGGTGTACCCGGCCGCGGAGATCAAGTGGCGCAAGGGGCCGGACTCGCTGCCCGCCGGGGCGGAGATGACCGTGCTGGAGGGCGATCCGTCGAAGGACGGGCCGTTCGTTTTTCGGGTGAAGGTTCCAGATGGCTACACCATTCCGCCGCACACGCATCCCAAGGCCGAGCGAGTCACGGTGATCGCCGGCACGTTCCACATCGCCATGAGTGATAAGGTGGACAAATCCAAGGGGCAAGCCATGCCGGCCGGCTCCTTCGGCTATTGGCCGGCGGGCATGAAACATTTCGCCTGGGTAACAGGTGAAACGACTGTCCAATTTCACGGCATCGGTCCCTGGCAGATCACCTACCTCAACGCCGCCGACGATCCGCGGAATGCGGCCAAACCATAGCATGTTGCGCCGCTGTACGCGAAGCTATCGGTCGTGGGGCGCAGTGCTCACTTCCTTGTTCGGGAACGCGTAACAGAATACGATGTTCCCACTGTGCATCTGCGCTGCCACTCGTTGAATGATGCTTCGCGGAAGCGACGGCTGGGTCAGACGGTCGCCGTGGCGCTGGTGTGCTGCGCTGTGCTGGCGTGGCCGAATGTTGCCCAGGCGTACATCGGGCCGGGGGCGGGGTTCGCGGTGGGGACCACGCTGTTTGCATTTTTCGCGGCGTTCATCTCCGGGTTTATCGCGATTTTCCTGTGGCCGATCCGGTGGCTCATTCGCTCGCTGCGCGGGCGGCGGGCCATGGCCAGGGCCAAGGTCAAGCGGGTGGTCATCCTGGGGCTGGATGGCATGGAGCCGACCCTGGCCGAGAAGTACATGGCCGAGGGGAAGCTGCCCAACCTCAAGCGCCTCGCGGAGATGGGGACGTTCACGCGCCTGGGGACAACGGCGCCGCCGCTTTCGCCCGTGGCGTGGTCCACGTTTCTGACGGGCTGCAATCCCGGCAAGCACAATGTGTTTGATTTTCTGACTCGTGATCGGCGGAACTACATGCCGCTGCTTTCGTCGGTGAGCATTCGTGAGCCTTCGCGATTCTTGAAGATCGGCAAGCACAAGATTCCTCTGGGCAAGCCGGACATCCGCCTGCTGCGGAAAGGCAAGCCGTTCTGGAATACCCTGGGTGAGCACGGAGTGTTCAGCAGCATCGTGCGCGTCCCGATTAC
This sequence comes from Phycisphaera mikurensis, assembly GCA_005240095.1. Classification (GTDB taxonomy): domain Bacteria; phylum Planctomycetota; class Phycisphaerae; order UBA1845; family UBA1845; genus SBAX01. The sequence continues at coordinate 1,397 of SBAX01000325.1, forward strand.
GTTCCCGCCGGAGCGATTCCGCGGCGTGCTGCTTTCGGCGATGTGCGTGCCCGATTTGCGCGGCAGTCAAGGGACGTTTTCCTATTACTCGACCAGCGCGGCGGCGGAGGAAGAATACATCGGGGGAGAACAGATCCGCGTGGTCCGTAAGGGCAACACCATCCGCTCACATCTCGTGGGTCCGCCTGATGGGCTGCACGAGAGCGGCGGCGCGCTCCATTGTCCTTTTGAGATATCCATCACCGGGCGCGATCGCGCCGATTTGCGCATCAATGGCCAGCGCTACAGTCTGGAGAAGCAGAAGTACACGCCGTGGGTCGAAGTGCAATTCAAAGCCGGTATGGGAATCAAAGTGCGCGGCATTTGCCAATTCCTGCTCCTACAGACTGAACCGGAGTTCGAATTGTATGTGACGCCCATTCAGTTGCACCCTGCCAAGCCGGCGATGCCGATTTCCCATCCTTCTGTGTATTCGATGTATCTCGCGAAACAGCAGGGACTGTACGCGACACTGGGGCTGGCCGAAGACACGTGGGCGCTCAATGCGCACATTCTGGACGACGACGGTTTCCTGCATCAATGTCTGGAGGCGGACAATGAGCGGGAGCGAATGTTCTTCGATTCGCTCGAAAAAGTGCGGCGGGGACTGTGCGTGTGCGTGTTTGACGGCACGGATCGCATTCAGCACATGTTCTGGAGGTACATTGACGAAAACCACCCCGCGAAGGACGCCTATGTCAAGAACAGGCATCCCACGGCGATCGACGAATTGTACAAGAGAATGGACGACTTGGTCGGCCGGACGATGAAGGAGTGTCAAGACGAGGGCACCGTGCTGATGGTCATTTCTGATCACGGGTTCAATCCGTTTCGCCGCGGGCTGGATCTGAACGTATGGCTGGAGCAGAACGGGTATCTGACGCTCCTGCCCGATGGGCGTGGCAAGAAGTATCTCGCCGGCGTGGATTGGTCGCGCACCAGGGCTTACTGTCTGGGCCTGGCGGGGATCTGGCTTAATGTCAAAGGTCGAGAGGCCCAGGGGATTGTCGATCCCAAGGGTGCAGATGCGCTGCGCGAGGAGATCTGCGGGAAGCTCGCTGGCCTGAAGGATGAGCAGGGGGGCGACGTTGCGATTCGCCGGGCGTTCAACTCGCCGCGTACGTATGTGGGGCCGTACTCCGCGGATGCCCCTGACATCATCGTGGGATACAATCGGGGATACCGGGTTTCCTGGGAGGCGGCGATCGGCCAGCCAACGGATCGTGTGTTCCACGACAACACCAAGGCCTGGAGCGGCGATCACTGCATAGACCCGGCGCTGATCCCGGGAGTGCTCTTCTGCAATCGCAAAATCGAATCCCCTAATCCCCGACTGATGGACATTGGCGCGACGGTGCTGGATCTTTTTGGAATACCCACGCCTTCGGTCATGGACGGCCGCCCCCTACGTGTACAGGTCAACGGAAAGCCAGCACCTCCTGAGGCATCTGCAACCGAGTCGATCGCCGCCGCATGACTCTTCCGCGCTGTTTATGCGTTGTATCTGCTGCGATTGCGGCGTGCGCGGGCGGCTGTGGGGACGGTGCTTCTGACGCCCCGCGCGTGGCCGTGATCGGCTTCGACGGTATGGATCCCATCCTGTGCGAGCGCCTGATGGACGCCGGGCGATTGACACATCTGGCGGCCTTGCGGGCCAACGGGGGGTATCGGCGCCTGGGCACCAGCATCCCCCCGCAGAGCCCTGTGGCCTGGTCGAACTTCATCACCGGCGCCGGGCCGGGCGTGCACGGCATCTTCGACTTCATTCATCGCGACCCGGCCAAGCAGTGTGAGCCGTATTACTCTGCGGCGCAGACGGTCCCCGGAGAGGGCGGCTGGGAGATCGGCAAACACAAGCTTCCTCTGACCTTCTGGCCGTTCAATCACAATCCGACGCAGACACTCCTGCGCAGGCATGGGACGCCGTTCTGGGATTATCTCGATGAGATCGGGATCCCCATTCGCATTTATGACATTCCATCGAATTATCCTCCCAGTCCGTCGCATCACGGACATATGTGTTGTCTGAGCGGAATGGGTGTGCCGGACCTGTTAGGCACATATGGCACTCACCAGTATTTCTCCTCGGATACGGCGCGCACAATAGAGGAAGCTGGCGGCATTCGTAAACCCATCAGTTTCAGCAATCATTTCGGCAAGAATAGCCTCGCGGGGCCTGACAACACAAGCCTGCAGAAGCCGTCGCGCGTATCCGTTCCATTCGAGGTTTACCGACATCCGACGGAGCCGTTTGTCAAGATCAAGCTGCAGGACCAGGCCATTGTTCTGCGTGAGGGCGAATGGAGCGACTGGCGGAAGATCGAATACGAACTTGAGATGCCGCCCTTTCTGCCTGCCGGCCGAGTCGCCGGAATCTGTCGATTTTACCTGCAGCAGGTCCGCCCGCACTTCCGGCTGTATGTGACGCCGATCAACATCGACCCATCTGAGGCCGGGGAGCAGCGGATCAGCGAGCCGCCGGATTTCGTGGAGGAAATCTCTGAGTCCCTGGGATTGTTTTACACTTCGGGCTTTCAGGAAGACTACAAGGCTCTTTCGAACCGGATATTCAAGGATGAGGAGTACTTGCTGCAGGCGCGTTACGTTCTCTCCGAACGGCAGAAGCTCCTGCAATATGCCTTGGACGACTACCGCGACGGACTGCTCTTTTTTTACTTTTCCAGCACCGATCTGCAGGCGCACATGTTCTGGTGGGACGGCGACGAGAAGCACCCTATCCGTTCGCCTGAGGAAGCACGAAAATACCACAAAGTCGTCGAGGAGCTTTATGTCGAGTTAGACGGCATTGTGGGGCAGGTCGCGGATCGGCTGGGGCCGGAGGCGACGATCATTGTGCTTTCCGATCATGGGTTCTGCAATTTCAAACGGCAGTTCAACATCAACACCTGGCTGCGGGCCGAAGGCTACATTCAGCCGGCCGACAGCAAGAGCCTGTTGAATGCAGCGGCCGGCAATCTTGTGGACTGGAGCAGGACCCGCGCCTACGGGCTGGGACTTAATGGCTTGTATCTGAATCTCAAAGGCAGGGAGCGCGATGGCGTTGTCGAGCCGGCCCAGCGGGATGCGCTGCTCGACGACATCGCCGCCAAGCTCGTAACGGTCAAGGACCCGCTCAACGGCAATCCGGTGATCGCCAAGGTCTATCGCAGCGATCAGGTATACAGCGGCCCATTCGCGGACAAGGGTCCGGACCTCATCATTGGTTATCATCGCGGCTACCGGGCCTCATGGGCGGCCACCCTGGCCGACATCGAAGATCAGGTGGTGTCGGACAACGATTCGGCGTGGAGCGCCGATCACTGCGTGGCCGCGGATCAGGTCCCCGGAGTACTGTTCATGAATCGTCCGATCCTGCGGGCAGATCCGTCGCTTATTGACATGGCGCCCACGATTCTCGACCTGTTCGGGCTCCCCACTCCGGATAGTATGACAGGCAGAAGCGTGCTGAAGGCGCAGGAGCTGGCCGGGCAAACCGGTCGCGAGGGAAACTGACATGTCGAAGATCAAGATCGATCCAAATCTCTTCGAGCGGGTTCGGAAGGTAGCAGAGAAGGCAGGCTACGGCTCGGCCGAGGAGTTCATCGTTCACCTCATCGAGAAGGAGCTGGCCGTGCTGGAGTCCGCGGAATCCGATGCCCAGGTGACCGAGCGCCTCAAGGGCCTGGGCTACATCGAGTGACTAGAAACTAGAAACTAGAGACTAGAAACTAGACCAAGTCTTTAGCTTTCCGGGAACCTCCGATGTCGGTAATCAACTGGGTGCTCATTCACGGCGCGGAGGCGGTCCGGTGGCTGTGGGACGTTGTCGTTGAGTTTTTGGCCTGGCTGTGGGGCGTTCTCGACGGCCTGCTCAATCCGATCCTGTCGCCGGTGCTGGCAGCGCTCAATCCCGTGTGCACAGCCCTGGGCGACGCGGTCTATTTCGTCCTTGGCTTTTTGCCAATCACCTGGGGCTTGGTCGTCCTCTCGGTCGCGGTGGGCATCGTCATGCTGTTTGGCTTTCGACACCTGTCCAATCAGCGGGCGATCGGCCGGGCCAAGGATGACATCAAGGCCAACCTCCTGGCGCTCAAGCTCTTCAAGGATGATCTTTCGGTCATGTTCCTTTGCCAGGGGCGTATTGCCTGGGCGATCCTCCGCCTGCAACGCTATGTCCTTGTGCCAGTGCTCTGGATGGCCGTTCCGATGCTTCTGTTGCTGGCGCAGATGGGGATGCGCTATCAGTGGCGACCACTCTTGCCGGGGGAACAGACATTGATGCGGGTGATTCTCGAGTCAGGGGCCGCGACACCGAGCAGCGTAGCGATGGAACCCCACCCCGGAATTGTCGTAGAGGGCCCGGGGATTCCGGGCGGCGGGGAGGTCGTGTGGCGCGTCCGGGGTGGGGCCTTGGGGCGTCATACACTGCGCCTGGTGGTCGATGGCCAGCCGATCGAAAAGGAGCTTACCGTAGGCGACTCATTTGAGCGGGTCAGCGCGTTGCGACCATCGGCCCGCTGGACCGACCAGTTGCTGCACCCTGCGGAGGCCAGGCTTCCGCAGGCGGGCGGCCTGGCACGAATCGAAATCGACTACCCTGGGCGGCGGTCGCTTCTCCATGGGGCGGATTACTGGGTTGTTATGTTCTTTGTGGTGTCCATGGCCGCAGCTCTCGCACTGGCACCTGTGTTGAAGGTCCGTTTCTGAGGCTTTTTCCGCGTTTGCGGAGCAGTACAAACTTGGCAAGAATCATGGGACGCAGCGGACGTATACATTTCCGGTGATAGCGCGAATCCAGGGATTCGGCTTGGATGTCCTGCGTGGTGTCTCACGATGGCATTGACCGTCCACAACGAGACGCGACCTGAGGCCTGGCGCCGCTACGGCGTGCCCTGGTCGCGACGATCCTGGCCATCGCCGTGCGACTGGCGATGGAGCCCTGGCTACGGGGGCATCTTCCCCTCGCCACCCTGTTCGGCGCAGTGGCCGCAACGGTCTATTTCGGTGGAGTGGGACCCGCGGTCCTGACGACCGTTCTGGGATACGTGGCGGCGAATGTCCTGTTTGGATCTCCCCACGATGCCCTCCCCCTGGGTTGGATCGGGGCGATTCGGGCCTCGGCGTATCTGGTCTCCTGCGCCATCATCATTGCGACGATGGAGTCCGGGCTTCGCCGTGCGCGGGGGCGGGCTCGTGCCGTATCGGGCCGGTTGGAAGATGTGCTCGCCAACATGCGCCGCCTGGCAGCGATCGTCGAGTCCTCGGAGGACGCCATTGTCAGCACGTCTCTCAATGGCGTGATTCACACGTGGAACCGCGCGGCAGAGCGCCTGTACGGTTATTCGCCTGCGGAGGCCGTGGGCCGGCATATCGGCTTGTTGATTCCACCGGATCGCGCGGCCGAGGAGGAGGAGCTGCTGGCCCGCCTGCGGCGGGGCGAGCGGACCGACCACTATTTGACGGTCCGTCTGGCCAAGGGAGGGCGGCGGATCAACCTGGTCCTGAGCGTCTCACCGGTGCGGGACGAATCCGGGGCGCTGGTCGGGGTGGCAAAGATCGCGCGGGACATGGACCGGGCGAAATTCGCCGAACAGGCCGTCCGGGACAGCGAGGCGCGGCTTCGCTCCGTCGTGGAAACCGCGGTGGACGCGATCATTGTCATCGACGATCAGGGGCGGATCGATTCCTACAATCCCGCGGCGGAGAAGTTGTTCGGGCATCGGGCGTCCGAAGTGATCGGAAAGAACATCTCCCTGCTGATGCCCGCGCCGTACAGCCTCGAGCATGATCAGTACATCTCCAACTTCCTGAGGACCGGGGTCAAGAAAATCATCGGCATCGGGCGGGAGGTCATCGGGTTGCGCAAGGATGGGACGACGTTCCCGATGGAACTCGCGGTCAGCGAGATGATCATCGGCGGGAAGCGGATGTTTACGGGGATCGTTCGGGACATCTCCGGGCGCAAGCGGGCGGAGGACGCCCTTCGAGCCAGCGAGGAGCGGCTGCGTTCGATCATCGACGGCGCCTTGGATGCCGTCGTGACGATCGACGCCGACGGGCGGGTCACCGGCTGGAACGCCCAGGCCGCAGCGCTTTTCGGCTGGGCTCATGACGAGATCATCGGACATACGCTGGCGTCCACGATCATTCCCCCGGCTTATCGCGAAGCTCATGAAAAGGGTCTGCGACAGTTTCTGATCACGGGCGAGGGTCCGGTGCTCAACCGCCGGATCGAGATTACGGCGCTGCGCCGCGACGGCTCCGAATTCCCGGTGGAATTGGCCATCACCCCCACGGCGGTCAATAACACGTACCATTTCAGCGCTTTTATCCGTGATATTTCGGAGCGCCGGCGATCGGAGAAAGAGCGGCAGGCGTTGCTCGACGCGGAGCGTGACGCTCGCATCGAGGCGGAGCGAGCCGCGCGGCTGCGCGACGAATTCCTGGCCACGGTGTCCCACGAGCTTCGCACGCCGCTCAACGGCATGCTCGGCTGGGCACAGCTCCTGCAGCGCGGCCGGCCCACGGAGGACACGCTTCGCGAAGGTCTGCAGGCCATCGAGCGCAACGTGCGCACCCAGGCCCGGTTGGTCGAAGACCTGCTGGACGTGAGTCGCATCATCGCCGGCAAAGTCCGTCTCGACGTGCAGGACGTGAACCTGGCGTCGGTGATCGAGGCGGCGATCGACACCATTCTCCCTACTGCACAGTCCAAGAACATTCAGGTTAGCAGAGTGGTCGATCCCACGGCGGGCCCGGTCCGTGGAGACCCGGCGCGACTTCAGCAAGTGGTCTGGAACCTCTTGTCCAATGCGGTCAAGTTCACGCCGGGGCGCGGCAGGGTCTCTGTCTCGCTGGCGCGGGTCAACTCGCACGTAGAGCTCAGCGTGAGTGATACGGGACAGGGCATCAAGCCGGAGTTTCTGCCTCTGGTGTTTGATCGCTTCCGGCAGGCGGACAGTTCCACGACCCGCCATCATGGGGGGCTGGGCCTGGGGCTGGCGATTGTGAAACATATCGTGGAGCTGCACGGTGGGACCGTGTCGGCGAAGAGTGCCGGGGAGGGTAGTGGGGCGACCTTCCTGGTGGAGCTGCCGCTTGCTTCGGTGCGGACTGCGGAGCACCGTGCGCCGCCCAGGACGGCCGATGACGAGGTGAAGCTGACCGGCGTTCGCGTGATGGTGGTGGAGGACGATGTTGATTCAGGTCAGGTCCTGCGCCGGCTTCTGGAGGATCATGAGGCCGTCGTGTCCGTAGCGAACTCCGCCCGCGAGGCCCTCGCCACACTGCTTGACTCCAACCCCCACGTTCTGGTCAGCGACATCGGCATGCCGGACATGGACGGCTATGACCTGATCCGAGAGGTCCGCCGCCGTAACGCTAAGCTGCCGGCGGTGGCCGTGACCGCATTCGCCCGCGCCGAAGACCGCATCCGGTCACTGCAGGCCGGCTACGACATGCACATCGCCAAGCCCATCGAGCCCGGTGAGCTGCTTGCGGTCGTGGCGAGCCTGGCTCAGCGTGTGGCCTGAGTTGTGGGCGGTGCGTGGGTCGCCTCGCCTCGACAACAAAGTACAGTGTCACCGGCGCGGCGTGCGGCCCGGCCAGACCCTCCGGGTTATAATAGTAGATGGGCGCGAGCGCCGCGTGCCACGGGCCTGGCACCGAGGAATGATCCATGGTGGTAGAGAGCTATACTACCAAAGTGGCTCCGGTAGAAGTTCGCCATCCGGTGGCGGCGCTGTCTCCGCCCACGCGCCGGCCCTGGCTGGACTTGCTGGCGGCCGTTGTCGTCGTGGCCTTGCTGGCGCTGGGTGTATGGTGCGCCTATTGGGCGGACCATCGCAACGATCAGTACCAGCTCATTCTCCTGGGCCAGACCGTCTACCACGGCGGGCAGATGTACGTGGATGCCTGGGAGAACAAGCCGCCGGGCGTCGCCTGGCTGAGCGGCTTGGGCTTCATCATGGCCAGCGGGAAGCAGTTCGGCGCCTGGGTCCTTCCCGCGGTCACGGCACTATCGTGCATCCTGGTTCTGTCGATCGCGGTGGCGAGATCGCTCAGTCCGACGGCCGGTCGGCGGGCGGCGCTGCTGGCGGCCCTGCTCGGCTCGATCCGTTTGTACGATGCGTCGTCGATCAATCCCGATTTCTACGCGGCAATGTTTGAGCTGGCGGCCTGCGGCGTCTGGCTGGCGGCGGTGACCACGGCGCGGGGGTGGAACGGCGCCGGACTGAGTCTGCTGGCGGGTCTGCTCTGGGCCGCGGCCACCTCCGTAAAGCAAGCCGGCGTTGCGGGGCTGGTCGTCATTACGCTCGTGTCGATCGTCACTGCGATGACATCGTATGCGGACCGCCGCAGGTGGCTCGGCGCGGCCGCGCTTTCGTGGGTCGGGTTCCTGATTGGGGCGGGGGTAGTCGCCGCAGTGCTGTACCGAAGCGGAACCCACTGGCAGGCCTGGGAGGCGGTGTTCACCTTCAATCGGGACCTGCTTGGGGCCGATTGGTACAAGCAGATCTTCAATGAAAACACGTGGCTGCGGGTCCAACGGGATGTGCTGGGTGTGCTGGGCATGCCCATGTGGCTGGGGGCCTTTGCGATCGTTGTGACGCTGTTCGTGGGGCGGATGAGGGCAGCCAATTCGGTGTTGGTGGTTGCCTTGGGGCTGTGGCTGATCGCTGCAGGTTGTCTGGCGCTTCTTGGTCCCAGTCGGGCGATGCGCTATTGGCAGGCGACGTTTCCGCCGCTGGTGGTCCTGGGGGCGATCGGCCTGTTTCACCTGGAAGAGATGTATCGCCGGCTGGAGCGCGGCTACCGGGCGGCGCTGGTTGTCGTTTCCCTCACTGCGATGATCGTGCTAGGCCGCCCGCTTTTCGAGGCTTACCGCCACGGCGTAGTCGAATCGTACGTGGCCTATCACGAACCGCGCAACGAACGGCGGCGGCTCGAGCAGGTCGGCGAGCAGGTCAAGCAGCTCGCTGCTCCCGGGGAGCGAATCTATGTGTGGGCGTACATGGCCGGCGTCTATGTACACGCCGACCGCCGCCCGGCGAGCCGCTTTACGTACCCGCGGACCAGCGGGCAGATGAAAGAGATTCTCGACGATCTTAGCACCGCCAAGCCGCGGCTCATCGCGATGCTGCCGGACGGATCCCCTGATTTCGACCGCCTGTGCGACGAGGACTGCCACTGGAAGCGGGCTCAGATTCTGGCTGATTATGTCCAGGGTCCTACCGTGGATGGCTTGCAGTTGTGGACGCGCGGAGGAGAGGCGACAGCCAGTCAGTGAGCCGCCGGCGTGGCAGCGCTCGCCGGGGGCGCTGCTGCAGGATCAACGAGCCCGGCCTCGCCGAAGGCCCGGGTCCGGGCGGCGCATGCGTCACATACTCCGCAGGGGTGAGTGCCAAATCTGTGGCACGTCCAGGTCTTGTCCAGGGAGACGTGCCACCGCTGGGCGAGCTTGATGACTTCCGCGTAGCGAAGATCGATCAGCGGCGCTTCGATCTGGACCGCGAACCTGGGGCGAAGCAACACCTCGGTCATGATGTTGAAGGCGTGAAGGAACTCGCGGCGGGTGTCCGGGGGCGAGTCCGCGACGGGCAGACCCAGATGCGCGGCGTCATCCGTGTTGGTCAGCCCGATCACCACCTTCGGACTATTAAAGCGCAGGGCGCTCTGTACGCCGACGGAGAGAAAGACGGGCATGAGGCCGCGCATCACTGCAGGCGGCACAGACGAGGTGCTGATGGAGGTGCCCACGATCCCGCGGGTGTCGCGCGGGGCGTTGGGGGCAGGCGCATCGGGCGCGGCGGCGCGAAGCTGGCTGAGGTAGGGCAGGGCGATACGGACGACCCGCGACTTGGGCAGGGTGGGGGCGAGGGCATCGAGGGCGGCGATCTCGCGATTGGCCGAGGGCTGACCGTAGTTGATGTGTACGAAGATGGTCTCGTGCTCTTTGGCGGTCCGGGCCGCCGCCACCGCACCTTTGATACCTCCGCCGCTTAACACCACCGCAGCCGACATCCGCGCAGTCCTCCTCGTTTCGACCAGCTTACTTATCGACCGACTTTCCGCTCTCGGCGCATCCAAGCGAGGCTTGCCCCCTGCACGGGGGGCGGATAGCTTGGCCGGCCCGGACTGCGGGGCGACGCTGGGAGGCGGTCAGATGGTGGAAGTCACGCCGTTTCGCGCCATTCGATATGACGAGCGGAAGCTGGGCGGGGATCTGAGCGACCTGCTCGCCCCGCCGTACGATGTGCTCGATCCGGCTGACAAGGCTGCCTTGCTTTCGCGGAGCGACCGCAACATCGTGGCCGTCGATCTGCCGCACCTGCCGCCCAAGTCGGCCGGCCCGCCCGAGGTCTACGAGGCGGCGGCACGGCGGCTGCAGCAATGGCTGGCCGAGGGGACGCTGGTGCGCGAGGCAACGGCGGCAGTCTACCCGTACCATCAGATCTTCGAGCACGAGGGGCGGCGGTACACGCGGCGGATGTTCATCGCCTGCGTTCGCCTGCAGCCTTTCTCGGCCGGGGTGGTGCTGCCTCACGAGAAGACCTTCGGCGGGCCCAAGGAGGACCGGCTGGCCCTGATGAAGGCCACCGGGTGCCAGCTCTCTGCGATCTTCGGGCTCTACAGCGATCCAGCCGATGCGGTCGGTTCGGCGCTGGCCTCGGTGACCGCCAGTGCGCCGCGGGCGGTCGGCACCCTTGATGGAGTGGAGAATCGCTTGTGGGTCATCGATCAGCCACAACTTGTGGACCAGATCGTCCGCCTGATGGCCGGGCGGCGCATCTACATCGCCGACGGGCACCATCGCTACGGCACGGCGCTGATGTATCGCGACTGGCTGGCAAGCACCCCCCCTTGCCAAGGGGGGGAACCCGTACGATTCCCCCCCTGCCGGACCTGTCCCCCGAAGTTTTAGCGAAGGGGGAGGGGGGGATAGGGGGGGTTGGAGTTTCGACGGGTCAAGTGGACAACC
>SBAX01000462.1 GCA_005240095.1 Phycisphaera mikurensis
CAGTGGCCGAATGGGTCAGAATGTCTGCATAGGGGCAGTTGCCATTGCAGGACTCCAGGGTGTCGTCGCAGCACGCCAGCTTGCACTGATTGCCGATGCCCGGATCGTCGCAGACGAAGCCCCCGTTGCCGATGTAGCCGCGCCGCGTCCAATGCTCGATCAGGTGGTTGCCGTCGTAATAGAAGCGGTCTTCCAGCGTGTTGAGCCCCTGCGTGCAGGTGACCCGCTCGCCGATCCGCCGGCCGAGGGGGTCGTAGCTGTAGCGGACCACGGGACAGTAGTCGCAGTCCCGCCGCACCTCCACGAGCCGGTTCCAGGCGTCGTAGATGCGCACGAACTTGCCGTCGCGCACCAGGTTGCCGGCGTTGTCGTAGACGAAGGCGGAATCCGACTCTCCACCGCCATCGAAGGGATCGCAGTCCAAGTGCAGCTGCTCAATCTGGTTGTTGCCTGCCTTGATCTGCTGGCTCTGCTCGAGATTGCCGGTGTCCCCGCCCTGAGGCGGCGGCGCGTAGCCGGGTTCGGCTGTATAGGAGAAGAACTTGGTGACCGCATCCCAATTGCCCAGTACGTCCAGGTTCCATTGCCAGCCGTTGGAGGGAACCGTACTGCCGGATGTGTCGAAGCCGGTATTCCACGAATTGAGTGTGCCCTGCTCGGCGGTAACCAGCCGATTGAGCGCATCGTAGCCGTAGAGCCAGGACTGCTTGTTGTCGTGGTCCTCTCCGGGGAAGCTGACCTGCGTGATCCGTGCGGAGAGGCGGTTGCCATTGTTGTCATATCCATACTTGTAGCGGTGAAGGGTGTTGTGTCCGCCTCCCGACGCGGCCCGCTGGAAGTGCAAATCAATAATGCGCCCGAAGCGGTCCAGACCGCTCTCGCCGCCGTTGCCGCCTGGCAGAAAACTCTGCTTGAGAATCGAGGTCGTCGCGTTCCCCTGACGGAATTGCTCGGTGCGCGTGCCGCCACCAGTGTAACCGTACTCGACTAACGGCACCGTCGAGGATCCGATGGCCTCGCTGATCCCTGTCGCGCGCTGGATGAGGTCGGCGGTTTCCCCGGCGGCGCTTGTCCCGTACTCCATTCGGAACCGGCGCCCCGATGGATAGACGATCTCCTGGAGTCGGTTGTCGTTGGGATTCCCAAGCGGGCTCCACACGTAGCCCGTCGTCACGTAAACGTAAGGGTTGCCCGTGTAGAACTGGTATTCTGCGATGATGTTGCGGTAGCCGTCCTGGCTGTACCCGACGGCGTTACGCACGGTGAGGGGATTGCCCCCGAGGGATGCCGCATAACCGAGATCGCCATAGACTTGCGAGAACTCGAGGCGCGTGACTGTGGCGTCGACGGGGTGCGGCCCTGCTCCTGACAGGTCCGCACTGACCGCGCTGAGTTCGTCGCTTCCCCAGCCGCTCGGATACGTTCCGTACTCGTACGTCAGTTTGACTCCGCGCTGATCGATGCGCTCGGCCAGCTTGCCGCCGAGGGTGAACTTGAGTTTCACCGTATCTAGGGTTGTGGGCGTTCCCTGAGAGTTCGGGTACATGATCTGGCGGGGCAGGTTCTTGAATGTCGATAGCGCCGCGCCACCTGATGAATCGCCGGGAATCCATTCCGTTACGACATTGCAATTCTCGCTGTCTCCCACACCGCAACCGTACAGGATCCTCGTCGCTTGCCAGTCCGTGGCGGGCGGTGGCGTCCCGTCAGGGCACGCCTGCATATTGACAATCACGGCCGTGTATTGGTCCGATTGCTCCAGCCAATTGAAATTGCACGGTTTGACGTCGGGCTCATCGGGTTGAGCGGGGTCATCCGGGTCGGGCCGTAGCGCCACGATCATGTCGAGGAGGCCGCCGCGGGTGTGGTGATAGGCGGTGTAGCGGATGGGGCCGGCGTGATTGGGCGTCAGGTTGCTGCCGCCGGGGCCGAAGTTTCCGTCGAAGTCTTTCCAGTTTTCGGCGACGAGGAGGACGTGGCCGAGGAGGTCGTGCCAGGTTCGCGTGACCACGCCGTTGGGATCGCGGCTCCAGATGCGGCGGCCGGCCGCGTCGTAGCCGTACTCGGAGACGATGGCATCGACCGCTGTTGCGCTTGGGCCGGTCCCGATCTTGTAACCGCACGGCCCCGGATCGCAGGACCACGTTGGTGCATCGACTGTGGTTGATACGCATGGCGGGGCGGTGCCATTGTCAAAGTAATGCGCGCCGTTCGTGCCGTAGTTGGCCGTGGCTTTAAGGCGCTTGGCCGCGTCGTACCAGTTGCAGGTGTAGGTGACGATGGCATCGACGGGGTTGCCATTTGCGTCCGTGAGGGCGGCCGGCGCCGTATCCTCCATGTCCTTGCGGTCGTAGTGGGTCTGGGAGAGCACGTTGCCGAAGGCGTCGTAGCGGGTCACGGTGCGGGTCAGTTCCACGCCTGCGCCTTGGAAGGGGTCGGTCGTGTCCTGCGCGGACCACCACGACGTGGACGTTACCCGCCCCAGGGAGTCGTACTTGTTGGTGGTAAAGCCCGTGGGACTCAGCTCGGCGACGACGCGGTCGAGGTCGTCGCGGTAGGTGCGGGTGAATTCGTAGGTGGCGGCGGTGGCGTCGAGGACGTTGTAGCGGCGCTGCTCGTAGACTCGCCCGCGTTCGTCATAGAGGGTGCGGGAGAGCATGGCCGGGGCGATGGAGCGGGAAAGGATCGTCGTCGTGGCCGTGTTGGCGGGCATGGCGGCCCAGGCTTCCACGTCGGCCACGGTCGGGGCGGAGGAGAAGTTCCACCACGTGGCCGCCAGCACCGGGCGGTCGAGATTGTCATAGACCGTGGAGGTGACGGCGATGAACTTGGGATTGTCGCGGCTGCTGGTCTGCCCGTTGGAGAGAGGATAGCGGATGGCCTCCTCGCGGACGATCACCGGCCGCCCGCGCCAGTCGTACAGGTACTTCGCGTCGCGACTGGGGGTATCGATCTTGTACTGCTCGCCGGCCGGCTCGGCCTCGCCCGTGTATCGCCGCGTGCGCACCAGCTTGGCGGCGTTGTTGGGGAAGTTGCCGTTCGGCAGGACCCCCGCCGCTGTGCAGGGATCGTAGTTCGGGTCTTCGTCGCCCTCGCCGGGCAGCGGGTTGTATTCGCGGCACGACAGCCCGTCGTTGTAGAGGTAGTGCTCGAGGAGGGCCATGTCGTCGTTGCTGTCGCCGCCCCCGTCCGGCGCCGGCGGGTGCCAGCTGGGATCATGATCGATGGAGCCTTTGAAGACCTTTGTGGGCCGGCGCTTGGCGTCGAAGAGCAGCCGGGAGACGGTGCCGTCGGGCTCGACCTGGCGGGCAATGCGGTCCTCCAGGTCGTAGGTGTACTTGGTAATCACCGCCCGCCGGTCATTCTCCAGCGCCTGCTGTCCGGAACCGGATGGCGGCTGGGAGCCGAACTCCCGGAACACCGCCTCGTGCGTGGGTTTGAGCGTCGACTGCTGCGTGTACAGACTGATTCGACGAGCGATCGTTTCAACCTCTGCCGCTGACTCTGGCCAGGCTCCTTCCGGGTACGTCGGTTGAATATTGACATCGTGGAACACGCCGTCAGTGCACTGCGTTAGATCGTTGTTTTGGCATTTGAACAAAACCTCGTCATGCTCTAAACGATCCCTGAGCGTCTGCATTCCCCAACTATCCGGCGCGGCGTCGTGGGTGTAGTCGAGCAGCGTTGTGCCCCAGCCGAAATCCGTGATCTTCGCTGTGCCCCCGGCTCGCGGTGCAATCACCCGCTCCTCGATCAATCGCCCGCCGCGATCCATGACCCGAACTGTCGTCGTGCCGTAAACGTGATCCACAGCATTCTCGCCCGTCCCCTGTGTGGTGACGTGCTGATAGACCATCTGATAAATGTAAGGGTCTTCCCACGCCGTCAGCTGATGCCCCTGATTCTCGTAGGTGATAGTCCGGTGCCCGATCGTGCGGTAGTCCGTGCGGACAAGGTGATCCCATGGATCACTCCGGAGTTGGTTCGCAAGCTCGCCGGTCGTGCTGGTTAGAAGCGAATCGTTGACGCCGTGCCACGCGGCCTTGAGCGCTCCGGAGTCGTCGAACTCGTTGACTGTCAGAAGATTGACCGCAGGGGCGGAGGTGTCGTGGCGCGGCAGTCTCGTCCGGATCTCGTCCCAGTCCACGTCGTTGCTGGTCTGGCTGAAGATTCGTGTGAGGTTGATCGAGTTCTGTTCTCCAACGGTCCGAGCGGGATCGAAGTCCTCAATCGTCATTGCGAGCCGGCCTAGGTCGTCATAGCCGTAGTAGGTAACGTGGAAAGGCTCTTGGGCCGTCGGTGGATTCTCATCGCTGCCAGCTCCGCGGCCGTAGAAGCGCAGTTGCCCGTTGGTGTCGAAATACCAGATCTCCAAGGCAACCTTGTCGCTGCCGCCTTGCGCGGCCGTCACTTTCTCCTGCCACCGCCATTTCCACTTCACTGCCTGCTGATTCGGCGGTTGCCCTTGCTGGGCCGGTTCGCCATGGAAGTCGTACCAGTAGCGCACCAGCGACATGCCGTCCCCCGGCGTCGAACTGTCGGGCACACTGACCGTCACCGATCCCTGGTCATGCAGGTTGGCGTCGGCGTAGTTGTAACACGTTGTTCCGCTTCCATAGCAGCCGGCCTCTCCGCAAGTGCACTGCGCGGGGTCGCAGCCCGTGGGGTATTCAGGGTTTTCCGCACCGATGGTCCCGGCCGGATCAACGACACTGAGTTGCGAGAACGAGGGCGGCTCGTAGTAGGCGGCCTCGGCGCGGGGCATGTCGAGGATCTCTGCACCGTCGACGGTGCGTCCGAAGTGTCTTGTGGCGGAGACGACATTGAGTTGATCGGGCGCGACCTGCTGCACAGGCACGTCGGCGTTGGAAGCAGTGAGGCAGTCATTGTCACAAGAGTCGGGCTGGAGCGCATCGTTGGCGCATTGCTGGTCGTAGAGGTGGCCGCCGTTGGAGCCCCAGGCAATGCCGCGGAGGACGGAGTACCACCCGCCTTCACCACCGAAGAGTTCGGTGAGCACGCGGCCGCTTTCCTTCACCGCCGCCAGGCCGCCGTCGCGCAGGGTGGCCACCCAGGAGGGGTCATAGATGTGCTTGGTCTGGCCGCGGGTGTTGAGCAGCTCGTACTGCTGATTGTCTACCAGGCTGGCTTGGTCTCCCTTGAAGCCCGGGGTGACGATGAGGCGGTCGCTGATGGCGATGCCGTAGTAATTCATGGTCACCACCCGCCGCGTCTTGACCTTCACGGGCACGTAGAGGTAGTGGCTGGTGGCGAGGTAGAAGGGTGCTCCCGCGAAAGTCTGTTGTTCCTGCGGTCGGTTCCAGCCGTCGAGCACGAGCTTGAAGTCGTCTTCGTAGATGTAGAACTCGTTGCGCGGCGGGCAGTCTGTGCCGCCCTCATACTCGCACGGCGTCTGCTCCACGAGTTCATCGACGATGGTGATGTTGTGGGGATCGGCATAGGAAGTGATCTTCCCGTCGCCGGCGTAGACGCTGGAGGCCGCCCCGAGGTAGTCGAAGCGGTAAGCGTGCATCTCCCCGTCCGCCCCGCGCACCCGCGCCGTCTTGATCAGGTGCTTGCGAAAGCGCGGCTGCGCCCCGGGAATGCCAAGCTGTGCGATCTGGTTTTCATCAACTGCGGGGCCGTTGTCACATGTACACAGATCGTGATAGCGGTTGGTGTTGTTCTCGTCAGGCCGGCAGGCCTCTCCGAACGCACAGACGCCGCAATCCTGCCGGAACCATTCGCTGCAGTTGGGGTCGGTATGTAGCTCCTTGCCGTAGGTAGCCGACCACATCGCTTGCCCGTCGCAGACGTTGAGGGGCAATTGCGATAATGGTCCGCCCAGACCCAGCGGGTCATTCGTCTGGTCGCCTGTGCCGTTACCCCATGTGCCAACAAACGGCGGTTCGTCGTAGCACTGGGGAATGATGCCGGTCTCTTTTCCCTTGTCCAATTGGATGGGGTTGTAGTACGTGTACCACTGGGAGGCCCAGCTGATCAGCGGCCGCTTGCCGTTCTCCGGTCCCACGCCATACGTGTCGGCGTACTGGAGGATGTCGTCGGGATCGTCGAAGGCGTCCTGCGGATCGGCACTGAGGATTGCCTCCACCGAGGCCGGATCGAACACGGCCTTGAGGAACCCGAAATCGTTATAGCGATAAAACCAGACCTGCTCGATGTACTGCTCCGGACGGCTGCTGTCCGGCCGCGTCCGCACAATCCGCTTGATCAGGTGAATGTCCGACGGCGCCACAGGGTCGACTAGGTCGCGAACCACACCAGTGCACTTGTACCCCTGCGGCCCCCGGAAATCCGGATCCGGCACGCAGTCGGGATGCACGTTGGGCAGGCCATCCGAATCGTGAACGCTGTCGACGATCATTCCGGCAAACTCGCCACCGCTCGCTTTGCCGACAAGGTCGCTTTCAAACACGTCCACATCATCCTGGCGGGTGGTCATACCTCCCGTGTGCAGCTTATCCGTGAGGACGCCGTTGCGGATCAGGTCCGGGCTGAACGGCGGAAAATAGTAATACCGCGGCTGGTCAAGGTATTGCACCGTCCCGTAGTTGGGGTCGGTCGGTTCAGTTGCCGGGTGTTTGGCCGAGAGGAGCCACCATGGATTGCTCCGCGCGTAGACGTACTGCACTTGATGAACCCAGGGATCGTCCTTGGCATCCGCCACCGGCCGGCACTCTTCCTCGTACGGCGGCCCCGGCATGCGCGCTTTCGTAGTGGCCAAGGGCGGCGCGAAACCATCACCCCAAGACCGCGGCGCAAAAGGGTGGATTCCGGACGCACACTCACCAGCAATTCTTCTTAGATTGGCGAGCAATGGATCATCGCCATCATCTTCATCATAGATGCCGTCTTCATCATCGTCGTACACGTAGAATGGATCGTTCGCTGGATTATAGGAAGAGGGATCGGAGGGCTCATCCAGCCGACCGTCTCCGTCTTCATCAACTTCGCACACGCCGGGACATCCGTTCCCGTTAGCATCTCCTAGGTCGTCAGTACCTGTAAGACTCGATAGTTCAGCCGGTACAATCCCATTCCGATCCTCAGTTAACTGGTTCGTACCCGTGAGTTCCTCATTATCGTCGTCTTTCCAGCTGTCATCGGGACACTGTTGTCCCCATCCTTCCTCGCCACGACCCCTTTCCAGGCAGTCTTCGTCGATCTTCCCGTCGCCGTCATCATCGATGCCGCAAATACCGGGGCATTCGTCGAGGTTGCAGTCTCCTTGGCACTCGATGCCGCGATTGACCCGCGCCTTGTCACTGAACGCCTCAGCTCCTACTCGACTTCCCCAAACCGAGTAATCATCTTGAAAGCGAGCGCCATTGATGAAACGAGGGCCACTATACACCTGGACGGTCAGCAAGGCTGTTTCGTCGTTGAGCTGCGGGAGATGGCCGGCGTCCCAATCCTCCTGCGGGAGGTTGGAATACAGCGATTTCCACTCTCGCCAGTAGGGATGGGCTTCCCATGTTTGGCCAGTTTCTGGTACCCAAGGCGGCGTATCGTGCGCCGCGATGCGATCGCTTTCCGGATGTTCGTAGACGAAAGCAATGGTCCACGCGGCATCTCCGCTGCCTGCGTTCTCGGCCGGGATCAGCCGCACGGTCCGCAGCCGTTTATGCGGCAGCCGCCAGGCATTTGGTTTGGGGCTATAGTTCTCCGTGTATGGGCTGACATTCCCAAATCGGGCGTCCTCGCCAGAAAGGTATCCGGGATCTGGCCGTGAAGGGATTTTGTAGTCAGTTTCCCAGCCATACTCTGGAACCCGGTCGAACCGCACGACGTTGCCGTACTGGTCTCGCACCGACTTCAATACTTCGGCCCCTGAGATCTCTCCATTTGCATCGCGCGGCCATGTCGCAGAGCGCTCGAACTCCAAACTTAGTTGCCCACCGTCCGAATCGAGCTGCTCAAATGTATAGATGCTCAGGTAATTGGGAAAGTAATCTCGTGCCAGACGCAGTGCCGTCTTTGTAGCGTCCCAATCCCCGGGCGCAAACCCGGTTGAGGGCGTATTTGTCCCGTCCAAAGTCGCATTAAACGCTGGTTTGCGGGCTCGTCCTTGGAACCATGGTTCTCGGAATCCATATGGGGCCTCCAACAGCTCATTACGAATGCGATCGCGCACCTTGGATACCTGATATATGCCTCGGGCCAACTGGAGGCTGAACGCAGACTGTAGCAGTGGCGCGGCTCCATCTGCACCGCCGATATAACATGGTTTGTAAACCGACTCGTGGTCGGCCGTCTCCGGATACAGCGACTGGTAGTTCCCGACCTTTGCATTCTGTGGTCCATCGCATCCCGTCATGTACTGCCACATAGGCAGGCCCTCAAGGAAATGAAGTCCATGCATCCGATAGCCTTCCCACACCACATCCTCTCCGGCATGCCAGCGGGCTTCGGACCAGGGCAGCACAAAGTCCCAGGGGCGTTGTTTGAGCATGCCCGCCGCTCCGACCTGCGGCGGGGGCTCGGCGCTGCCCAGGGTGCTCATCTGGTTGCGATAGATGAGGGCCCCGGCACTGAGCTGGAAGTTAAGGCCCTGCTGGGGGGCCGTGCCGGAGAAGAGGATCACGCCGTCCTGCTGGGCGAGGTCGGTGTGCGGGGCCCGGTCCGGATGCAGGGCCCGGTTCGTCGGCCCATTGCCCACGCAGAAGAAATCCTTGCTCGGCGGAATGGCGTTCATGTACGGCGACAACGCCGTCCGGGCGTCTCCCTTGGCCGGGTCGTAGCAGACATCGCCCCCCCGCGCCCTCACCGCGAGCACCAGCACCAACCCCACGCCGACGGTCACTGTCTGCATGCGTATTAGTTGAATCATTGCGTTTCTCACTGTCGTCACGCCTACTCACCCCCGTTAGGGCACTCCGGCAACTCGTTGCAAGCACGGGCGGTGTCACAGACCCAGTCTCTGCCGGAGCTGCAATTGCAGAACGTACCTGAGGCACAACCGCCAAAGTCGGTTACAGACATGAACTCGCACCCGTCTATCGGGCGAATCTGGATCCCCCCAATCGCCAGAGACGCGCCGTTCTGATTCGGCGCAGAGAAGCGCAAGCGAACTCCGAGCATTTCGCCCTCCGTCCGTGGAGCTGGAGTCTGACCCAGAGGCGTGGTGTAACCGTAGTACGTCTCCGGAGCCGCCGTCAGGGCCGTTACGCCACAGGGATCTCCTTGAACGGTTTTTCGCTTTCGAATGCGTACCGCGCGAGGAGGTTCGTTAGTGGCGTCGTCTAGTCGATCAATGAACGTGCAGCCCGTGGTACCGTCAATGACCCAATAGGAGGCCGCGTTATTGAACAGAATCGTCATCTGGAACCACTCGTCATGCTCATATTGAAGGCTACCGCTGCAAATGTATTCTCCATAATCTGAGTCGAAGGCACTGCATATGCTGGCGGACGTATGGCGATACATCGTAACGTTGCCATGCAAGTCGGACGCCGAAGCATTGTCAATGAATCTGAGCCGGACTCGCTCACGTTCCGGTGAGCCGCATGCCTCCGCGTCTATGACTGCCAGCCACCAGTCGCCTGGCGTATTGTTGTTGGCGATCTTCAAGACAAGGTCAATGGCCATGAATGACCATCTGCCCAGCCACGGGCACCTCGATGGTACGCAGTTGCCCTGAGTCAAATCGTCCGCTCGTTCACACAACTGGACCATAGGGAGTCGCAGAGACGGCGTCTCGACATGCCACGTCGCATCGACGCCTGGGAAGTCGACCGGAGGAGCGATCTCCAAGTAGCCTAATCCACTTCCAACGAGGCAACCCGCCGCCGTCCAGTCAGTGTCGGCACTCTGGGTATGGAATGATAGCGCTCCTATCGCCTCTTCGTCGCTAAGGGCCCACCCTTCCTCCGTCAGCCATGCCATTATGCCGCCCGACGGAGCCGTGTTGAAGTCGTAGAGATACTTGCCGGCGCCCGGCGCTGAGCAGTCGAGCTGCGCGGTCAGGTCGCAATCGGGCGGAATGGCTACGCAGGTTGGCTCCGTGCTGTCGGCGCAGTCGGCGATGCCGTCGTAGTTCGCATCTTCCATGCCGTCTTCGGTGGGATGGTTACCTGCCGCAGGTGGACAAATCCCCAGAGACTCATTTGCGAAGCGAATCGCCGCTTGGCAGATGTCGCCGGTTCCGTCATTGTTGGGATCGCCGTCATCGTACGAGTCGCGGTCGCAGTCGCAGCCGCACAGGCTCAGGTCGCAATTGCACGGGTCCTCGCCTTCGGCACCGGTGCACTCCTCCGGCCTGGCCCAGTAGCGCACCAAGCAGTCGTCGCCGCCATGGCACTGATCGAGCCCGTCGCACAAACCGTCGCAGTCGTCGTCAGCGACCTCCGGACAGCTCGACTGGCCAACCGGACAGCAGTATTCTGCGGTCTGCTGGCAGATGTCGCCGATGCCGTCGGCGTTGCAGTCCCGCTGACTGGGGTTGAAAACATTCGGGCAGTTGTCGCAGAGGGTAAACCGCGGGCCCTGCTGCACGCCGTTGACATAGATGAAATCGTCATCAGGGTTGAGGGCGTCTTCGTAGGCCTGCTGATGATCCGGCAGCAATGCAGCCATCTGTTCCGCCGCCCAAGCACAGAACCATTCGCCCAGAACCCGGGCGATGTCTTTCGCCGTCCCCGGTCGGCAGGTCGGGGATCCCGGGTCCCCGCACCCCCAGATGGTCTCGGGCTGGATCCGTGCATACTTGCCGAGCTTAACGCTGGTGCACATCGTTGTGCCCTCGTCGTTCTGCCAGCCAGCCAGTTCCCTCAGAAAGCCTATTCGGTCCGGTTGCCGGCACTTTTCAATGACCTGCGAAGCAGGGCAGCTTGGGCAGTAATTGTGGCTCGGCCCATAGGGGTCATTCGCTTCCGGCGTCCAGCCGGTCGGCGGGTTGAAGTTCCTCCAGTTCGGACCGAGTTGCAGGGTTGACACCCTGACCCCGGCAGGTCGGGCCGTGCGCAAACTGGTCAGATAGTGCCGGACGTGGCACACGCGATTGCAGGGACAGCCCTCGTCGGTACCGCCGATAGCGGTGCTGCAGATGTCGTAGTAGTCGCCGTTGCAGGTGCTGAGCGTGTCGGCGATGTAGTAGTTTGCCGGCGGACAAGGTAAGGGCAGGCGGTACTCCCCTGTGCCCAGCAGGATCACTTCGTAGAACGTGTCGTCGTTGCCGCGCGACTCACCCAGCACTACTTTCGCCTCGCGGAGGCCGCTTTCGAGGAGGCTGCCGGTGAAGTGCTTGGTGTGCTCGAGGCCCTCGACGAGCTGGAGAATCTCCGAGACTGTGGCTTCGGTGCGCGGAACCCCGGCAGGGACCGTCTCAGGCACCTCCACAATGTGCAGCGGGCCGAACCAGTGGTAGGTGCCGGTCTTGCTGGGCTGACCTTGCTCGTATCCCGGCGCGTCGCGTTTGGCGTACTGGATCACGGAGACTTCGTAGGTGCCGTCTTCGGGGAAGTTGGGCTTGCGGAAGAATTCGGCGAGGCCTTCGCGGGCCAGGTCAAAGTAGTTGCTGCCGATCCGCGGTTGCATGTTCATGGAGCTGTCGATGACGAAGATGATGGAGACCTTAGGCGGATCGTGAACCTCGTGCATGAGCACGCTCTGCTTGGGCGAGCGCTGAGGCTGGGTCACGGCCGTGGACTCCTGCGGGCGGGAGACCAGCTTCACCACCACCACAAAGCACCCCGCCACAAGCAGGAACACCACCGCCCCGACCCGTCTGGATTGCATGGACATCGTTTGTGATCCTCGCTTCCTCGAGTCCCCTCTACGCAAACCGCGCCACCCGCAGCGCGCAGCTCTCCCACTCTGCAGAGCCACCGGGCTCCGCAGTCGCATCCGCGCCTGACATTAGTTAAACGTGATGGGGGAAAACCCCCGGCCGACAGGCAGCCTATCGGCCAGGCATGCGGCTTGGTAAAGCTGACGCGGCTTTTCTAACCGGCTGCGATATGTTCGTTTTTGATGCGGATTCGAGTCCCATCCAGATATCTAATGTACATGGTGTCGGTTATCTGCCCTTGGTTCGCGAATGGCCCAGGATCCCCGCCGAGGCCTTTTTTGTGGCGTCGCGGGGTGGGCGGGCTGCTGCCGCCCCGCTTCAGGGGGCCACGTCATAGCATTCCCCCCCACCCTTCTGCTAAAATCGAATGTCTCCCCAACGGAGGTCTCGATGATGAAGCCAATACAAGTGGCCGCCTGCTTCGCCTTGCTGGGCGCTTTCATTCCGGCCGGGGCTCAGCAACCCGCCGAACCCAAGCCCGCTCCGCCTGCCGGCACGCCCGCGCCCGCGGCCAAACCTCAACAACCGGCTCCGGCGGAGGAAGCAAAGCCCCTGCCCGCGACGGTGATCGAGGTCGAGGGCAGCGTGGACTGGGCGCTGGTCGGCGTGTCGCCGCTTTCCAATGACGGCTGGACGGCCGTGAAGCTCAATGACGAGCTGAAGCCGGACACGCAAGTTCGCACCGGCTTGCGCTCCCACGTGAACCTCAAGTTCGGGGAGACGACCGTAGTCAGCCTGCGCAGCGCGACTTTCGCCGCGATCGAGCAGTGCTACCGCAGTGCCACCACCGAAAACGTCCGCGTCAACCTCGGCTACGGCACGGTCCGCGGCGGCTCCAGCGAGGGGACGATCCGCAGTGACGTCATCGTGGACTCGCCCGTGGCGACCCTTGCCAAGCGCGGCACCGAAGGCTGGCAGATCGAAGTCGAGCCCGGGACCGGGCGCTTCCGCGTTTCTCTCGCTGAGTATGGACTCGTCCAGGCGATCCAGCGGCTGGGCGATCAGCGCACCCGCTCGCGGCTCGTCCGCCCCGGCGAGTACGCCACCGACGCGAACATCGCCAACATGTGGCTCAAGCAGGACATCTTCGATCGCAACATCAGCTTCTACGCCCCCGAGGGGATCACCGAGGCGGACGCCGAGTTCACCCTCACGAACATTACGGGCATGGGGGTCATGGCGCCGGGCGGCGGAATGGCTCTTTCCGATTACGCCGGTCGAGTGAGCGCTGACTTCGTCATGCAACAGATCGCCGCCAACTTCCCGGCCGCTACGCCCCCGCCGACCACGGCCGTCGGCACCCGCGAGCCCGTCTCCCGCCCCGAAGGAAACTTCGGCACGGGGCTGACTTTCAAGGCGGTTACCGCCCAGCGAACCGTTGGGCAAAGCCCGCGCGGGCAGGCGAATCAGGTCCGCCCCCGGGGCCGGTCGTGAGGCTCCGCCAACTCCGGTCCACGGTACGTGGACAAGAAGAACCCGCCCCTGAAGTAACCAGTGGGCTGATCCCCCGCGTACTGCCGCCTGCGGAGGGGCCTGTATGGATTTGTGGGCACGGCCCCGGCGAAATACTCCTCGCGTAGAATCGAATATAATCAGTGCCGGCGGCTATTGCCCTATGAGCGGACCAGCCGTCTCTTGCCTTGGGGAAAGGTCCGGCTTGAGCATATAACCACCGCGCGTGCAAGCGTGGGGCTCATCCCTAAGGCGCTTGACTCCAAGCGCCGCCCACAAGGGGCGACGCTACAACTGGGCGCGAAGCGCTCTGAGCGCGAGGGACTCGCCCGGAACAGCCTGCGGAGTTTCGTCATGATTCAGTTTTGCATCATGGGCGGCTACGAGGGCCTGATCCGCCCGGATAAGAAGATTTACGTTACGCTCATGGGCGGCTGCGAACTCAAGAAACCAACCGTCGCCCGCCAGATCCTCACTCACCGCCGCCACGAGTCCGAAGGCCCGCTCAGGCCTCGCCGCCAGTTTTTCCTCACCATCATGGGCGCCACCGAGATCCTCTGCCCCACCCTCGCCGAGGAGTTCATTGACCTTCGCGAGATGATCCACAGCGGCACCCTCGCCATGGCCGACTTCGACCGGGCTCTCGCCGACCTCGCCCGCAGTGAAACCTCCTACGCCTCGTTTACTCTCATGGGCGGCTTCTCTGAAAGCGAACTGCCCACCGAGGAAAAAGAAATCGAGAGCCTCGCCCTCCAGCGGCACCTCGGCAACATCTCCGAGGAGGCAGGGCAGGTCCTGCAGTTCGGCATCGGCCAGCGCGACGCCGAGCGCCGTGCCACCCTCCGCCGCGCCATCCTCACTGAAGCCTGACCGACGCGCACCGTTGGGCTTTTACGCACCGCGAAGCGTTTTTCAGTTTGCATCCGCTGTGGTCTGAAAGACGGCGAAGTCGAGCAGGTCGACGGCGTAGTCGCGGTGCAGATCGAAGCACAAG
>SBAX01000378.1 GCA_005240095.1 Phycisphaera mikurensis
CAGCAGGGCGAACACCACCGTCAGCGCCATGGGGCGGAAGAGCTTCCCTTCCACTCCCTCCAACAGAAGAATGGGCAGGAAGACCACCATGATGATGAGTTCGCCGAACATGGTGGGTTCTCGCACCTCGATGGCCGCGTCGCGCATAAGATCGATGATCGGCGTACGTGCGCCGTGCTCGTTGTCGTGACCGATCCGCCGCACGCTGTTCTCCACGATGATCACCGAGCTATCCACCACCAGGCCGAAATCAATAGCCCCCAGGCTCAGCAGACTTGCCGCGATGCCGAACTGCATCATCAGACTGAAGGAAAAGAGCATGGCCAGGGGGATCGCCAACGCGACGATCAGGCCCGCGCGAAGATTCCCAAGAAAGGCAAAGAGCACGGCCAGTACGAAAATCGCCCCCAGGAACAGATTCTCCTGCACCGTGCGGATGACGTGGTGAATCAAGTCCGTCCGCCGATAGACCACTTGCACATCGACGTTGTCGGGCAGCGTTTGGCGGACCTCCTCGAGTCGCGCATCCAACCGCGTCGTCACATCATGGCTGTTCTGGCCCATGAGCATGAAACCCAGGCCCAGCACGGCCTCACCCTGCCCGTTGGCCGTCACCGCACCACGACGAATCTGGTGCCCCTCGCGAACGTCCGCCACGTCGCGAACGCGGATTGGCGTGTGCTCCTTGGCTTCGATGACCGCACTGGCGATCTGCTCCGTCGTGGTGGTCAGGGCGATGCCCCGCACCAGCGCCGATTCGCCGCCCCGCGTGACCTGCCCCCCGCCTACGCTGGCGTTGTTCCTGGCCAGAGCTTCCGCCACCGCATCGATGGTCAGGTCATACTTGATGAGCCGGCTCGGGTCGAAGACCACCTCGTACTGCTTCACCAGCCCGCCCCACGTGTTGATTTCCGCTACGCCGGGAACCTGTCGAAGCTGCGGGGCAATGATCCAGTCCTGCACCGTGGTAAGTTCCGTAAGCGTTGCGGGGTTCTCGCCCTTGCCCACCACGAGGTAATGGAACACTTCTCCCAGCCCCGTCGCCACCGGACCCATCTCCGGCTTCTCGATGCCCTCGGGCAATGCGACCGCTGCGAGTCTTTCGCCCACGACTTGCCGCGCAAAGTAGATGTCCGTCCCATCTTCAAACGTGACCGTAAGCTGCGAAAGGCCGAACTTCGATATGGAGCGGACATCGAGCAATCGCGGCAGTCCGGATATGGCCGCCTCGATGGGGGCCGTGATTTGCTGCTCCACTTCCGCCGGCGACAGCGCCGCGGCCACGGTGTTGATCTGCACCTGCACGGGCGTCGTATCGGGAAAGGCATCAATGGGGAGGTGCAGCAGGGAATGCACGCCCCAGATGATAAAAGCGAGTGTGCCGAGCAACACGACAGCGCGGTTGCGCAGAGACCAGCCGATGATCCAGTTGAGCATCGTAAGCCCCAGACTGCCTCTGACAAAAAGCGAGCCGCGGGCTTTAAGCCCGCGCGGACGCGCGACTGCGACGGCGTCAAGGTCGTCGCGTCATTGCTGAGCAGTTCCTCGGGTTTCAGGCCCGAAGGGCCGTCATAAACCAGCCCAGGGCAACGCCCTGGGTTCTTCCCGTGCGCAAGCAGTCAAGCCCTGAAAGGGCGCGCTACGCGCCGTCGATCGCAACCCAACGTGGCGCCTCGCGTATACTGTTCTTCTAGAGTTCGTCCATCGCGATAACGCGCGCTTACTCTTTGAGGTGCTCCACCTCGCAACACCCTGCCCCGATCAAACCTTTCAGGATCTCGTTCTTGAGAATGAAGCTCCCCTTGGTCACGATCGTCTCTCCCGGTTTGAGCCCGTCCATGACCTCATACCGATCCCCCGCATCGAAACCCAGCGTCAGCCGCGCCGGTCGAAACACAAGGCCTTTCTCGTCCTCCTTGACAAAGGCGACGTTGCAGCAGCCTTCCCATTGCACCGCTTCCTTCGGAATCGTCAGCGCCCCGCGCTTGTCTCCCGTGGAGATCGCGGCCTTGCCGAACATGTGGGCCCGCAGTTGTCCGTCCGGGTTCTCCAGCTCGATCCGCGCCGCAACGGTTCGGGTCTTTTCATCGATCTCTGTGCTGATCCAGGTGATCGCCCCGGCGAACGTCTTCCCCGGAAGGCCGTCCAGACGAACCGAAGCCTTTTGTCCGACTTGTACCGCGGCAAGATCACTCTCCAGCAGATCGACCCTCGCCCACATGACCCTCGTATCGGCGAGGGCCAGAAGCCGTCGACCGGAATCGGCAAGCTCGCCCAGCACCGCGCTGCGCTCCACGACGACACCGTCGAAGGGGGCGCGCAGTTCGAGCAGTGAAGAGGTATCCCCCTCCTCTTCCACCGCTCGCAGCCCCTCTTTCGAAAGGCCGAGGTTCGACAGACGCTGGCGGGCCTTGTCAACCTCGATCCGGCTCTCCGCCGCTTTGGTCTCGGCTTCCAGGGCCTCGCGCTCCACGCCGATTCCCTTCTCGACCAGCGATCTTGCCCGCGCCGCATTGGTCTGCCAGAGCCGGGCCGTCTCCATGGCCTGAAGCAGGCTGGATTTGGCCGACCCCAGTTCGCTGGAGTCTACGATGACTAAGGCATCCCCCTGACGCACGACCTGGCCCAGGTCCTTGAGGACCTCGGTGATCACCCCCGGCACTCGCGAGGAAAGACGCACGTAGCGGCTGGCGTTGTACGTCAGCTCAACATTGCGCTCCACGACCCGATCCAGCGGCTCGGCCGTCACCTCCGCGAAGGCGAAACCCGCCGCTTCGGCCACGTCCAACGAAGCCAGCCGCACGACGTTCTTCGACGCGGTGCAATCCGCTACCGGCTCGCGCTCCCATCGATGAATGACCCCCGCTCCCACGCAAGACGGACACTGACTCTGATCGACCCTGTGAGGACACAGGCTCAGCGTGCCCGAGGCGCTGGGCGGCGCGGCGCCCGCCATGTTGGGTACTCCGGTGAGGACCAGAAAAGCGACCAGTCCGAATCTTGGCACACTCCATGGAACTCGCATCGTACGCCTCCCATCAGCCGCCACTGGGGCCCTTGCTCTTAAGTCCGGGGTTGCATGCCACGCACTGCGACTCCGGCGTCGCATGTTCGCCACACCAGTCGTTCTTGGCCTTGAAAGCTTGTTCCAGGTAGGGCCTGCACTTTACGCACAGCGCCTCAGCGACGTTGTGCTCCTTGCAGAATCCGTCGCTATCGATCAGCGTGGGCGTACAGAACGGGCATTTCACCTTTGCGATCCCATGCCCGCATTGACCGGGCTGGTCGGGTGAAGCACCCGATGACTTGACCGCCACGTCGTGGCCCGCCCCGGGCTGCATCTTGCTCTTGAGCTCCGGGTGGCACGCCACGCACTGAGACTCCGGCGCGCTATGCCCTTTGCACCAGTCTCCTTTCGCCCGAAACGCAGCCTTCAGATACGGCCGGCACTGGTAACAGAGCGCCTCCGCCACTCCATGCTCCGCGCAGAACCCCTCCGCTTCGACCAGCTTGGGGTTGCAGAATGGGCATTTCTCCTGCTTGATTTCATGAGGACAACGCCCCGCCTCTCCTTCCGCGCTCACCGCGCCTCCCGCCTTGCCGCCCGAGGACTTTTCACAGCCCGCCATTACTACGGCCCCCGCGATACTCGCGATCAGAATGGGGGCTCTCATCGATTTCATTCTCGATCTCCCGTTGAGCTTCTTTCTGCCCCTGCAATCCACCACCGCGGCAGCGGCGGACGGCTCGCGCAAGCAGCGCATCGTTTTCGTTGATAAGGTTCCGGGTCATGCGCAGACCATCGCGCAGCAGCGGAACGCGATGATCGCGGAGTTCGATCAACGATCAGCGATTGTCGATCAAATCAGAAGAGGAACGTCGCTGCGGTGGAATGGCAGATTCGTCTCAGACGCCCCGGCGTGGGCGGCGCGAAAAACGCCGACAAGAACCTGACTTGTTAGGGGTAGGACTTCGTAACTTGTCGGCAGCGGTTGGCCGCAGCGAAGCTTGCCGGGGTCATCCGGCGCCTTGACCGTCGCATGGCACATATCAGCGCAGGAATCACAGCCCCGCGGACCCTGCCCGCCTTGCGCAGGATGTGGCGCCGAGCGCTGCTTGCAGCAGTCATCGCCTGCTATCTGCGTTGCGTGAACGCTTCCCGGCAGGGGGCAGCATGACGTAAGCAGACCGGCCCGGCACAAGCTCGGCGCGGCGATCAGCGCCCATAGGGCCGCCATACATGCGAGTCGCTCGGTCATCACCTACCACTCTAACTTTGAGGCCCTTAAAGTCAATCTCCGCAAAGCTTTGTCGGCGTCGATACGGCCGGACATTTGCACCGCCGCACGCCCGTAACGGACCGGTAACCATCCACCTCGCCATGGCATCGCCCTCGCTGTCAACCCCGCAACGGCCGTTTGGACGAGGCTCCCGAATTCCAGGATTCCGGGATGAAATCCGCGAATCCCGTCGTCTACATGGGTAGAGCACGCTAGGGTAGTCGCTATGGACGCAACGGAAATCGACTTCCTTCGGCAGGTCCGGCCGCTCTACGCTCGCCTCGACGCGGTCGCACGCAGGTATTGCCCGCACCCGGAGGACGCTGCCGACCTGGTCCAGGAAACCCTCCTCCGCGCCTGGAAAGCGTTTTCACCCATCGAGACCCCCAGCCGTCCCCGCGCCTGGCTTTTCGCCATCATGCGCAACATCGTCATCGATTGGTATCGATCATCGCGGCGACACGTGGACCTGCTTCCCGCCTACGAGGAGCTGACGGAAATCGCCGCCCCCGGCATGGATGAACCCCTCGCGCCCCTCTCGGCCATGACCGAAGAAGGATTCCGCGAGTTTCTGGACGCCAACATCGCCCGCGCTTTGCAGGCCCTGGAAGCGCCCTTTCGGGAGGTCATCCTGCTCTCCGTGGCGGGTGACCTCGGCTATCGTGAGATCGCCGACGTGCTCGATTGCCCCCTGGGGACCGTCATGTCCCGCATGGCCCGCGCCCGCCGCTTCCTGCGCGATCGTCTCGGCGAATTCGATCGTGCCGCCGGACGGATGAAGGAGTGCCAGCGATGACCTGCGGCGAACTCCGCGAATACCTTTTTGCATTCCTCGACAGCGAACTGGACGCCGCCCGGAGCATGGAAGTCCAGTTGCACCTCGAACAGTGCCCGGCGTGCGCCCGCGAGGTCGAAATTGAGCGGGCGATTCGGCGCACGCTCGACTCGCTGCTGAGCCCCGAACCGATTGACGCGGCGCGTGATGAGGTCGCCTTCGAGAACGCCTTCCGCCGCGTGATCCCCGAACTTCCGCATCGCCCCGGGCAGAGGCGGAGGCGGTTGATCGCCGGCGCGGTCCTGGCGTGCGCAGCGGCCGTTCTTCTCATCCCCTCGGCGTGGCCTTACCTCCGCCTGCGGTCCGCTCCGGACGTTTCCGATGTCCTCGTCGCCGACTTCGAGCACTTCCTGGAAAAAGGCAAGCCTCTGCAGCTCGCCTCCGCCGAACCCGCCGCGCTCTCCGACTGGCTGCACGAGGCCACCGGTCTGTCCGTGGTTCTGCCCCCGATTGACCTCGCACACGGCCGCCTTGTGGGCGCCCGAAAGTGCAAGCTCCAGGGTCGCCCCGCCGCCTTCGCTCTCTACGAAATGAACGGGACGCCCGCATCGCTGATCGTCATGCCCGCCCAAGGCATCGATCTTGATGTCATGAAGCAGGTCTCCGACGGACCGCACACCCACTGGATTCACCGGCGGGATGGCCACACCGTGCTCGCCTGCAGGCGCGGCGAACTGCTCTACGCCGCCGTCTCCACCCTCGGCGAAGAGCACTTGGCTCGGCTCATGGCCAATGGGAGCCTAAGGGATTAGCCATGTGGCTCGTCAGAACCGCCCTGCGGAATCCCTATCTCATCGTAGTCCTGGCCATCGGCGTGGTGGTCATCGGCGTCACGGCCCTGACGCGGATTCCTACGGATATCCTGCCGCTGTTCAAAACACCGGCCGTGCAGGTGCTCACGCTCTATCCTGGAATGCCCGCGGAGATCATGGAAAAGGATATTACGAACCGCATTTCTCGTTGGACCGGGCAGTCCAACGGGATTGTTCGCCAGGAATCCAAGACCATGATCGGGGTGTCCGTGGTGAGAAACTTCTTCGGCGAGCACATCGACGCCAACACGGCCATGTCCCAGGTGACGTCGCTGGCCATGAGCGACCTGTATTACCTTCCGCCGGGAACCGTTCCACCGATGATCATGCCCTTCGACCCGACGGCCAGCATCCCCCTCTGTCTGCTGACAGTCTACAGCGATACACATGACGAGAAAGAGCTTTACGACATTGCTTATTACCAGCTTCGCAACCGTCTTCAGGGGATTACCGGCGTCATCGCACCCGCCGTGTACGGCGGTAAACTCAAACGAATCCTGACATACGTGGACCGCGACAAGCTTCAGGCCCGCAACTTGTCGCCCATGGACGTGGTGTACGCCCTGCAGCGTTTCAACACGATGATCCCCACCGGCAGCGCCAAGTTCGGCGACCTCGATTACCAGATCAATGCCAACGGCATGGTGAAGGAGGTCGTGGAGTTGAACGATGTTCCCGTCCGGCTCGACGGCCTGGCGCCCGTGTTTGTCAAGGACGTGGCCGAGGCCAAGGATACAGCTGCGATACAGACCAACTACGTCCGAGTCAACGCCCGCCGGCAGGTGTACATCCCGATCTACCGCCAGCCGGGCGCCAACACCATCCAGATCGTTGACAAGCTCAAAGAGATGCTGCTCCCGATCCAGGAACGGCTCCCCCAGGGCGTGAATCTGGCGGTCACATTCGATCAGTCGGTCTATGTGAAGGACGCCATCCGCAACCTGCGGCATGAGGCCCTGCTGGGCGGAGGGCTGGCGGTCCTCATCATACTCATCTTCCTGGGCAGCATCCGTTCAACGCTCATTATCTCGCTGGCGATCCCGCTCTCGGTGCTGGCGGCATTCATCGGGCTGTTCTTCACCAGAAACACGATCAATGTCATGACGCTGGGTGGGCTGGCGCTGGTTCTGGGTCGGTTGCTGGACGACGCGATCGTAGTTCTGGAGAACACGCATCGGCATCTTCAACTCGGCAAAGCCCCGGCCAGGGCCGCCCTCGACGCCGCCGGGGAAGTGGCCATGCCCATCCTGGTGGCGACGATCGCTACTTCGGTCGTGTTCTTTCCCGTCGTGTTCCTCACCGGCCTGGGGCGGTTCCTGTTCACCCCGCTGGCGCTTTCCGTCACGTTCGCCATCTTCGCCTCGTATTTCGTGGCCATGACGCTGGTGCCGATCTGCTGCGCGAAGTTCTTCCGCGCTCATTTGCCGGACGTGACCCACCCCGAAGGGCCGTCGAAGACACTGGCGGACCGGGTGACTGACTGGCTTGCCGTGCGGTGCGGAGTGGTCGTGGGATGGGCGCTAAGCCATCGGCTGACGGTGGTGGCAACCACCGTCGCGGTTTTCCTGGCGTCGTGGCTGCTGTACCCTCAAATCGGGCGGGAGCTGTTTCCGGGCATGGACGTGGGACAGTTCACCATCAACGTTCGCGCACCGTCAGGCACACGAATCGAAGTCACCGAGAAACTGATTGAGCAGGTGGAACGGTCCATCAAGGACACGATTGCCGGGCAGGACCTATCCATCATGATTTCCAACATCGGCGTTCTGCTGGACTGGCCGGCCGCGTATACGCCCAACGCCGGACCGATGGACGGCTTCGTGCTCGTGCAACTGACGGACAAACGCACCAAGAGCATTCAGGATTACGTGATCGAGCTGCGGAAGCGCCTTAACGACGAGTATCCCGGCATCGAGTTCTCGTTCGAGACCGGCGGTATGCTGACCGCGGCGCTTAATTTCGGCCTGCCCAGCCCCATCAACATCCAGGTCGAAGGCAACCGCCTGGACGTGGCCGGCAAGATCGCCCAGCGGCTCCGGCGGATCTGCGAAGGCGTACCCGGCACGGTGGACGTGCGTATCCAGCAGAAGCTGGACTATCCGCAGATCGAGGTGGACACCGACCGCACGCGGGCCGCCTACACCGGCCTGGGCACCGTGGACGTGGTCAAGAACGTGGTGACCGCGTTCAACAGTTCAGTGAACTTCAATCCATCGTTCTGGATCGATCACAAGAGCGGCAATCATTACTTCATTGGGGCGCAGTATCCCGAGAACGAAATCGTTTCCATGAACACGCTGGAGCACATCCCCATCACCGGTCCCGATCAAAGCTCGCCGGTGTTGCTCAAGAACATCGCCCAATTCCGGCGGACAACCGCCCCGGCGGAGATCCATCAGCACAATCTCAACCGCGTAACCGACGTATTCGTCAACGTCCACAACCGCGACGTGGGTTCCGTCGCTGAGGAAATCGAAGAGGGGATCGCCGCGCTTCGCACGGAGATGGCCGCGGAGAATGAGGCGGCCGCGGCCAAGGGACAGCCCAAGCCCTGGGAAGGCTATCGCATCTTCATGCGCGGCGAAGTGGCGAGCATGAAAGAATCATTTGCCGGTCTGACCTTCGGTCTCGCCCTGGCCAGCGTGCTGGTCTACCTCGTGATGGTGGCTCAGTTCCGGTCTTTCGTCGATCCCTTCATCGTCATGTTCTCCGTGCCGCTGGGGCTGATCGGGGTGCTGGCCATGCTGTATGTCACCAACACGACGATCAACATCCAGTCGTTCATCGGAGTCATCTTCATGGTTGGGATCGCCGTGTCCAACGCGGTGCTGATCGTCGAATTCGCCAACCGGTTGCGGCAGGAAAAAGGACTCTCCGTTTTCGAGGCCGCCCTGGAGTCAGCGAAGATCCGCCTGCGGCCCGTATTGATGACGGCGTTGGCGGCCATACTGGCGTTGACACCGATGGCCATTGGTCTGGGCCACGGCACGGATGCCAACGTTCCGCTGGCCCGTGCCGTGGTGGGCGGGTTGTCCGTTTCGACGGTTCTGGTCATCGTATTCGTTCCGGTTCTGTACACCGTGCTCAAGCGATCCGGTCCCAGGCCCGCAGCCTGGATCGGGGCGGAGGTTTGACGTGCGCAAACACATTCGGTGGATGAGTTTTGGCGGAGCGCTTGTCGTCGCGTTCCCTGGTCTTTGGCTGGGAAAGTACCAGGTGAGTGCCAATCCACCTGCCGGGCCGGCACCTTCGCCAACGATCGCGGAAACGCCGCGCAGCGTCCACGTCGTCACGCCACGCCGGGAGAACATGGCCCGCTACCTGAGTGTTCCGGCGACCATGGAGGCCTATGAGCAGGCCGACCTGTACGCGAAAGCTTCCGGTTATGTTTCGGAGGTGCGCGTTGATATCGGCGAGCGCGTAAAGGCGGGCGATGTTCTCGCTGTCATCGATGTGCCGGAAGTGGAGAAGGAGCTGGCCGAAGCACAAGCCCTTCACGCCGCGGCCGTGGCGGGCGTGGCAACCGCGGAGTCCAAGGTCGTCCAGGCCACGAAGATGCTCGACATTTCGAGAAGCATGTTGGTTCGAGCGCAGGCAGAAATCACCCTGAAGAGAGCGACGCTGGAGCGACGCAGGGAATTGTTCCAGGGCAACGCCATTACCCAGGAACAGCTCGATGAAGCACAGAACCAGCACGACATTGCCCAGGCGGACGTAGGCATCGCCGAAGCGAAGATCGCGGCGGCCCAGGCCGACGTGGGCAGTGCGGAGGCATCACGCGCCGCGGCGGTGGCCAATGTCACCGTCGCCGAGGCCCGCGTCGAGAAGATGCAAACGCTGATGCAGTACGCACGGATCGTGGCTCCCTTTGACGGCATAGTGACCCAGCGCCTGGTGGATCGTGGGACACTGGTGCAATCCGCCGCCACCAGCCGGACCTCGCCGCTGTTTACGGTGCGGCGGGCAGATCTCCTGCGAATCTCCATCGAGGTCCCGGAAACAGACATCGAATTCGTCCGGCCGGGTTGTCCGGTGAAGGTGAGGCCCTACGGCCTAAGCGGCGTGGAAATCGACGCCTCGATCGCCCGCGTGGCCGCTTCGCTCAAGGTTGACACGCGCACGATGCGTGCGGAAATCGACCTGCCCAACAGGGACGGGCGACTGATGAGCGGCATGTACGCCCACGTCGTGGTCGAGATGGATCAGCGCGCGGACGCCCTGACCGTTCCGGCGTCGTCCCTTCTCACGGGAGGAAGGGAGGCCTTTGTTTACACGGTGGCGGACAATCGTGCCGTTCGGATGCCGGTGCGCATCGGTTTGGACGACGGTATTCGAGTCCAGATCACGGATGGTTTGACCGACGGATCACTCGTCGTTCTGACGGGAAAGGGCCTGATCGCCGACGGCTCGTTGCTACGGCCCGTTCACGTGGACAGCGGCACATGAACCAAATCGGCCTTCGCCAGACGGCGGGAACGATCGCGGGGCGGGTTGGGTATTTCCTCGCTCTATTGTCGGCGGGCTGCGCGACGACGGAGAAACCCAGAGCCGCGGTCGAGCGGCCCGATGTTTCTCCACGAAGCGCTGGCCCAGCGGGGGCGGCCATTCCGTTGGATGCAGCGCAGATCAAGCCGATGTTCACGGAGTTGCTTCCGATCGATCTGACCACCGTCGTTCGCGTCGCCCTGGCCCAAAACACCGATATCATGCAGGCCAGACTGAATGCTGCCGCGGCCGGAGGCCGG
This sequence comes from Phycisphaera mikurensis, assembly GCA_005240095.1. GTDB lineage: Bacteria > Planctomycetota > Phycisphaerae > UBA1845 > UBA1845 > SBAX01. The sequence goes on from SBAX01000378.1 coordinate 10,673, forward strand.
TACGAAAGCACCGTCGGCGGCGCATTTCCGGCGATTGTTCCGACGGCGCTCTTTGAACATGTGGAGGGCAGCGTCCGGGCGACAGAGGGCAACATCGTCGGCGTGAATTTCGATTCTTTCTTTGCGGGCGCCGCGATCCAATGGGTCGTGAATCCAGGGCGCGTCATCTATGAAATTGTGGCCGCCAAGAAACGCCTTGGCGCGGCCGAACAAAGTGAGCAGGCGGCCAACCTGGCGACACTGCGCGATTCCGCGGTGCAGTTCTACACCCTGGCGTACTTGCAGACACGGATTTCCGCTGCGCATCAAGGGGTGCAGGAGGCCACGGAGCTGCTGAGGGTGAATCGATTGCGGGTTGAGGCCGGCACCGGCGTCCAAGCCGACGTACTTCGGGCGGAGGCACGATTGGCTGAAAGACAGCAAGACTTGGTGATGGGCCTTAAAGGTTTCTATGACGCTTCGATCGCCCTGGCGGTGACCCTGCACCTGGACTCGTCCGTGACGCTTGTGCCGTCCTTGGCGAGCATCCAAAAGCTTCAACTGGTTCGCGAGGACCTGTCGCTCGACGAGACGCTCGGTATCGCCATGACCTTTCGGCCCGAACTGGAAGGTTTTCGAAACCTGGTTGATGCCGCCATCGCGGATCGAAAAATCGCCTGGTGGATGGGCTTTGGCCCCACGCTCTCGTTGGCCTATCAGTACGGCGGGATCACGGGACACGCCAGCAACGTGGTTCCCGCCGAGGGCATTCCTGGCAACCTGATCATCAACCCGGCTTCGGCGAATGGTTCGTTCAGCGACCG
>SBAX01000230.1 GCA_005240095.1 Phycisphaera mikurensis
CCCTTGCCCCCCCTTACCAAGGGGGGGCAAGGGGGGGTCGATTGGGAGCTCGAGCCCGACAACGAGGCCCGCGATCTGTGGCTGGGCGTCACGGACATCGATCCTTCGCACGTGCATCCTGGGAGCATGAAGGACAATTTCTGGGAGATGGGCGATACCGGTCCGTGCGGGCCGTGCAGTGAGATTCACATCGACCTGACGCCGGATAAGTCGGGGGCAGCGCTGGTCAACAAGGGCGACGCCCGCGTCATGGAGATCTGGAACCTGGTGTTCATCCAGTTCAACCGCTCCGCGGACGGCAAGCTAACGCCCTTGCCCGCCAAGCATGTGGATACGGGCATGGGCTTCGAGCGCCTCTGCGCCGTCCTGCAAGGCAAGAAGAGCAACTACGACACGGACGTGTTTGCGCCGATCTTCGACGCGATCCGAAAGCGCACCGGCGCCCCGCCGTACCAGGGAACGCTGCCCGGAAGGGACGAAGGGACGAGGGGACGTAGGGACGGAGGAAAGGCGGATTCTGCTCCCTCCGTCCCTGCGTCCCTTAGTCCCTCCGTCCCTCAGCTTATGGTCGACGTCTCCTATCGCGTCATCGCCGACCATCTTCGCTGCCTGACCTTCGCCCTGACGGACGGAGCGATTCCCAGCAACGAAGGCCGCGGCTACGTCCTCCGCCGCATCCTCCGCCGAGCGGTCCGCTACGGTCGCCAATACTTGGGTCTGCACGAGCCCTTCCTCTGCGACCTCGTCCCCGCCGTCATCGACCACATGGAAAGCGCCTTCCCCGAACTCCGCACCGCCCATCGCGGCAGTAATGTCGAGCACGTGAGCGACCTGATCCGCGAAGAGGAAACCTCTTTTATCAAGACACTAGATCGTGGTATTAGACTATTCGACGAAGCCGCCCAGGTTGCACTTATCGACGCAACCGACGGATGGGTCGCCTCTACGCCAAAACAACAACCCGTCATCCCGGGGATCGTGGCATTTCGCCTCCATGACACGTTTGGTTTTCCCATTGATTTGACTGAACTCATGGCCGCGGAACGCGGGTTGCACGTCGAGATGGGCGAATACGAGCGCCTCATGGAAGAGGCCAAACAGAGGGCGAGAGGGGCTGGCAAACTAGAGTCTGCCCTGTACAACGTTCCTGCGCAAGGACAAACAGACGACAGTTTCAAATTCGACAACCTTGAGCTCACCGCCAACATGTACTGGTGCGCACTGCTGGAAGGAAAGTCATCGAACCCCAGTTCGATCTTGCAGCGGGGACAGCAGGCAGAATTATATGTGAACCGCACATGTTTTTATTCGGAGCAAGGAGGGCAAGTCGGTGATGTGGGATACATAAGAGGCGACGGCTGGTCGTTCCGCGTGACAAATACAATAAAGGGCGGCAACGTTGTCGGTCATCGTGGGTTTCTTGAAGAAGGGGACATTCCGTGGTCAGGAGAGAATGAGCCGAGCGTGTTTCTATCGGTCGACACAGCACACAGGCTGCCCACCATGCAGAATCACACCGCCACGCACATCCTCAACTGGGCGTTGCGGGAGGTGTTGGGCGAGCACGTGCAGCAGAAGGGGTCGCTGGTCGATCCGGAGAAGACCCGCTTCGACTTTTCGCACCCCAAGCAGCTCAGCGAGGACGAACTGCGGAAGATCGAGCAGCATGTGCGGTCTCAAATCTCAGATTCATTGGACGTGCTGACTGCACCGCAAGTGGATCAGAGGGAAGCCCGGGAGATCAACACTCTGCGGGCGGTGTTCGGCGAGAAGTATCCCGACAAAGTGCGCGTCGTTTCCATCGGCGCGGGTATCGAGGCCATGCTGCGAGATCCCAAAAACCCCAGGTGGATGCAGTATTCCGTGGAGTTCTGCGGCGGCACGCACTTGGTGAACTCCAAGGAAGCCGAGGAGTTCGTGCTGGTCAGCGAAGAGGCCGTGGCCAAGGGCGTCCGCCGCGTCGTCGGTGTGACCGCGGACACCGCCCGGCAGGCCGTCCGCCGCGGCGAAGGATTCCTCGAGGTTGCCGAAGCCCTCCGCACGGGGCGAACACTGGCGGGCAAGCCGCCAGTGGCACCCGTTGATCCGAGGCGCGACCGGAAGGGAGCGGATGATCAGTACCGCGACCGTGAGGGAGCGGGCATTGCCCCCCTCCTTACCAAGGTGGGGCAAGGGGGGGTCGAGCCTTATGATCTGCCGCGCCTTCTGCGAGACCTCTCCGAGGCGACCATCCCCATCCTCACTCGGCACCGCCTCGCCGACACGATCGCCAAACTTCAGGAGGCCGCCAAGGAGCAGCAGAAAAAGTCCGCCGCCCAGTCCCAGCGCGGCGCGGTCGAAACCGTGGCCGAACTCCTCGCCGCCAAGTCGCAGGATATAGGCGGCGTCACCGTCGTAGTCGGTGAGGTGCCCGGGGCAAATGCCGACGCCCTGCGCAGCGGCATCGACTTCGTCCGCAACAAGAAGGGCTCCTCGGCCGTCCTGCTGGCGGCCGTCGACGACGGCAAGGTGACGCTCGTTGCCGGCATGAGCAAGGACCTCGTCGATCGGGGCATCAAGGCCGGCGACCTGGTCAAGGAAATCTGCCCCTTAGTGGGCGGCAAGGGCGGCGGGCGCCCCGACATGGCCCAAGGCGGCGGAACGGATCCCCAGGGGCTTCCCGCTGCGCTCGATCGCGCGCGTGAATGGATCGCCGGCAAGGTGACCGGCTGATCCGCACCGTGATCCGCGCAGACGCCGCCGGCGTGCCACGAGGATCGCACATGGAACCGGAGTTCAACGATCTCGAGCTTCCCAAAAGCGGTCTCCTCGTCCGCGAGGGCACGCTGTGCAAGAGGGCGAAGAACGGCGCGCTCGTCGGCCGCCACAACCTCTCCCAGATCCAGTCCATCGAGATTGGATGGGAGGTTAACCCGGCCGGCATCGTGTTCGCGGTGCTTTGTCTGGGCTTGGTTTTCGTTGCGTGGTATCTGATTGGGTCCAGCGCTTGGCGCTGGGCGGCGATCGTGGTCCTCGCAAGCGCCACGCTGATGTCTGCTCTGTGCGTGCTCTCCTATGTGATTAACATCCGCTTCCCTGACGGGCAGGTCCGTTATCCGATGCTCGACCTGACCGGGGATGGCGAGGGATTCGTCGCCTCGGTGCGCGAACTCGCCTCCGCAGGTCGGGACCGACACGGCACAACGATTGTCTCATCGGACGCTGCGACCAGCGGGACGCTCGAGCGGCGCTGATTCCTGCTGATCGGGCGCGGTGGCCGCCCGTCGTGGTCGCCGCGAACGCAGCCTCTCTGGTACTCCACCGCCGGCCCGGGTCAGCGCCTGACCTCAGGCTGCGAAGCCTTCGACACCGACCTCGACGGTGACGTGGACCTGCGCGACTTCGACTTCTACCAGCGCTGGATCGAGGGACCGTAAGGGCCTGTTCGCTTTGTACCCCACCGCAAGTGAACACGCTGCACGTTATAGGGGCGTGGGTGCGAAGTGCGACCGCATCGGTCGCACAGCCTCGAGCGAGTGGCCACTGGCCACTTCGGAAGACCCCGCGCGCGGGGCGCAGAAGGCGGCGGTGGGCGGGCGAAAAAAACGCTAATACCAAACGAACCCAGTTACAAGCGATCTAACCCGTTGCCCAGCAAGAAGTTAGGTATATGTTCGCCGCAATAAACGAACCCAAAAGAACCAGTTGCAGAGCACGGTGCAACTGCGCCCGTCGATCGTGCGCTGCGGCTCGGCAGGAGCCTCGCCCTCCCGCAAGGGGACAGCTTGTGCGCCTTACCCCCGGCCCTTTCCCGAGATTGGCCCTTACCTCGACCCTCTCCCGGGGAGAGGGGATTGACTGGAAGACACGGCTTCGCCGCGATCAGGCGAGCGTCATGATGAACTCTTCGACGGGATCGCCGCCGGTGGGGGCGGGGCAGTTGTCTTCGCCAGTGACGGTGAAGCCGCTTTTTTCGAGGACGCGGATCGACGCGATGTTGTGCTTGGCCACGTGCGCGTGCAGCGGGCGAATGGCAACTTCAGCGAGAAACGCGGCTACCGCCCGGCTGGCGATGCCCTTGCCCCAGTAATCGCGCCCGATCCAGTAGCCGATTTCGCGATGGCCTTGGGTTTCCCAGCACCCCACGTTGCCGGCCACGGCGCCGTCGAAGAGGATGGTCTTCTTGATCACCGCGGGGTCGGCGAGGATCTTTGTCCAGTGCTTGGTGAAGGCATCCTGATCCCGGGCGGTGAAGGCGGCCATGCGGCAGCCCTCGGGGTCGGCCTGATGCTCAAAAAACGCGGGAAGATCACCCTCCCGCACGTCGCGGAGGACGATCCGCCCGACTGAGGAACTTGAGGCGCCCGGGATCACGTGGCGCGCTTCCTTGGCGCGGTTGGCTTGCGCTTTTGAGTCGGGGAATCCCGTTCCTCGACGAGGCTTTTCGGGGCCGTGTTGAGCCATGCGGTAAGCATCGCGCTTCTTACTGCGGCTTTGTCGGCGGCCCTGAGGCACACCTGCGTGCAACCCTGGCGACCCCAGCCGCCCTTGACCGGCTGGAAGATATCCGGATCGGCGTCGACGAACTGCCGCTGCTGATCGAGCGTGAGCTTGACCATGCCCCAGGTGAGATCGTCACGGGTAAAGAGCGTGGCGAAGATCCTGCCCTTCACGCGAAAGTCGGGATGGTCCATGTGGGCACCCTCGGTGGCCTGCGGCATGCTCAAGGCCATGCGGCGAAAGTCAGAGGCGGTCATAGGTTCATTGTAGCTTCGTCGCGACGCAGCAGTAGACCTTCGCACGGCAGCGGTGATCAGGGCGGGTGAGGCATTCGAGGAACTCGCTGCGAAGGGCCTCGAAATCCGGGCCGCAGAAGTCGCGAAGGAGCTTCATGCCGTCCAGTCGAGTCTGCCATGCATCGACGACTTCCGGCCTGGCCGGTCCGTCGAAGGAGAGTTCGTCGTCGCGTACGGTGAATTCCTTGGCCACCGCGAACCCGCTGCGCCGCAGATAATCGCCAAGCTTGCGACCCATGTGAAAGTCGTAGCGCCCGGCGGCGAGAGCCTCGCGGGCATAGGCGTCGAACAGCGATCTCGTGCGCTCGCCGACCGGCTCGTGGCCGAAGAAGTCGTCGATTTCCGTGAGGGCGATCCACCCGCCTGGGCGCAGGGATTCGGCCCACAGCCGCAGGATCGCGGGCAGATCGGGAAAATAGGCTGCGCCGAAGCTGCACCAGACGCCGTCGAACCAGTTCCCCTCTCCCCACGGGAGAGGCTGAGGGCGACCAAGGCGGGAGCCCGAAGGGGGTGAGGGCCAGCTCATGTCCAGCGCGCTGCCCAGATCGGCGAGGCGAAACGCAGCGCGGGGCAAGCCTTTGGCGCGCGCCTCGCGGAGAACTTCCTCATTCATGTCGATGCCGAGGACGTCCGCTCCGCGGGCCACCATCTCGGCGGCCTGATCCCCCACACCGCATCCCAAGTCGAGGACGAGCTGATCTTTAAGAGGAGGCAAGGCGGCGAAGATGGCAGGCCAGTCGCGCCAGGCAAACTGCCGCTTGTAGTAGTCTGCAAGGCTCATGGCTGGTCATGCTCTCCGCCGGGAAGCGTGAGCTGCCTTCGAGCGTCCGCGCGGGCTAAAAGCCCGCGGCTCGTTGCGACTGGAAATGGATGAGACGCTACAACTACGCGGCGGGGGCGGCGGGAGCGGCGCCTTCGGCGGGCTTGCTCTTTCCCTTCTTCTTTTTGGCGCGGTGCTCGGCCATGCCCTTGGCGGCCTTTTCCCAGAGCTCGTAGGCTTCCTTCCGCTCGCCCTTTTTCCAGGCAATGGCGGCGTTGATCTTCTGTCGTTTGAACGCTTTCGTCGGTCGGGGCACGATTCACCTCATCTTGGACAACGGCCGGAGGACCCCACGGTTCTCCGCGAACGCCCTCAGTATAGCCTCTGTTCACGATTCCGCCAGCCGTGGCGGAAGTACGGGGCTTCTCGCGGTTCGGCGGACCCCGGATAATCGCGTAGATGAGCACAGCGCCGCCCAATGAGCTGGTCCACGCCCCCTGCCGGCATTTCATCCTGGGCACCGCCGGGCATATCGACCACGGGAAAACCTCGCTGGTGAAGGCCCTGACGGGCACCAATACCGACCGCCTTCCGGAGGAACAGCGGCGGGGCATGACCATCGAGCTGGGCTTTGCCGAGCTGGTGGTCGGCGACACGCGGTTTGGGGTGGTGGACGTGCCCGGGCATGAGAAGTTTGTCAAGACGATGGTCGCGGGGGCGACGGGCATCGACATCGCCGTGCTGGTGGTGGCCGCGGATGACTCGGTCATGCCCCAGACCGTTGAGCACGTCGAGATCCTGCACCTGCTGGGCATCGAGCGGGGCGTCGTGGCGATCACCAAGATTGATGCCGTCGATCCGGATATGGTTGAGTTCGTGGCCGATGACGTGCGCTCGCTGCTGAGCGGCACGCCCCTGGAGGACGCACCGATCTGCCCGGTTTCGTCGGTAGCGGCCGCGGGAATGGAAGAACTCAAACAGGCCCTCTGGAAAACCTCGCAAGGCATCCAGCGAGCTGCCGCGGAATTGCCCTTCCGCATGGCCGTGGATCGCGTGTTCACCGTGCAGGGGCGGGGCACGGTGGTCACCGGCTCGGTGCTTCGGGGGAAAGTGACACCGGGCGACACTTTGGAGGTCTATCCTGGCGGGCACGCCTGCCGCGTACGCGATTTGCAGACCCACGGTGCGCACCAGGAGATGCTCTCGCGCGGCCAGCGGGCGGCGATCAACATCAGTGGCATCGATCGGGAGCAGATCCCCCGCGGCAGCGAGCTGGCCACGCCCGGCTACCTGCAGCCCACGCGCATCGCCGACGTGAGTTTGCGCTACCTGTCGAGCAATGCGCGTCCGCTTCGATCGGGAACAACTGTGCACCTGGAAGTGGGGACCACGGACATGCCCGTGCGGCTCGTGCTCTTTGATGGTGAGGCACTTGGGCCAGGGGCGTCAGGCTACGCCCAGCTTCGATCGGGCGAGCCGTTTATGGTCGCGTACGGGCAGCGTTTCATCCTTCGCGACGCCGCGGCCACACGGACCCTGGGAGGAGGGATCGTGCTTCGCCCCGTGGCGCGTCGAAAACGATCCGATACCGCGGAAGCGATCCGGTCGCTCGCTCGCTTGGCGACGGGTGAGCCGACCGATCGGGTGGAGGAAGTGCTGCTTGCTGCCGCATTTGGTAAGCTCAGCGACCTTCAAATGTGCGCTCGCGCGGGAGTGGAACTCAATGAATTGCCGACGATCTATGACAAGCTGCAAGCGGAAAAACGGTGGAACTTGATCGCCGGAACGGACGTTCGCGTGACGCCATCGACGCTGGCGGACATCTCCGCACGACTCGCGGCATGGCTGGAGCGCTTTCACCGAGCGCATCCGGACCAGCCGGGGCGCCCTGCCGACGCCGTGCTGGGCTGGCTGGAGCGGATCACCATGAACCGCAGCGTGGCCAAGCCGCTGTTCGATCAGTTCGTGAAGGACGGGGCGATCAAGCTGCTGGGGCGTTTCGCGGGGCTTCCCGCTTTCGCCCCGGCACTTTCGGGCGCGGATGAGAAGGCGCTTCAGGTGATGGTCCAGGCCATCCGGCAGGGCCGCTTCCAGCCGCCCACGCTCCCCGAATTGGCAACGACCTTGCGTGTGGATCGCAAGCGGCTCGGTCGTCTGGCGACGCTGGGCGTGGCGCTGGGCGAACTGGTGCTCATTGCCCCGGAGATGTATCTGCATGCGGACAGCGAACGTGAGCTCCGCACGGCCGTCGCCGATCTGATCGAGCGTAGCGGACCGGTGAGCGTCGCCCAGATCCGCGAGACGCTGGCGTCCAGTCGCAAGTTCGTGGTGCCCTTTGTAGAATACTTGGATCGAATCGGGTGGACCCAGCGCGTCGGCGACCAACGCGTGTTCCGCAGGAAGCAGGAGGTTGAATGAGTCCTGATACGCAACAGCTTCTGCGCTCCTTGCCTTCCGTGTCGGCGCTCTTGGAGCACGAGGAGGTCAAGGACTGGCTGCACGGGCTGCCTCGAAACACGGTGGTGACGGCCGTCCAGGAGGCGGTGGCGGCGGCGCGGAAAGCCATCGTCGAGGGAGCCGTGCGCGAGCCAGTGGATGTGCATCAGGTGCTGGCCCGGGCGGAGGAGGAGCTGGTCCGCCGATCGCTGCCGTCGCCGCGTCGGGTGATCAACGCCACGGGGATCGTGCTGCACACAGGCCTGGGCCGGGCCCCGCTCAGCGATGCGGCCATCGAGGCCATCGTCGAGGGTGCTTCGGGCTATTGCAATCTGGAACTGGACCTGGCTACGGGTGAACGTGGGCGCCGAAGCGACCACGTGGCGCAGCTTCTGCGTACCCTCAGCGGCGCGGAAGCAGCGACGGTGGTGAACAATAACGCCGCGGCAACGCTCCTGATCCTGCACGTCCTGGCCGGAGGACGGGAGGTGATCGTCTCCCGCGGGCAGCTTATCGAAATCGGGGGGAGCTTCCGCCTGCCGGACATCATGCGGGCCAGCGGGGCGATCCTGCGCGAAGTCGGCACGACGAATCGAACACGTCTTTCGGACTATGAAACAGCGATCACGGACAACACCGCGGCGCTGCTTCGTGTGCACACCAGCAACTATCGCGTGGTGGGCTTCACCGAGGACGTGGCCATCGGGTCATTGGCGGAGCTCGCCCATCGCCGCGCTCTGATCGCCATCGATGACCTGGGCAGCGGAGTGCTGTTCGATGCGAAGAGCATGGGGCTGCCGGATGAGCCGTGCGTGACTTCCTCGATTGCCGCCGGCGCGGATATCGTCTGCTTTTCGGGCGACAAGCTGCTCGGCGGACCGCAGTGCGGGGTAATCGTGGGGAAGAAGGGGCTGATCGATCGCATCAACGCCCATCCGCTCATGCGGACCTATCGGGTGGACAAGCTGACGCTGCTGGCGCTGGAAGCGACCCTGCGGCACTATCAGGACCTTGAAGATGCGATGATCAGCGTGCCGACGCTGGCCATGCTGCGGGCATCGCCGGATGAACTGGCCGACCGCGCCCGCGCTCTGCAGGAGCAACTCACGAAGGCCGCTCCCGGCGAGGAGTTCCTGGTGTGCTCGGACGTGGGCTTTGCGGGCGGGGGCTCCATGCCCGCGGAGGAATTGCCCACCGTGGTGGTGCAGTGGCGTCCCTCGCGGCAATCGGCCCAGCAGGCGGTGAGCGCTCTGCGCGAGGCCGACTCGCCGGTGGTCGCCCGCGTGCGGGACGACGCGGTGTGCTTCGACCTTCGCACCATCCGGCCCGTGGACCTTGAGCCGCTGGTAGCGTCGGTGGCCGCCGTGGCGTGGGAGGAGGGAGAGGAGCCTCCGCGCGGCGGCATCCCCTTGCCGCTGCTGTAGCCTTCTTTGACTACGCAACCGCTTCCGTCGTCGTGGGTTCTCTGCGTCCGCGGAGCCAGCGGACGAGCAGAAAGATTCCCGCGATGGCGCCCAGGCCAATCAGCGGAAGATACTTGTCGCCGGCCCGCTCCGGCACGGGGATTTCCACATTAGCGACGACGGCCTCGGTGTCGTCGGCGAACCGCACGCGAACGTTGCCCCGCCCGCGCATGGTTCCCTTGGTGGCCACCTGCATGCTGAAAGCGGCGGAGTCCCGTGGGGCGATCCCGCCCGCGGCCGATGGGGCCCGCGCCGTACACACCCCTGGCCGGTCTTCCACGCCCACGTTGACCATGTACGTAGCTTCGCTCTTCCAGCCCTGGGGCACGAAGAAGAGCGTGGCGTGGTAATGCGGGAACTCGGCGAGGACGATCGGCGAGGAGTGATTGTTGGTGACCGTCCAGTTGTAGCGATGTCCGCCGGGCTCTGCTCCGCCAACGATGGTAACCCGGTTTTCGGCGTCGGCCGCGGCTTGCCATAGGGTCAGCGCTGCGAAAGCCACAAGGAACCTGTGGTTCCCTGCTCGGGCCGATCGCCGATCTGAGTTGCTCAAGCACATCGGACGGAAGTTCAACTCCATCTTCGATACTATCGGCGGATAAGCTACACGCTCGGTCGCGCAGGACAACTACGCCCGCGTCGAGCCGAAGTGATGAACGAATGGCTCGGCAGGAGCGTCAATGAGCACCGGGACAGGCCTCCCTCCCAATTGCCCTCACCCCGGCCCTCTCCCGAGGGGAGAGGGGACGCGGCTCGGCAGAAGCCTCGCCCTCCCCGGAAAGGTGACTATAATCGCCCTCACGGGGGCCGGAGCCATGCGACAGGGGTATGCGGCGACGTTCGTATTGACCGGACTGTGTTCGGTTCACGCTCTTGCCGCGGATCTGCAGGTCATCAGTGTCACGCCGGCACGACACGCGCTCAACGTGCCTCGCGAAACGCCGATCGTCGTCCAGTTCGATAAGCCGGTGAAGCCCAACTCGGTCGTGCCCCTGCAAAGCTTCTGGTCCTTCGGGCGCTGGAGCGGAACGGTACAGGGGACGTTTAGCTTCTCCAACGGCGACACGACCGTCACGCTTACGCCCAATCAGCCGTTCTCCGCGGGCGAGCTGGTGACCGTCTTCCTGTCGCACGACATTGAGGCCGCGGACAACACGACCCTGCGGGCGGGCGGATACTCCTTCCAGTTCTGGACGAAGGCCAATCCCGCGGCCATGGACTTCCAGGAAATCGCCTCCATGACCACGCGGACCACGCCGTCGCAGCCCTCCACGGCCTACGGCGGCATTGCCTCCGATCTCGACGGCGACCGCTTCCTTGATTTGACCATCGTCAATGAGGAAACCGCAGACCTGCGGGTCTTTCTAAACCGGGCAGACAATACGGGCCTGTTCGAGCCCTTCCTTCAACCCACGTTTGCGGCGGGATTTCACGCCAGTCCCTCGGAGTCCGCGGACTTCAACCGAGACGGCAAGGTGGACATCTGCGTGGCCAACATCCTCGACAGTAGCGTGTCCATCCTGCTCGGTAACGGCGACGGCACGTTCGCTACGCAGCAGAAGATCACTGTGGGCCTGCGACCCCGAGGCATCGCGGTGATGGATGCGGACGGCGACGGCGATGTGGACATCGCCAACTCCAATTACGTCTCGACCGCAGGGGACGTATCGCTGCTGCTCAACGACGGCTCGGGAGCGTTCGGGACGCCCGGCTACTTCGAAACCGGGTTCAACGGGGAGTGGGCCCTGGGCTCGGCGGATATGAACCACGACGGGATTCTCGATCTCGTCGTGGGATGCCAGACGGCGCAGCGGATGGTGGTGATGCTCGGCACCGGCGCGGGCACATTCACGCCGGGCGCATCGCAGAGCAGCGACGGGGCGGTGTGGATGCTCAACACGGGCGACCTCAACGGCGACGGGACGGAGGACGTGGCCGTGGGCAACAGCGGCAGCAACCGGGCGGCCATCCTCTTCGGAGACGGAGCGGGCAATCTTGGCGCCCCCGTGCGATACCTGACCGACCCGTTCACCATCGCCACGGACGTTGGCGACCTGGACGGCGATGGCGATCTGGATTGGGTGACCTCAAGCTACTCCGGCGACTGGTGGATCTACGCGAACAACGGGGCGGGGGCGTTCACCTTCGTCCGCGAGTTCGCCTCGCCCACGGCCGCCTCCTGCGCCCTCATCTTCGACTTCGACAACGACTTCGACCTGGACCTGGCCCTCATCGACGAAGAGGAAGACCTCGTCATCCTCATGAAAAACAGCGGAACCACGCTGGTGCCGGCGCTGTCGCAGGGGGCGATGCTCGCGTTCGCAGCGTTGTTATGCATCGCTGGCGCTGTTCTCGCACAACGCCGCGCGAGCAGGTCGCGCAACGCACGGATGGGCTTGGCTCCTCGCACCTGCTAAACTGGCAATTCAGGACGAGCGTACCATGGCGAACAGGCGTATAATCTACCGTGTCCACGCCATCCGGCGTGTCCGCCGACGATATTCGCATGGCCCTGGAGAACGGCGAAGTGATCGCCGCGTGATCGACTCCGAGCGAAGCGATCGTCTCGTGCGCGGCTAGGCAGGGCGGGGCGCGGGTTCAATTCGCGTGCCACATTCAGGGCAAACGCCGGAGACGTTACCCACGAGCGAGTAGCCGCATTTCCGGCACCGTGGCGGGTCTTGCACTACCGCCTGATTCGCATGGCGATGGCGACTGATGAATACCGCTGCGCCGAAGACGAGAAACCCGGTAGCAACCAAGTCGGCCACGAACCCTCCAGCGCGGAACGTGACCTTCGGAGTCCGGTCTCTAAGAACAGCTCTATTCGGAACTGCCACCTCCAACCACGGGAACGGCAGCCCAAATCCGGTTGTTTGGTAAGCCTCACGCCCGCTAACCCAAACCAAGCTGCCCAGAAGGGAAAGGGTCAGAAATGACAGGATGACGGCGATGCTCAGGGCTGTCTTGCGATTCATCGATGCCTGCTTGCCGATGCCAATTGCCCCCTCGATTACTCGATTCGTCCCGATCGTCGGATGGTTCACCTATCCACAACATTGTACCGCGCCCCGGGGACCCTTCTTCCGCCTGGTCAGTCGTCCCTCCGGGACTACCTGACTCTACCGGCTTACCCCGCGTTGAAACGCGGGGCTACTCTCGAACGTACCTCCGGCACGACTGCACGGCGCATGTTTCGACCGATCGGCAACAGGTCGCGCACCCACTACGCCGACGCTACAGTCGCCGATCGGGCTGCGGACAAGGCGCGACCCTACAACTGTCGATCGAGGCGGCGGTAGTGGATGGCCTCGGAGACGTGCTCGGCGTCGACGTGGTCGCGGTCGGCGAGGTCGGCGATGGTGCGGGCCACGCGCAAGACCTTGTCGTGGGCGCGGGCGGAGAGGCCCAACTCGGTCATGGCTTGGCGCAGGACTAACTCTGCCGTCTCGTCGAGCTTGCAGTGCTCGCGAAGCATCTTGCCGGTCATGCGCCCGTTGGTCTGCGTGGGATTGTCGGCAAAGCGGCGGAACTGCCTTTCACGGGCCTTGAGCACCTGCCCGCGCATCTCGCTGGACGGGGTGCCGTCCTGCTGACTGCGGAGCATCGTAAAAGGCACGCCGGGCACTTCGATGTGGATGTCGATGCGGTCCAGCAGCGGGCCGCTGATCCGCGAAAGATACTTGTCGATCTGCAGCGGAGTGCATTTGCAGCTCTTGCGGGGGTCGGTGTAGTAGCCGCATGGGCAGGGATTCATTGCGGCCACCAAGGTGAAGGCGGCCGGGAAGCTTACCGTGCTCTGGGCCCGGGCGATGGTCACGCGGGCGTCCTCCAACGGCTGCCGCAGGGCCTCCAGAGCCGGGCGGGTGAACTCCGGGAATTCATCGAGAAAGAGCACGCCGTAGTGGGCCAGCGATACTTCGCCGGCTTGGGGGATTGAGCCTCCGCCGACGAGCGCTGGCGTGCTGGCGGAATGATGCGGCGTACGCACCGGACGCCGGGCGAGCAGGGCCATGCCCGGCGGCAGCTCGCCGGACACGGAGTGAATCCGCGTGGTCTCCAGAGACTCTTCGAGCGTGAGCGGCGGCAGGATGGTGGGCAGGCGCTTGGCGAGCATGGTCTTGCCGCTGCCGGGGGGCCCGATGAGCAGCACGTTGTGTCCGCCGGCGGCGGCGATGACCATGGCCCGCTTGACGTGCTCCTGCCCGCGGACCTCGCTGAAGTCGCAGTCGTAGAGTGAGGAGTCGGCGAAGACCTTGCTGATGTCGATGGTCCGGGGCTCGATGGGAAGCTGCCCGGCGAGGAACCCCACGGCCTCGGTCAGGGAGCTGACGGGGATGACCTCGACGGCCTCGACGACGGCGGCCTCGGCGGCGTTCTCCACCGGGACGATGACTCCGCGAAGGTTTTGCTGCTTGGCCAGCAGGGCCACGGAGAGCGCTCCGCGGGTCATGCGGATGCGCCCGTCGAGGGCCAGCTCTCCGGCGACGAGATATTGCCCGATGGTGTCGGAGATGACATCGCCGTTGGCGAAGAGGATGCCCAAGGCGATGGGCAGGTCGAAGGCCGGGCCTTCCTTGCGGACGTCGGCCGGGGCGAGGTTGATGACCGTCTTGTGCCGCGGGAAGAGATAGCCCGAGTTCTGCATCGCGGTGCGGACCCGCTCGATGCTTTCCTTGACGGCCGCATCGGGCAGGCCCACCAGCGTGGCCCCGGAGAATCCCCGCCGGGCCACGTCGACCTCCACCTCCACGGGCACGGCCTCAATGCCGGAAAACGTCGCGCTGTGCAGTCGGGCGACCATGGGGACATTCTACGGCGACGAAGCGACGAAGCCACGGAGCGACGAAGCGACGGCGGGACATAGGGACGAAGTAGGGGCGCCCGCAATCGACAATCGCAAATCGACAATCGACAATTGGTGGGGGCCGCGTTCGAACGTTTGACAGCCCCTCCGAGGCGGCTACACTGGCGGACCAGGAAAAGTCCCCGTGGCACAATTGGATAGCGCGTCGGCCTCCGGAGCCGAAGGTTGCAGGTTCGAATCCTGCCGGGGACGCGTTCTGGGAAAAAGTCAAGACCGCAACCTCACTCCTGGCGTTGCCTTTTTGCCTGAACCGCCAAGCCCCAGGCACGCCCTATTCATTGAACAGTTGCGGGATGTCTCGCGCCCCGTGAAGCACGCGAATAAACTCGATGCCATCGTTGATTGGCCGGTAGAAGATCAGGTAGTTGCCCACCGGAAAGCTCCGCAAGCCCGGCGCCAGTTCCTCACAGAGCCGGCCAATCCCCGGGGCCACAGCAAGCAGAGCCAATGTGTCGTCGAACCGATCGAGGAGACGGTCGGCCGCTACGAGGTTGTCGGCAGCGATGTGGTCCCAGATCTCCGCGTAGTCCTGCCGCGACTGGGCCGTTCGCAGGATGCGGGCCATCAGGAGGACCGTTTGCTGCTGAGGCGCCTTCGGCCTTCAGCCTTGATGACCTGGGCGTCGAACTCCGCGAACTCACCGCGGTCGGCCTGCTGCAGCCCCACGGCGACTTGTCGGCGCAGCTCGGCCAACTCATGAGGGTCGGTAGGCAGATGCGCCTGGTGGTCTCGAAGAAGGAGCAGGGCGTCGTTAATCATCTCGTTGGCATCGGTAAACTGGCCGGCTCGGACTTTCTCCGCGACGAACTTCTCCAATTCCGGTGCGAGGCGGATTTCCATCTTGGATTGTTCCTCAGGGGACGACCTCATGCGCGAAGTCTAGCGAATGCAGCGGCTTGGTGTCAAGCGTAGGGCCTCCGGAGCCGAAGGTTGCAGGTTCAAATCCTGCCGGGGACGCTTCACGGAAACGCCGAAACGTCAAAAAGTCAAAAAGTCAAAACGCCGAATTGATAAGGCCACCTTTCTTCATCGACGCTACACCCAAGCTAGTGGCAAGCGTCGTATTCCGCCAAAGCGTAGAGAGCCAGGAAGGTGGCGTGGGGGCTGCTCTTGCCTGGTCCGCGGTCATAACCGACGAACTGCCCGAGGGTGCGCAGCACCGACCGGTCGAATGTCCAGCCCCCGTCGGCGTTCTGGGAGAGAATCAGGCGCTCGATCCAGCGCTGTTTGAGGGGCGGCGGCTCGTCCATGTAGAGCCAGAAGGCCAGCCTCTCATTGTACAAGTCACTCGTACACGGGTCCCACGTCTGCGAACGGTAGAGGCGGGTGCTGACCTGCCCGATCAGGCGGTCCACATTGCGCTGTGCGGCCACGGCCGGGTCCGATCGCTTCATCCACAGATAGGCGAGCAGGGCGTGGGTAAGCTGATAATCGGTGGTGAGCCTCGTGGTGTCGAGCAGCAGGCGCTCTTCCTCCTCGGGGCGAAGCTTGGTCCATGACGGGTACAGACCGTGGAACACCCACTCCGCCCAGAAGTTCGCCGGACTGTGGCCCACCGCGTATTCGATGCGGCTGCGGTCCAGGGCGGTTAGCTCGTGACGCGGCCAGCCGGGCATGCCGTAGTAGGCCCGCCATTCCCAGTTGTCCTTGTTAAGCTCCTTGGCACGGGCCATCTGCTCGCCCAGGCCGGGATGGTCGTGGCGACGCAGCACCAGTTCGAGGAAAAAGAAATGCGGCGGGGCCTCACCGCCGTCCTCTATCGCGCGGGCGAAGGCCTCGCTGGCATACAGATAGTCCAAGCCCTTGCGGATCGCGGGCTCGATCGCCCGGGACGTCCATTCGCGGGAGTGGAAAGACCAGTTGCAAAAGGCGTAGTAATAAGTCGCGCCCGCCAGGGTGATCACCACCGCGAGCAGCAGATATTTGAGAGCTCTGCGCCGCGAGGACCGGCCGGTCGGTGAGACCGGTGGCTCGCTGGGCAGCGGGTCTTGAGACGCTCGCTGAGTCACCCGACTAACGGTTCCATTGCAAGGCGTCCTGCAGCGGCTTTTTGGGGATGTCGGGCACGACGCAGTCGGCGGCCGGGTAGCCGACGGGAATCAGCAGGAACGGCTTCTCGTTGACGGGGCGGCCGAGGATCTCGCGGAGGAAACGCATCGGGCTGGGGGTGTGGGTGAGCGTGGCTAGGCCGACCTGGTGGCAGGCCATGATGAAGAAGCCCGCGGCGATGCCGGTGGACTCGGCGGGATAGTAGTTCGAGACGCGCTGCCCCGCGATCTCCTCCCAATCAATACGGAACATCACCACCAGCCACGGAGCGATTTCCAGAAACGGCTTTTCCGCATTGGTACCCAGTGGTTCGAGGGCTTCGAGCCATTCCTTGGGCATGCGGTGATCGTAGCTTTCACGCTCTTCGGCCTCGGCGGCGACGCGGATCTCGTGCCTGATCTTGGGATCGTCTACGGCCACGAAGCGCCAGGGCTTGCGATTGGCCCCGCTCGGCGCGGAGTGGGCGATGGCGATCAGCGATTCGATCAGGTCCCTGGGCACCGGCTCGTCGCTGAAGAACCGGCAACTGCGCCGCGCGGACATCTCCGCGTGGAGCGAGGCCGCCCGGGCGCGAATTTCAGGTTCACTGCGGCGAGCTAATGAGTATGGAATCAGTCTCGCGGGCACAAGTCCTCTGGGCTACTAGTCATCCTGTCCGACCATGATCCTGGCTACGTCCAGTGCCTTGGGATTTGACGCGGCGGTAATCGTGACCATCAAGGACTCTTTGGCCGGAAAGTCGCGCCTGTCTTTCAAAACTTCCACGTCGACCACTGCCTTCGATCCCGCCTCAACTTCCACGGATTCCAGGGACAGCTTCAGGGGGAGCTTGGAGTCCGTCTCGGCGCGAACGAGAAATCGTTCCCGCTTGCCTTCGTTTCGTATTTCGAATCGATAGGGAGCCGACGTGTCCTCCCATTGGTCATGCCTGAACTGAGCATCTTCGCGAACAACGAATGTGACCACTGAGGAGGGGCGGTCGGTCACACGCTGGAACGGATTGCCCGCAGCATCGAGCCCCGCTGCCCTCACCAGGAATCCCTGGTAGAGGCTTCGGGGGGTGAACGCGCCGGCCATTCCATCCAAGGATTGGGGGTCGACTTGAAGTCGCTCCAGTGGCCGCCCGTCCGCGCTGATGAGATCGAATTCCACGCGGCGAGCGTCTCCGTACAATGACGCGCCAAAATAGACTTCTTCGTTGAGCAGGAGGTTGGGTCCAACGTCCTCACCCGCTGGACCACACGGTCCGCCGAAGGGAAGGAGGCGTACGAAATCGACGCCCAGAAACCGGATTTTTGTCTTGGCGACGGCGATTGCTTGATACGCGCCTTGCCCTTCGATTCTCATTTGCCATTTGCCGGTCAAGGGTTGGGTGACACGCACGCGACGCAGACCACCTGGGGTGCTGGTTACCTTGACGTCTGGGTCGGCTTCGGCCACGAGCTGGCCATCCGGACGCAGTACCGCCATTTGCAGAACACTTCGCTTCGAGTGGTGGAGGATGAAGTCGATTCGGCTTACCGAAATGTCCACCGGCACATCGATGAAGCGGGGCTCATCCGCCGTGACAACATCACGGATCCAGGCGATCCGCGCGCCGTCTGCATCCCACATGATATCCAGAAACTCGCCCAAATCGTCGAAGCCGCCGTCATGAGCGAGGCCTCCCGTTTGCTCAGCCAGCTCGCGGTAGATTTCGCTACCGCTCGCGGTGGGCTTATCGTTTCGCTCCTCTCCCGATGCTGCAGCCTGCGCCTCGGGCACAATCTGCCCCTGCACAGCTCCCGAGTCCTGGGCGTCAAGTCCGCCGGGAAACAAGGCAATCAGCACACCGACGATCGGCAAGATCATGATGCTTCTCCATGAAGTACGGCCGCATCAATGGTCGTAAGCCGTTGCGGCCGTGTGTTTTCACTGGACCTCCCGTTCGCGCTGGCACTCCGTCGCCGCTTGTCTCATGTCGCATCCTGATCGCTCTTCGCGCCCTCGCGAGTGATCTTGTATTTCTTGAGCCGGTAACGCAGGTTGTCGCGGCTGATGCCTAAGACCCGGGCGGCCTCGGACTGGTTCCAGTAGGTGTCTTCCAGGGCCTTGATGATCATGGCTCGCTCCTGTCCGCGGAGAGTGGGAGATATCTCGACCTCAGGCGCCCCACCGGAACCTTTCTTAAGCTCCGCAGGCAAGTGCGACGGCAGGACCTCCAACCCGTCGCAGAGCAGTACCGCCCGCTCGATGACGTTGGCGAGTTCGCGGATGTTGCCCGGCCAGTCGTAGCCGGAAAGCACCTCCAGCGCCTCGCCGGACACCGCCCTCGGCGGCACGCCCAGCTCTGCGCTGGCCAGTCTGGTGAAATGCACGGCCAGCGCCGGGATGTCCGCCCGCCGTTCTCGCAGCGAAGGCAGCTCAATCGGAAATACGTTGAGGCGGTAGAACAGATCGTCGCGGAATCGTCCCGCGGCAATGGCCGCCTTCAAGTCTCGATTCGTCGCCGCGATCACCCGCACATCGCAAGCAATGGTCTGTGTGCCGCCCACGCGGGTGAAGGCCCGCTCCTGAAGCAAGCGCAGCAGCTTCACCTGCGTCGAGGCGCTGATGTCGCCGATCTCGTCGAGGAACAGCGTTCCGTTGTCGGCCAACTCGAACCTTCCGATGTGCTGGGCGAAGGCGCCGGTGAAGGCGCCCTTCTCGTGCCCGAACAGTTCGCTTTCCAGCAGGGTCTCGGGCAAAGCGGCGCAGTTCACGGCCACGAATGCTTTTTTCGCCCGCGGCGAGGCGTTATGGATGTACTTGGCGAGGACCTCCTTACCGGTGCCCGTCTCGCCGACGAGCAGGACCGTCGCGTTGGTCGGCGCCACGCGATCGGCGAGGCGCAGCATCGCCTTCACCGCGGGCGAGGACCCGATGATGTCCGACCGGGCGAGGACAGATTCCCGCAGGACGCGGTTCTCGCGCTGGAGGCTGGCGTGGGCCTGGGCGTTGCGGGCCCCGAATGCAGCGAGGTTGGCGAACACCTCCAGAAGGGCCAGGTCGGCGGACCCAAACGTGCCACCTCCGCGGCGATTGAGCACCTCGACCACGCCGATGACCTCCGATTTGTAGACCATCGGGGCAGCCATCAGACCCACGGTGTGAAAGCGAAGCTGTTCGTCGATCCCGCGGAAGAAATCCGGGTTCTGGGAGACATCCCCGATGTTTTCCGCCTTGCCGGTTCGGATGACGTGCCCGGCGATCCCCAGTTCGGCGTCGAACTCCCTCCCCACGAGGGCCGGGCTTTGCTCACCGAAGGCGGCCGCGAAGGTCAGCGTGTTCCGCCGCCGGTCCAGCAGGAGGACGCTGCTAGCCTCGGCCTGCATGACCGATGCCGCAGTACGGGCGATTTGGGCCAACACCTCGTCCAGATCGAGGGTGGAATTGATGGCCGCGGAGGCCTCCGTCAGGGCTGCCAGCGTCTTGGGCGGGAAGGTGCTGACCGCTAAATCCATTGCTTTGACCACCCAGGCGTGCAGCACGAGGTGAAAAACCAAGTCCGCAGCATTAGTAGCCTGACGAACCGATAACCTCCGACCCCGGCTCATCCACCGGATTTATGGGCCACCCGGGGTGAACTAATGCCGCAGCCGGGCGTAAGGATACAATGATGACGTGGATGCGCCAACGGACGAGCGACTTCTGCAAGAGTATCTGCGCGGCAAGCCCGGCAGCTTCGAGTTGCTCGTCCGGCGGCATTCCCAGGAACTCCATCAGTTCGTCATGCGATTCACCGGTGACTCCGTGGCCGCCGAAGACGTCGTTCAGGAATCGTTCCTTCAGGTTCATACTTCCGCCGATCAGTTCGACCCCCACCGGCGGTTCAAGCCCTGGCTTTTTACCATCGCCGCCAACAAGGCCCGCGATTATCTGCGCCGTCGGACACGTCGGCGCGAGGTCCCCGCAGACGCGCATCTCGATGAAGACGGCGACGCCGGCACGCGCTTCGTCCAGTTGCTGTCCAAGGACGACGAATCGCCGGACGTGGAATTGGCCTCCGAGGAGAATCGCCGGCTCGTCCGCGACGTCCTCGAAGGCATGCCTGAAAAACTCCGCGAGGTGCTCATCCTCGCCTACTACCATCGGTTTCCGTACAAGGACATCGGCGAGGTCGTGGGCATCCCGCTGGGAACGGTCAAGAGCCGGCTACACGCGGCCGTGGTACACTTCGGCGAGCGGTACCGTGAGGCCCTCGCCGGAACCGAGAATGTCAAACCCAGTCCCGAGCTACCATGAGGAACCTTTAAGTGGAACCCGGTAAGCGACCTAACGACGAACACCTGCTCGACCTCCACCTCGACCGTCTGGGTGACGAGGAGCGCTCCTGGATCGAATCTGAACTCCGTCGCGACCGCGAGCTGCGCGAACGCAGCGAACGGCTGGGGCGCATCTTGCAGCCGCTGGATCACTGGCGCCCGGCGCCCGGTCCGGCCAATCTTGCGGACAAAGTGCTCAGCCGTATTTATCAAGCATCGCGGCAGACAATTCCGATGGAGCGCGGGCGCGCGCCTTGGGGGCGCATGCGGGAGCTGATTGCCGTGGCTGCGTGCCTCGTACTGCTGGTCGGCGTGGCCGTGCCGGGCATGGCCAGCGTTCGCGAGCGGGCGCAACGCACCATGTGCGCTGGCAATCTCGAGGCCATCTTCAAAGGCGTCAGCAGCTACCAGCAGGCGTTTGCCGATTCGCTCCCCTATGCCGGAACTCTGGCGAAGGCCTCCTGGCTGCCCAGTGCCGATCGCAGTCTTCCCTTCGTTTCCAACAGCCGCCACCCGTTCCTGCTGGTCAAGTACAAGTTCGGCCCCAAGCCAAGGAACTTTCAGTGCCCTAGTCGCTGCGACGGCGAGCCCATGCCCGATTCGCAGGTCGATACCCGCGACGACTTCGCCTGCGCCCAGAACGTCAGCTATGACTCTTTGAATCTCGCGGGAGAGTCGCCTAATGTCCGGCCGCCGGTGGCGCTCGCGTACATGAGTGACGCGAACCCTTTGTTCGTCAATGCGCGATTCAATGAGGGCGTCGATCCCAGCAAGACGAACTCCCCCGCGCATCGCGGGCGCGGGCAGACTGTCCTGCGCCTCGACGGCAGCGTCCAGTTCACGAAGACTCCGGTGTACACCAAAGACGACAATCTCTGGACCATCACCGACGTGAAGAAGTACTCAGGTACCGAAGCGCCCACTCGTCCCGACGACGCCTTCCTCGTCCCCGGCTATCCAGCCAGGTAGGTGCCGCACTTACCCCTGACTGCGGTTGGCCAAATCCTAGGGCTCCTGCTTTAGAGGAGCGCCGCATTGGACGCAGTACCGGGCTTCGAGCTTGCCCCGATCGAAGCCGCATTCGGCGTGCTTTCCACAACTGAATTCCCTCACTTGATGATTGTGCAATTCGTGCAGGCCGATGCAGCCATTGGCGAGGCCCACTCCGAGGAGAACAACGAGAATCGCTCTTTTCACGAGGGGAACTCCACCAGCTACGCCAATGACGGAGCCGCTCTGCCCTGGCGCCTGCGCTGCCTGCGACGCCGAGAGCTGAACGGGCCGAGCCGCACAGCCTGCTTCGGGAAGCGGGCGATAACCTCCAACTCGCCGCCGAGCGCCTGGACGATCTTCTCCAGCGTGGAAACCTGCATGTCCGCCTGCTTTTCCAGCTTGGACAGGCTGGGTTGCTTGATGCCGAGCGCGGCCGCGACTTCGACCTGACTCTTGCCTCGTCCGGCGCGAATCTCGCTCAGCAGATACTCGCCCAGCAGCTCACGCGTGCGCTGCGCCGTCCGCGCCCGCATTTTCGGAGTCATCGTCCGGCGGGCCAGTGCATCGAATGACTTTGCCATGCTACTTCTCGTCGGATCGCTTCCCGGCCAGGGCTCGCTACTTGTCTCCCAACACGCGGAAGGTGATGGACGCCCAGAAGCTCTCCCACTCGGCCTTGCGCGCCTGTTCATCGTGAGGCGCCGCCTTGGGCTCGGCCAGGGGACGGATGACGTGAGTGCGCACGAACCAGAGGCCGGCGGTCTTGGGTGTAATGCTCGCTTCCCCATTGGCGTCGGTGGTCACGTGCTCGACGTAGGTATGAGCCGGCAGACCCTCGTGCCCGACGGACAGGCGCACTCCGGCAGCCGGTTTGCCTTCGAATAGCACGCGCAGCCGCTGAGTGCTTCCCGGAGGCCAGCCGCACGCGTTGTCCAGAGGCAGGATCTCCAAAACATGACCGAGGGGCCTGGAGAAATCGCCAGGCAACGGCGAGTGTCCCACCTCGATGAACGTCTTGGCATACTTGGTGTACAGCTCTCGCGCGGGCTTGTCGGGGTCCTGCCGCGCACGCCACTTTTCCAGGGCCGCGCTCGCGGCCTCGTCCTTCAGATACTCCTCGAAGTCCTTGGGCGCAAGCTCGATGAAGTTGGCGTGCAGGGCCAGGCCGACGATATGCGCCCCAGAATCCTCGAAGGTCAACGTCGCCGCCAGCTCCTTGTCCTCGACCGCGAAGCTTTCGATCTTCCGCGCCCGACCGTCGTGAACGACGACGAATTCCGCGACCCGCTCGGCTTTCGGCGCGGCTTCGCTCGTGGGAAAGACCTCACCGGTTGCCAGGGCGACGCGAACGGGCTCCTTGGTGCTTACGGCGTTCTTCGCGGCCACCAGCCAGGTGTCGTGAGCGAATGCCGGCGCTGCAAACCCGATGAGGGCGATCAAGAGTCGATTAGCTTTCATCTTCCATACTCCCGCTTGGGTCGTAGAACAGGGCGATGCTCGCGGTGAAGCCGTGGACGAAATTCTTCCCCCCGATGGGTCCAAACTCGCCGGCGCAGAAGAAACCCGCGACGGGCACGTTGCCGAGAATGTCCCGCAGCACGCCGATGTCGTGGCCGGGTCGGGGCCACATGTGCGTGCCCCGGCCGTTGCAGCCGAAGAGCGCCGCCCCGCGAACCGGCGTCCCCGCATGCGCGCTGAGCATGGCCCGCAGGTCCTCATCGGCGCTCTTTGCGTCGCGCACGTGAAACTGCACCGTGGCCCCGGTCTTGGCGTGGCCGGCGATGCCGATGGAGCCCGTCTTGCGGTCCGCGCCGAGAATGTTGTGAATCAGAAAGTCGCCGCGCTCGAAATGACCCTTGTACTCGTCGATGACTCGGCCCACGAACAGCGACTGGCGAGCCAGCTCCTGATCGTCATCGGGCAGGTGCACAAGAGTTTCGTGGAGCTGCTCCAACGCCGGTCGGCCGCCGAGTTCCTGAACGATGTTCCGCTCCCCCTTGGTGATGACGAAGGGCTTGCCGATGGGCCGGCACCCCTGCGAGACCACGGTCCTGACCGCCAAGCGCCCAGTGAGGGCCACGCCGACCATTCCCTCGTTGTACAACTCCCCATTGAGAATGAGCCGGTTCTGCCGCGGCTGATGGGCGGCGCTGGCCACGCCCCCCACCAGCGGGGCGTTGGGATAGAACCGATTGACCTGATCGATCGCCGCATGGATGGCCACACTGAACGGGTCGCCGAGGGCGATGAAGGTGGGGTTGCTCTCCGGCGACGCCCCCACGAGGCGCTCCCAGTCATGGGCCGTCTTGGCCGCCTCCAGGTCTCGTTGTCGAACATGAAATGGGCGAATCCGCACGTCGGGCAGGGATGCGGCCAGCAGTGACATAGACGCGACCCGCTCCAGCTCGCGATCCACGCCAATCGTGCCTTCGGCCGTGCATCCCAGGAGCACCGCGCTGGGGAGCTTCTCGCTCACAGCTTCCAGCACCTGCGGCAGATCGTCGCTGAAGTGCGGTGTGGTGAACAAGATGGCCAGATCGACCATCCCCGGAGTAACCCGCACATCAATCGGCGAGAGCAATTCCTCGATCGCTTCCCCGACGTTTTCGGAGCTCGTAACGGATGATGCAAAACGCATGTTGTGCGCCATCGCCCTGTGGCGGCGTGTGTGCCATTGCTCTGTGAGCAGTGGAAACGTGCGCGCTGACCTGTGGCCGCCCGTTTCCCCCGCCGAATCTCATCAGAACTTACGACCGACTGGCGTGGAGATCAAGGGCGCGGTATGCTCCGCATCGACCGGTAAGAATCGCCGGCACGAAGATGACTACGCCCGCTATGGCGCAACGCGACGATCGCACGATGCGACGCTGGCACGTCGAGGTGCGACCGCGCACGCCCGCCCTTGACGTCCACGGGCGTGACGTCCTTGCCGACGTGCGACAGCTCGGCCTGACCCATGTCGAGGGCGTTCGCTCCAGCCGGCTCTATCTCTTCGAGGGCCCGCTCCTCGAGTCCGACATCCGCCTGCTCGCCGAGCACCTGCTGACCGACCCCGTTTCCGAAGCCTTCGAGTATCGCGAAGGATTGTCCACCCGTGCCCCCGCCGATGGTGTCATCGAGGTGCATCCTCTGCCGGGGGTTATGGATCCGCCCGCGCTCAGCGCGCAGGACGCCGCTCAGGGCGTGCTTCGCGCCGAGGGCCGCGAGAGGTCGATCCACCAGGTGCAGACGGCGAGGCGCTACGTGATCCTCGGGGCCCGCTCCGCCGACGAGCTCAACACCATCGCCGCCAAGGTCCTGGCCAACGACTGCATCGAGAGCTGGTTCATCAAGGGATTTGGGCGCCATGATGCCATCCCGGATGCGTTTCCCGCTCCGCCGCTGCGCCCCTTTGAGCTGCGTCACGTGGCCATTCGTGCGCTGAGCGACGATCAACTCACCAGACTGTCTCGCGAAGGCCACCTGTTCCTCTCCCTGGAGGAGATGCGTGCCGTCCGTGAGCATTTTGCCACGCTGCGGCGCGATCCGTCCGACCTGGAATTGGAAACCCTCGCCCAGACCTGGTCCGAGCATTGCGTACACAAGACCTTGAAGAGCGCCATCCACTACCGCGGGGAAAACTTTGGAGAGCCAGGGCAGGTAGAGGTCCGCTTCGAGAACCTTCTCAAGGACACCATCGTCGCTGCCACGCGTAAGCTCAATCGCGACTGGTGCCTTTCAGTTTTCGTGGACAACGCGGGGGTGATTGCGTTCGACGAGGACTATGGGATTGCCCTTAAGGTCGAGACCCACAATCACCCTTCCGCGATCGAGCCGTACGGCGGGGCGGCAACCGGCGTGGGCGGGTGCATTCGCGACATCATGGGGTGCGGACTGGGCGCCAAGCCCATCGCCTCCACGGACGTGTTCTGCCTGGCCGACGCCGATTTCGATGCTCGGCGACTGCCGGCGGGTGTGCTGCATCCGCGGCGCGTTCTCAAGGGCGTGGTGGCGGGGGTGCGCGACTATGGCAATCGCATGGGGATTCCCACGGTCAATGGGGCGATCTACTTTGATGAGCGATATCTGGCCAATCCCCTGGTGTTCTGCGGCTGCGTGGGACTGATTCCCCGCAACCGCATTCACAAGAAGCCGCAATCGGGGGACTTCATCGTCGTGGCCGGCGGTCGGACGGGGCGCGACGGCATCCACGGGGCGACGTTCTCCTCCGCGGAACTGACCGATCAGCATGCCGACGAGTTTTCCCATGCGGTGCAGATCGGCAACGCCATCCAGGAGAAAACGCTGCTCGACGCCATGCTCATCGCCCGAGACCACACGGAAGGCTGTCTGTATTCCGCGGTCACCGACTGCGGGGCGGGCGGACTGAGCAGCGCCGTGGGAGAAATGGGCGCTGAGCTCGGGGCCGTCGTCAATCTGGAAAAAGTGCCCCTCAAATACTCCGGCCTGCGCTACGACGAGATCTGGATCTCCGAGGCGCAGGAACGGATGGTCTTCGCCGTTCCGCCGGATCGACTGGAACGCTTCCTGGCTGTTTTTCGCAAGGAAGAAGTCGAGGCCACGGTCATCGGCTCGTTCGCGAGCGACGGCATCCTGCGCGTTCGCTACAACGGCACGACAGTCGGGGAACTCGACATGCATCTCCTGCACGAGGGTCTGCCCCGCCGATCGCTTTCGGCTACTTGGAGCATCAAGAGCGAGCCGCGGGCTTCAGCCCGTGCGGACGTGGGATCAACGACGGACGCCAATCAGCTCCTGCTCGCGAAACTCGCCGATCTGAACGTCGCCTCGAAGGAATGGGTGATCCGTCAATATGACCACGAGGTCCAGGGGCGCAGCGTGATCAAGCCGCTGGTCGGTCCGGCCTTCGGCCCTTCGGATGCCGCGGTGCTTCGCCCAAGATACGAAAGCTACAGAGGCATCGCCATCGGCTGCGGCCTATGTCCGGACATCAGAAATATCGACGACGTTGCTGACCCCTACATGATGGCCATCTGCGCCGTGGACGAAGCCCTGCGCAACGTCATCTGCGTGGGCGCCGATCCCGACCAGACGGCCATTCTCGACAACTTTTGCTGGCCCAAGTGCGACAGTGAGGAGTCGCTGGGCGCACTGGTCCGCGCCTGCCGCGGCGCAGCCGATGCGGCGATCGCCTATGGCTTGCCTTTCATTTCCGGCAAGGATTCGCTCAACAATGAATTCTCTATGAGCGCCGAGGAATCGCGGCGCACGGGACTGCCCCGGCAAATGGCCATCCCCTATACGCTCCTCATCAGCGCCGTCGGCATCGTGCCCGACGTGCGCCGCTGTGTGACGGCGGACTTGAAGGAACCCGGAAATGTGCTGGGCCTCGCAACTGCGGATGCGAGGGTCCTGCCGCTGAAAGGCGCGGCAGAGTTGCATCGACAGGTCTCCAAGTTCATCCACAGCGGCAAGGTCAAGGCCGCCCACGACATCAGCGACGGCGGGATCGCGGCGACCGTCGCTGAAATGTGCATTGCTTCCGGGTTGGGCGCGGAAGTTGATCTCACCCCTGATTCTGGAGGCGGGTGGACTACCTGTCACCCGACGTCCTATGTTCTGGAGATGAGTGAGAAGGATGCCGGTGCGGCCGACTGCCCGCTTCAGATCATTGGCCGGGTGACGGCCCCGCGGCCTGACGGGAATGCCCGCCTGAGAATCGGCGACATGGTGGACATCTCGGTTGCCGAACTCGCCCAGGCCTGGCGCAGTCCTCTTGCCCAGGGAGGAGGCAAGTAGCATGGGTAGCGTGCGCGTTCTCGTCGTCCGGGCCGCGGGCATCAACTGCGACGAGGAGATCGTGCACTGCTGGCGGCTGGCCGGCGCACGGCCGGACCTGCTACATGTCAATGAGCTCGTCGCCAATCCGCGTCTCCTGGATGACTACGCCGTGGTTACCATCCCCGGAGGTTTCAGCTATGGCGACGACCTCGGCGCCGGTGTGATCCTCGCCCAGCGCATGCAGCACGAACTCGCCAGCCCGCTGCGCGAGTTCGTCGATCGCGGCGGCGGGGTCTTCGGGGTCTGCAACGGCTTCCAGGCCCTGGTCAAGATGGGCCTGCTGCCCGGCGGGGTCTTCGGCCGCGACAGCCTTACCGTCACCTACAACGACTCCGCGAAATTCGAAGCCCGCTGGGTGAAGCTCGAAGTGTGTACCGACAAATGCCCCTTCCTCGGCGAGCGGGCCGCGGATACGGAGCGAGCCGCGCGCTTCAGCCCGCGCGGACGCTCGGAGCCAAAGCAAGCCGCGGCTCGGCAGGAGCCTCGCCCTCCCCTGATGCCGTCAGGAAGGGTTCTCGAACTGCCCGTCGAGCACGCCGAAGGCAAGGTGGTGACGGCCACGCCTGCCATCGCTGAGCAACTGCTGGCTAATGGCCAGGTCGCCTTGCGCTACGTCGATGATCAGGGCCGAACCGACCGCTATCCCGCCAACCCCAACGGAAGCGTTGCGGGCATCGCCGGCCTCTGCGACCCTACCGGCCGCATCTTCGGCCTCATGCCCCACCCCGACCGCCACTTCGACCACACCCAGCACCCCTGCTGGACAAGCCGCACCGCCACTCCCTTTGGGAGAGGGCAGGGAGAGGGCACTCCCGCCGACGGCCTGACAATCTTCCTGAATGCCGTGCGTCACTGGTGTGGCGCTACCGCTTGAGGATCTCCTCAGCCAAGGGGCCGGCGTCGTAGATCTTTTTCATGGCCTCGATCATGGCCCGGGAATCCACGGATACCGCGCGGGCCTGGTCTTCGGTGTAGGCGATGTCCAGGACGAGGCTCTGGATGTTGCCGTCGAAGATCAGTCCAACGACCTCGCCCTTGGTGTTGACCACCGGGCTACCGGAGTTGCCGCCGATGATGTCCGCGGTGCACACGAAGTTGTAGGGCGTCTTGAGGTCCAGCTTGTCCTTGCGGTCCCACCAGACCTTGGGCAGCTCAAAGCCCTTCTGCCCCTTACGCTCCGTGGCCCGCTGGTACATGCCGGCGAAATCCGTGAACGCGGGCACGTCCTTGCCGGTTTCCTTGTAGCCCTTCACCGGTCCGAAGGCCAGGCGCAGGGTGAACGTGGCATCGGGATAGGCATCCTCGCCGTTGATGGCGAACTGCGCCGCGGCGATCTTGGCGTAGGCTTCCCGCTCGGCGGATTCGATCTCATCCTCATAGCGCTTCCGCAGGGCACGGGCTTCCGGATCGAGGTCCTTGGCGAGCTTGATCATCGGATCGGTCGAGGTGGCGATGGCTTCGGTGCCGCCCGCGGCGATCTTCTTGCGAACCTCGACATCCTTGAGCTTGGTGCCCCTGACCAGCATTTCGGCGCGAGCCTGCGGAGACATGCCGCCCAGGGCCTTTTGCACGTAGGGGTCGTCATAGCCCAGCATCTCGGCCATGTAGGAAAGTCCGCTGGCGATGCGGTTGATCTCCAGGTCATCGTAGATGGGCTTGGGTGAATACAGGTCCAGGTACAGCGAGTCGAGGTTGGAATCGGCATACTCACGCAGCCGCTCCGGGCTGGGCTTGGGAAGCTCATCGGCCAGACGAACGAGGTCGCGGGCAATGCCGAACAGATCGCCATTGGGGCCGACCTGGCGGCGGAGAGCGAAAGTGCGATAGCTAGTCAGGGCCTTGGCGATCTGGTCCCATGCGTCGCCCCACTGGCCCTTGTAGTCGGGGTTGGCGTCTACCGCGGCGCGGAGCTTCTTCTCGTCCGCGATCTTCCTGGCCATTACGGCCGGGTCCTGAATGCCGGCGAGCATGCCCGTGCGGGCCTTACGCCCGTTCTGCACGCCAAAGAAGTCGCCCGATGCGATGCGCTCGAACTCCTCGTTACGGGCCATGAAGGTGGCCAATTGCACCTCGCGCCGCCACAGACGCTGCAGGCTCAGCGGCATCTCAAAATCCCGCAGGTACTTGAGGTGCTCGACGGTGTTCTGCCGCTGCGTGCGCCCGGGATGACCGCTGACGAAGACCAGATCGCCATCAGCCGCGCCATTCTGGCTCCACTTGAGGTAATGCTCGGGCTTGAGCGGCTTGCCGTCCTCGTACACACGGAAGAAGCACATATCCAGGTCGAAGCGGGGGTACTCGAAGTTGTCCGTGTCCCCGCCGAAGAAGGCGATATCCTGCTCCGGGGCCATGACCAGGCGCACATCGGTGTACCGCTTGTACTGATACAGGTGATAGCGCCCGCCCTTGTACAGTGTCACCACCTGACAGTCGAGCTTAGTGGCGTCCTCGCATTCCTTCTCGATGGTCAGCATCATCTTGCGGCGGGCGGTGTTGGCGTCGGCCGGGGACATGTCCTTCGCGGCCGCCCCCTTCACCCGCTCGGTCACGTCGTCGATCTTCCAGAGGATGTTGAGCTCCAGATCCTCGCACTTGAGCTCGTCGGCCGCCGTCTTGGCATAGAAGCCGGTCTTGAGCAGGTTCTTTTCCGGAGTGGAGAACTTCTCCAGGTTGTCCGAGCCCACGTGATGATTGGTCATCACCAGCCCGCTCGCGGACACCAGCGATCCCGAGCCGCCGGTGTTGAACCGCACCGAGGACTTCTGCACATGCTCGAGCCATGTGGGCGTCGGCTCGAAACCGTACTTTTCCTTGAGATACTTGGTAGGCGGCTTGGTGTAGAGCCACATGCCTTCGTCAGCGGCGGCAAGGTTCGCAAACATGACGGCCGCAAGCGCAGCAACAGCCGGGCGGGATACGAAACGCATGAACATGATCTTTGGTCCTTTCAAAACGGTAATCACGAAAGAGCCATTATGCAGCTTACGTACCGTACAAACAAAGCCGGGCGGTGAGCCGACGGTTTTTTACGTGGCGGGCTTTGAGCGTATGTGGGGGCTATTGGGTTCTCGCCTCCCCAGGGCGCGGCGTTATGTAACTCCTTGTAGTTCAAGAAGTTACATGGCTGGGTTGGCCGGGTGGCATGACCAAGCGCCGCCATGCCTCTGGAAGGCGTCTCGCGAGCCGGTCTACGATCCTTGCGGAGGTACTGCCATGGCCGCCCCAAGGCGATGGTCGCACAAGGTCAAAACGGTATCGACCTATCCGCCCGCGGGATTGTTCACCAAGGATGCTGTAACTGTAGCCCGGGTGATGGCCAGCAAGCGGATAAGTCCCAAGGGGCTAGGCTCCGGCATCCGCATGATCCAGTTTTTCATCAACCGCGCCGGAAAGAACCTGCCCGCGGCCCGCCGCCGGGAACTGGAGAAGGCCAAGAGAATCCTCCAGGAGCGAGCAAGGAACGCGAAGGCAGCTCCGCGCTCCCGACGGCGACGCAGGAAACGCAGTCCCGAGTGATGGGGCAGCGCAGCCAGGCACGGCGGGCCGCGTGTCCCTTGAGACGGCTCGGCAGGAGCCTCGGCCTCCCTCCTTAATGGCGCTTGAAGTATTGGACGGCGCGTTCGTGCTTTTCGGCGGCCTCGCGGGTGGGGAAGGTTCCGAGGTTGCGCCGCTTGCCGGTCTTGGGATTGATCGATCGCGAGTAGAGCCGGTATTCGCCTGAGGGGAGTTTGCGGATCATGGCCCGTTCTCCAGCCCCGACCTTGCTCGAAGGATTCTAGGCGAGCGGGCTCGGTGGGACCCTCACCCCGGCCCTCTCCCTGCGAGGGAGAGGGAGTTTGCCGGTTTGTCACCGGACGGCGGTGGTTGCCCGCATGGACTTGCGGTGCGTGCGGATGTGTGCGGCCACGGCGGCCTCGGCCTCGCGAAGGCCGGCGCCCGTCTGCTGCCGATGGAGCTTCACTGCGGCGAACTTCTTGCGCGGCTGAAGCGCCAGGGCTTTCACTTCCTCGGAAAGGATCGCCGCGGGGGAGTCGTCAAGCTTCACCCCGATGTGTTCGAGGATCAGGTTGACCTTGGCCTCCAGCCGTTGCAGGCGCTGGTCGTCCGGTCGATTGAACAGGGATTCCCAGAAGCGTTTCGTGCCGGTCACAGGACGCACTCCATCTCTTACCTGTCTATCGGTGTTTTCCGGGGCGGCGCGCGGTTGCCATCGCCTGCTTCTCGGACCGCTTGCAGCGAACCAGGATGGTCAAATAATCTTTGGACCTGTGGAGCCTGCTCGGTGTACCACAGACGCGTAGCGCTGCGGCTCGCAAGTCGCCAGGCTTGCCGATACAGTGCCAGGCGATCCTACGAGTTGGTTGCGCCGGCCTCGGCGAGCCCACGGCAAAGCCGGGCGGAGAAGTCATGCTCCAGGGACTACGGCGGTACGAAGTTCAGGCACGGTATGCGTTGGCGTTGGCCGTACTATCGGCCGTGCCCGGCGTCGCGGCGCTGGTGCTCGGGCTTACGCGCTTCGACGCCATGCTTGGGCGAATCGTCTACGGTTCGCACGGACGCTTCGTGCCCGCCTTCGTGGGGTGCGTATTCCTGTCCATGATCCCCGCCGCACTGGGCTTCGTCCTGGGACTGAGCAGCGCCGGGCAGCGCCGCAACGACCGCTCAGGCCTGTCCTGGATCGGCTTCTTCCTCGGCGGCACCGTGCTGAGCATCGACCTTATTCTGCTGATTGCTTTCTACATGCTCCGCCTGGAGCGTCCGGTCTGATCGGCGGCTCGCATGGCCAAGGGCCAGCGCGCCCGTGAGTGCCATGGCCAAGCGCAGCGCCGCCATGCAGTGCCGCATAACGCCCGGGGCGGCAAGGCTTGGTCCGGATCAGTTGGCAAGACCGCGTTTCGCGGCTATGCTCACCATTAGCTGAGGCGCCGCTAGCTCAATTGGATAGAGCATCGGTCTACGGAACCGAAGGTTGGAGGTTCGAATCCTCCGCGGCGCAGTCTCCTAAAGCCTACTGCGTTTAATTCCCCTCCCCCTGGGCTTGGCGCACAGCTTCGGTGATCGCCCGGCGCAGGGGAAGGGCACAGTCGCGGGCAAACGACTCCACAAGGGCGGCGGCATCGTCGCTCGCGGATTCGCCGAGCGCGGTGATCTGAACCTGGGCAACGTAGCGGACGTCGGTTTGCGGGCGCCAGGATTTCGAACGCAGAAGGGACACGTCCGGGCAGTACGTCTCATCGACGAGGTAGTAGTTGAGCACCGTGGAGCGCTGCGGCGTGAGTCCCCCGCGCGAGAAGGTCAGCACGCGAGAAGGCAGAGTCTCTCCGCGTTCCAGAGCGATGTCGATGGTCTTGCTATCCACCAGCGTCCAGCCCGCGCCGGGGTAGCAGACTTCGGGCCGGTGGGGCATCAGGTCGCGGAGGCGAATGCCGTAGCCCACGAAGAGCGTGACGGCCTCGCGAGAGCCCGTCCGGTTGTAGCTGCGGAATACGTGATCGTCGGTGTCGGTGGCGCGGATGATGCCCTCGGTGAGGGGCACGTCCACGCCCGTCCAGCCGTCGATCTCCAGCGGCAGGTGCTGGGCGATGGTCCCGCACTCCAGGGGCACCGCCGCCTGGATCAGAGCATACCGCCTGGCCACCGCCCGGTACCCCACGCCCGAGCCGACGAGAACCAGCAGCGCAAGGATGACGCTCAATCGCATGCGACTACCAGCTTTCGGTCCATCGATACCAGTGGCCATGGAAATGCCTATAATAGTCCTCACCCAACCGCGCGGGCGGCCCGGCTGGGCTGTACGCAAACCCCTCGGAGTCTCCAAACATCCCCGGCCCACCGACCACAAACCGCATTCCGCCAGGGATTACCTCGATGCGCCCAACTCGGTAGAGACCTATCCGAGTGGGCGTGGGAATTCCAGGTGTTGCAATGACCTGACGTGCCACCCTATTCATGTCGCGAACGGATAGCAGAAAGGTGAGGCGCAGAGGAAGTTGAAGATCCAACACCAACCAGGCGCCGAGGGTGATGACAGGCACTCCTACCCAACGCAGGACCGTACCGCGATCGCGCAATCGGTTTCGTCGAACGCAACACGCCGTAAAGGCGGCCATGGCGGCCCGCAGACCCCATGACAAGACCACCGCCATTCCGACAATGAAGGGCAGCTCGATCTCAAAGCCAAGAAGATTGCCTGGCACGGACGCATCGATGAGGAACACCAAAGCGCACAACATGACCAAACTATGCGTGATCCAACCTGGTGGCCTGAAAAGAGCAGAGGTAAGTGAAGGCAAGAAACCGTTGCCATCGTCGAACGTGGCAGGATCATCAGGATTGAAAGACCGTCCACACTCGGGACAACGGTTGGCGGTTAGTCCAACGAGGAGGTATCTGCAGCCAAGACAACGCGGCGCAGAGCTGCCTGGTGAACTCCCGCCTACGGTTTGGTGGTCAGCGGACATGGACGTCAATCAGAGTTTGCCTTCGACAAGCTGGATGATTTCTCGCTCGCGGGCGATGGCGTTGTTCTTGAGACGCTCGGCGCGCGAGAGAACTTCTGAGGCGAACGCCTTATCGTCCAACGTCTTGGCGTTGATTCTCACATTCAGCCCCGCACCGAGGACAGCCGTTCGGGCGCAGAGGGCGGCGACGCCGGCGTCGGAGACGGAGTTGGGGTTGCCGATGTCGGCCATGGCGCGGATGACTTC
>SBAX01000233.1 GCA_005240095.1 Phycisphaera mikurensis
ACCTGCTCCGCCGTCATGCCACACCTCCTTTCGGTTGGAGGATGGCATCGGCCTGCTCAACCATTTCGCTTGAGCAGAACTAGCGCTGTAGTGCTAAATGCCGTTCAAGATTTGTTGAACTCGCGTTGCAGGAGCGGCACTTTGTTCTGCACAATATCGCACACGATATCCAAGTCTACGCCGGCATAGTCGTGAATAAGAATGTCGCGCAAGCCAGCCGTCCGTTTCCATGAAATGCCCGGGTGTTGCTCGCGCCACTCTGTTGGGACCTGCTTGACGGCTTCGCCGATGATTTCCAAATTTCGTACGACAGCGTCAACGGTCTTTTCGTCAGCGGCGAACTGTTGTGCTGATAGGCCGGCCACGTACCGTTGAATCTTCGCGCACGCGCCCAGAATATCCCGCAGATACACGTCAATCGAGTCGGACATCGACGGCCTCGCCGAGGATTCGGTCGCGAAGTTCCGGCTTCAAGGCGCTGCGGAGTACCAAGTCGATGGGGAACGTGAAACGGGACTCGAGGAACTCCTTGACGTCCATATACGTGTCAAATGTCTTCGGGAGAAGTTCCACGAGGATGTCGAGGTCGCTGTCAGTGCGCATCTCGCCTCGGATTGCCGATCCGAACACGGAAAGGCGGCGTACGCCAAGGCGTCGCAGCTCAGGGGCGTCCCGTTCCAGCACCTCAAGGATGTCACGTCCTGCCCGGACCATCACCCTATCCTATCGTCCAATCGGCAGTTGGAAACCTGGAGTCGCGATTCCGCTATTCGTAACGCAGGGCGTCGATGGGGTCGAGTTGGCTGGCGCGCCAGGCGGGGTAGAAGCCGAAGAACACGCCGACCATGGTGGCGAAGGCCACGGCCAGGCCGGCCATCCACGGAGAAATCACCGTGTCCCACTCATAGTATGACGAGACGAATTTCGACGTCAGCCAGCCACCGGCGAAGCCGAACAGCCCGCCCATGCCGCACAACACGATGGCTTCGCAGAGAAACTGCTCGAGGATTTGATAGCCCGCGGCCCCGATGGCCATGCGCAGGCCGATCTCCCGCGTGCGCTCTGTCACGGATACGAGCATGATGTTCATGATTCCCACGCCGCCCACGAGCAGTGAAATCGAGGCGATGGTGGTCAGCAGGGTGTTAAACGTCCGTGTGGCCTCGGCGTTGGCCTGCATGGTCAGCGACCGGTCGAAGATGCGGAAGTCGTCGTCTTCGTCGTCGGCGAGGCGGTGGCGCTGGCGGAGCAGGTCACGGATCTGCTGCTTGGCCGTGGCCGGGTCGTGGTCGTACTTGGCCGCGGCCATCAGTGTGCCGGACACTTCGCGCCCAGCGAGATACCGCTCGAAGGAGCTGAAGGGGATGGCCACCACGTCGTCATTGTCCCTACCGTCGCTGCCCACGCCCTTGGAGGCCAGCACCCCCACGACCTCGAAGGCCACTCGGTTGATGCGAATGGTTTCGCCCACAGGCTTGATGGGCCCGAACAGCTCCCGGGCCACCGTCGCCCCGATGCAGCAGACCTTGTGCAGCATGCGCATGTCGTCGGCGTTGAACAGTCGCCCCTCGGCCGCGTCCCAGCGGCGGATGTCGAAGTAGCTCGGGCGCGTACCAAAGCAGTTGGTCTGGTAGTTCCCATAGCCCGACACCACCTGCATGCTGATGCGGTTGACGGGAGTGGCCGCCCGCACGGCCGAGCATTCCCGCTCGATTACGTTGGCGTCCTCGCTGGTGAGGTTCGGCGGCATGCCCTGCTGGCGGCGGGCCCCTCCGCGCTGCACGCCCCAGTAGGAGATCATGATCCAGTCGTCGCCTAAGGTGGCGATTTCCTTCTCCACGCGACGCTTGGCGCCCTCGCCCACGGCAGATGACCGCGGCAATGCCGATGACGATGCCCAGCACCGACAGACCGGTGCGTACCTTGTTTTTCTGCAGGCTGCGGAAGGACTCGGAAAGAACGATCAGTGGATTCATAACCTCATTATACCTGCGAATCCCAAGGGCCTACGCTGCCGTGGCCTGCATTACGTCCTGCACGATGAGCCCGTCACGGAAAGCCACGTGGCGACGGGCATAGCCGGCGATGTCCACTTCGTGCGTGACGAGCACGATGGTGATCCCATCGTCGCGATTGAGAGCCTGGAAAAGGGTCATGATTTCGTGGCTGGTCTTGGTGTCCAGATTGCCGGTGGGCTCATCGGCAAGAAGCATGGCCGGCTGCGTGACCAGGGCCCGGGCGATGGCCACGCGCTGCTGCTGCCCGCCGGAGAGCTGATTGCTGTGGTGCCGCAATCTGTCACCCAAACCCAGGCGCTCGAGCATTTCGCAGGCGCGGCGGCGACGCTCGCGTTTTTTGATTCCTTGATACAGCAGGGGCAGGGCCACGTTGTCCACGATGGTCGTCCGCGAGAGCAGGTTGAAGCTCTGAAACACGAACCCGATCCGCTGGTTGCGCAGCCGGGCCAGCTCCAGCTTGGAGAGCTGATGAATGGGGCGCTCCTCGAAGCGATAGGTCCCCGACGAGAGGCGGTCCAGGCAGCCCAGCAGGTGCATGAAGGTGGACTTCCCCGAGCCGCTGGGACCTGTGATGGCCACGAACTCCCCCGGCATGACCCGCAGGGAAGCCCCGCGCACCGCCGGCACCTGCACCTCGCCCAGATGATAGACCTTCCAGGCGTCGGCGATGTCGATCAGCGGTGGACTCTCCGGGCTCATCCCATGAACCTCGGCGTGCGCGTGGGGACGTTCATCCGCGGGCGCGGCCCGCCGGTCTGCTCGATGACCACGGAATCGCCCTCGCGGAGCTCGCCACTGCGAACTTCGGTGAAGCTGCCGTCGGTGAGGCCCGGTTCAATGCTCACCTGAGCGGGCTTTCCGTTCTCCAGACGGAAAACACGTGGCTGCGGCCGGACTGCCTTGGCCGGGCGCCCAAAGTCGGTCTGCGGCGGCGGTGCATCCGGGTTGTAGCGCATTGCCGCATTGGGCACGAGCAGGGCATTCTGCACCCGCGCGACTTCGAAGGAGATCGTCGCGGTCATGCCCGGCCGGAGGGCAAGGTCGGGGTTGTCCACGTAGATGAGCGTGGTGTAGGTCACTACGTTCTCGACGATCGTCTCCGCATAGCGGACCTGTGAAATGACGCCGTGAAATCGGCGCTCGGGATAGGCATCGACACGAAACTCGGCCGGTCCGCCTTCCCGGATCCTTCCAATGTCCGTTTCGCTGACCGCGGCGTTGACCTGCATCTTGGTCAGGTCATTGGCGATGGTGAACAGCGTGGGCGCGGTGAGCGAGGCGGCCACGGTCTGCCCCTCGTCCACGCTTCGCGAGATGACCACGCCCTTGATGGGTGAGCGGATGACGGTCTTGTCCAGATCGACGGCCGCAAGTCGGGCCTCGGCCTCGGCCCGTTCGACTTCGGCTTCCGTCGCATGGGCGGACGCCTGGGCCTGATCCTCGGCCACCTTGGCTTCGGCGAATTCCAGCTCCGTGGCCGCATCCCGCCCGAAGTTCTTTTCCGCGTGGTTACGTTTCAGCGTCGCGTCGGCCAGTGCGGCCTTGGCCACCTCGACGCGAGCCTTGGCCGCCTTCGCAGCTGCTACTCGCTGATCGAGTGTCGCCTTGAAGCGATCCTTGTCCAGCTCAGCGAGAACAAAGCCCTGCTCGACGGTCTGGTTGAAGTCCGCGTACCACTTGGTGACCGTGCCGCTGACCTGCGAGCCTACGAGCACTTTCACCAAGGGCTCTAAGTTCCCCGTGGCCGTCACCGTGGAGACGATGTCTCCGCGCACGACCGGCGCCGTCTTGTAGGCAATCGGGGGATCGCGGTCCGTCCAGGTTACAAAACCCGCATACGCGCCGACGCCCAGCAGCCCCAGAACCAGTATTGCCAA
The DNA here is from genome assembly GCA_005240095.1 of Phycisphaera mikurensis. GTDB lineage: Bacteria > Planctomycetota > Phycisphaerae > UBA1845 > UBA1845 > SBAX01. Next base: position 3,896 of record SBAX01000233.1, read on the forward strand.
CATCACCCGAAGCATGGTTTTGATTAACCCCACATCCAACACCGTGTTTGAGCCATCCGTATAGTACCCGACAGACGGCGTTGCTTCTACGCCCTCCGAATCGTGAGGAGGCCAGTTCGAGAGCTTTGACACTTGCGCCGCACTCGTGATAGTCTTTGGCCATTGGAGTCCAATATGCCCGTTCAGCTTCCGATCGACTATCCTGCCGTCGCCGCTTTCTGCCGAAAGTGGAAGATTCGCGAGTTCGCTTTGTTCGGCTCCGTGTTGCGCGACGATTTTCAACCGGACAGCGACGTGGACATCCTTGTCTCGCTGGAGCCGGATGCCCCGTGGAGCCTTTGGGATTGGATCGATATGAAGGATGAGCTTACCGCCCTTTTCGGGCGCGAGGTCGATCTGGTCGAGAAAGACGGTTTGCGGAATCCCTTCCGACGGCACTCGATTCTGACGTCCAAACAGGTCATTTATGCCACCGATTGATGATGACGCCGCCTTCCTGAGCGACATGCTGGTTGCGGCGCGGCAAATCCTTCATTACACGACCGGGGCGACGTTCGAAGGCTTCGTCCGCAACGACATGATGCGCCGGGCTACCGAACGGCAATTGGAGATCATCGGAGAGGCGGCGGGGCGCGTGTCCGAAGAGACCCGTAAGCGCAACATGGAGATTCCGTGGCCTAAGATCATTGCCCAAAGAAACGTCCTGGCACACGAATATGGCGAAATCAAGGTCGAATTGATCTGGAAACTCGTTCAGGTACACATTCCTGCCCTGATTCGGCAGCTGGAACCCCTCGTGCCGACTCCTCCGCCAGATTCCGCGGAGACTGCCTGATTACGGGCTCGCTACGTGGCCCAACCGCCGGCGAGGGCCTTGCGGGGCTTGGCGTCTTCGCGCCCCCAGAGGGTGACGCGGTGACCGACGATCTCGGCGATCTGCTTGATCTGCTCCATGAGCTTGTGGAAGTTGTGCGGCAGGACGGCCTGCGGCCCGTCGCATAGAGCGCGGTCGGGGCAGCTGTGCACTTCAATGATGGCCCCCTGCGCCCCCGCGGCGATGCCCGCCAAGGCCAGCGCCGGAACCAGGTCGCGCTTGCCCGCCGCGTGCGAGGGGTCAATGAACACCGGTAGATGCGAGCGCTCCTGGATCACGGGTACGGCCGATACATCGAGCGTAAAGCGAACCTCGTCGGCGAAGGTGCGGATGCCCCGCTCGCAGACGATGACCCGATGGTTGCCCTGGCTGAGGACATACTCGGCGGACATGAGCAGCTCGGTGATGGGTGCCGCCAGCCCCCGCTTGATGAACACCGGCTTATCGGTCTTGCCCACTTCCAGCAGGAGGTTGAAGTTCTGCATGTTGCGGGCGCCGATCTGGAACATGTCCGCGAATTCGTAGACCACGGGCACGTCGCGGGGATCGACGACCTCGGTGATGGTGGGCATGCCCAGCTCGTCGCCGGCTTCCTTGAGCAGCTCTAAGCCTTCGCGCCCTCGCCCCTGGAAGCTGTAGGGGGAGCTTCGCGGCTTGAACGCCCCGCCGCGGAGGATCGATGCCCCGGCCTCCTTGACGGCCTTGCCGACGGTGAACAGCACTTCGCGGCTCTCGATGGCGCAGGGGCCGGCAATGATGTTGACGTGCGGCCCGCCCACGCGGATGCCGTTGATGTCCAGGATGGTGTCCGCTTCGTGGAACTCCCGCGAGGCCAGCTTGTAGGGCTGGCTGATGGCCATGACCTCATCGACGCCGGGAAGCTGCTCGAGCTGCTGCTGAACCTGGGCGCTGCGCTGCCCGATGGCCCCCACGATGGTGCGGAACTCGCCCTTGGAAAGGTGTGGCGTGAGGCCCAGCTCCGCGACGCGCTCGATGACGCGCTGCACGTCATCCGCCCCGACTCCAGCCTTCATGACGACGATCATGTCCATGGTGCTCTTTTACTGTGTGCGGTGCGTGCTGGGCGTGCCCCCTAGGGGTTCTGCATCAATGCCCCCGTTTCGGAACCAGTTTACCGCGTCGAGATGGGACAGGTCAAGGCCGGGGAGTTGCCGTCCCCCTTGCCAAGGGGGACCACCGGGGGTTCTCCCCGGAGCCCAAAGTCGAGCTGTGCCGAGAATCCCTTCTCGGCACGGTCCGAGCGGGATTCCCATCCCGCGAGTGTTGATTGCCCGGCGAGAGGCTTCGTGGGAAGGGATTTCCACTCAGGCAGGTGCGAGAAGGGATTCTCGCACCAGGTTAATCAGCCGCGGCCCGCATCTTTCGTCTTTCGATGCTTTTTAACCTTGCTTGCCATGCTTTTTCGCGGTCCTCATCGGACGAAAGCATCTCGTCCCAGGGGCGGACCACGCGGAAGTTGACGTGCTCTTTTCGCGCGGCCTCGACGCGCCAGTCGAACTCGTAGTCGCCCGCACCGTTGTGCAGTTCGCGGACTTCCACGCCGTCGAGGCCCTTGCGAACGACGGCCAGACCCTTTGAATCCGACGAGAGCGGGGTCAACTGGACGGTCATGCCCGCCGCCGCGGCCAAGTTGCGGAAATGGTCGGGAAACGTAATCGTCGCGCGGCCCCCAGCGAGCTTCGCGGTCCCGCGCAGATACAGCGCCGCCTCCGGGCCTTCGATCGAAGCGTACCAGATGTCGGTGCGGGGGTCATGAGGATCGGGCGCACGGAAAGTTTTTACATCACCAAAGACGACGCCGTCTCCGGCAGCGTCTACGACCATGCCGGCCTGTATAGTCGCTGCGGTGTCGCAGGATCGTGACCGCGCCACCCAGGTTCGGGGCGTTGTCAAGGACCCCTATCCTGACCTTCGTGAGATCATTGCGGTCCAGGAGCAGGATGCGCCCGTCGCCGTTGTCCAGTGCCAGCTCTATCTTCGTCTCCCCGAAGGCGGGGGAACCGCTGGAGATACGCAGGTCCTTGTTTTCCAAGGTCAGGCCGCCAGGAAATGGACCGGTTGTGCCGAAGCCGATGTCACCGTTACTATTCACCACCATGTTCCCGCCGGACACCTTAGTGAGCGAGGCGGAATCCGAAGCCAGTTTGGCGCTCGTCACTTTGTTCGACCCGATGGTGGGGTTGGGGTAGGTTCCGGTGAGGTCGCCGCCGGCGGCGATGCCCGTGATGGACATTGCCTGCCACGTGCCCACACCGGAGGCGTTCGAGGTGAGAACTCGGCCGTTGGCTGCGCCTGTCGGCATGCTGAAGGCAGTGGTTTGCAGCGTGCCCTGGAAGCTTGCGGCCAAGCCGGCGCCGGCCGCGACGTCCAGCGCCGGCCCCGCGCCAGCGCCGTTGATTTCTACGTTCCCCTGAAACAACCCCGCCCCGCCGGTTCCCGCGACGGCCTCGAGGGCTGGGCCGCTGCCCAAGGTCAAAGCACGAACTGCCGGGCCGGTTCCAGCGTGGAAGGTATCGATTGCCGGGGCCGGGTTTGTCGCACTGGACATCTGGAAGAGTCCTGCGCTCGGTCCTTCCCCGGTTTCGGTGAAGGCCTGGCCGACGGTCCAGCTCTGCGCGACGTTGGTTCGCGCAATCGTGGAGTCAAGGCGCGCATCCGGCACGGTCCCGGCCACGAGGTTCGCGGCATTCTGATAAAACGCGTTGTTCTGCCCGCCCAGCAGCAAAGAGTTCTCCGAAGTGTGCGCGTACGGCGCAGGCGTGACGGGCTGGCGCGGAGCGAGCCGCAAGAAGGAGCCGGTGCCGGCCGGGTGCCGCACGCTGACCCTGAGCCAGCGGTCCCGCCCGTCGAAAGCATCTGCGTCGGGGCCGAAGTCCACCTCCACGGTGAACAGGCCGTTGACCACCGGCACCGCAAGGAAAGTCCTCGGACCTGCGATCAGGGTCCCGGCCACTGGGTCGTCGAACAGATCGAAAGTCAGGTCGGTGGTGCCGTTCACCGGCACGCCATCCTGTTTGAGTTGCCCCTGATAGGTGAAGCTCGTGTCGGACGTTCCGGCCCAGGCGCTGGAAATCAGTCCGGCACACAACGCAACGACCGCAATTTGGGCGCGCATGATAGGTCCCTCCTTCAAATTGACTCGAGAACTGCCCGAACTACGGGCCACTTTACCAAAGTGACCGGCCACGATTCAAGCTATCGGAACAACAACTGGTCCCCCTGCGCCGAGAACCCCTTCCCGGCACGACCCCAAGCGGGATTCACGTCCCGCGAGCGTTAATCGGGCGGCGTGGCTCGTGGGAACGGATTCCCACTCAGGCGGGTACGAGAAGGGATTCTCGCACCAGCACACTACGCCTTGACGATTTTGTTGCGGCCGGTGCGGACGTTGGCGGTGGCGTTGCGGGTGTCCACGATGAGTTTGGCCTGGCGGACGATCATGTCGTAGTCGTACGCCGAATGATCCGTGGCGATGAGCACGCAGTCGTAGGATTTGAGCATGCCGGCCGAGAGCGGGCGACTGGTTAGCCCCAAGTCGTGCTCCCGCTGCTTGGGGGTTTTGGGCACGTGGGGATCGTTATAGTCGACGTGCGCTCCGCGGGCGCGGAGCAGTTCGATGAGTTCGATGGAGGGCGACTCGCGGATGTCGTCCACATCCTTCTTGTAGGCGAGGCCGAGCACGAGAATGCGCGAACCTTTGAGTGACTTGCGGAACGTGTTCAGGGCCTCGGCGACACGGTTGACTACGTGCTCCGGCATGGCCGTATTGATCTCGCCCGCCAGCTCGATGAATCGAGTGCTGACGCCGTACTGTCGGGCTTTCCAGGTGAGATAGAACGGATCGATGGGGATGCAGTGCCCGCCCAGACCTGGGCCGGGATAGAAGGGCTGGAAGCCGAAGGGCTTGGTCGAGGCCGCCCGCACCACTTCCCACACGTCAATGCCCATGCGCTCGAAGGTGAGCTTGAGTTCGTTGATCAGGGCGATGTTCACGCAGCGGTAGACGTTTTCCAGGATCTTGGCGGCCTCGGCCACCTCGCAGCTCGACACCGGCACGGCCTGCCGCACGGCGGCGCCGTAGAGGGCCGTGGCGATCTTCTGGCTATGCGGCTCAAAACCACCCACGACTTTGGGGATCGTCTCGGTCGTGTGATCCGTCCGGCCAGGGTCCTCGCGTTCCGGTGAATAGGCCAGGAAGAAATCGCTCCCTACCTTCAGTCCGCTGGATGCCTCCAGAATGGGCTTGACCAGCTCCCGCGTCGTGCCCGGATACGTCGTGCTCTCCAGCACGATCAGTTGACCGCGTTGCAGGTTGTCGGCAATGAGATGCGCCGTGGTCTCCACGTAGCTCATGTCCGGCTCGCGCATCTTGGTCAGGGGAGTGGGCACGCAGATCAGGATCGCGTCGCACTCCCGCAGGGACCGCGGGTCGGCGCTGGCCCGGAAACGCCCTTCGTCCACGACGCGCTTGATGAGGGCGGAGGGAATATGCTTGATGTAGCTGCGCCCGGCGTTGAGCTTCTCGACCTTGGCCTGATCGACGTCGAAGCCCAGGCAGGAGAAGCCCGCCCCGCAGAAAGTTCGCATGAGCGGAAGCCCGACGTAGCCCATGCCGATGATGCCCACGCGGGCGGTGCGATCGTTGATGGCGCTCAGCCAGGCGTTATCGGACAGCAGTGGCCGGGATCGCGACACCGCCTTTCGCGCCGCGGCGCCGGGATGATTTCGCGACGGTTTTCGCATCGTCGGGTCCCTTGATGTCGAACGGAGAATCGTGAGTGGTCAGCAGCAGCTTCTGTCCTGCCTTCTCTGATTCGCCGTTCGGCGCTTACCGTTCCTGCGAGAGGAGTATCGGTGTCAGCTCCGAAACACTATAATGGCGGCACGCGGAGACTAGCAAACGCGCCCGCACTGCAACCGGAGTATTTCGTGCCGCCACCCACGATTCCACTCGCCCGGCCCAACATCACCCAGGCCGAGATCGACGCGGTCGTCGCGGTGCTGAAAACACCGCATCTGAGCCTGGGGCCCAAGGTCGCTGAGTTCGAAACGGCCTTCGCAGGGGTCTGCGGCACGCGTCACGCCGTCGCCTGCTCCAGCGGCACCGCCGGACTGCATCTTGTCGTACGGGCCATGGGCATCGGGGCGGGTGACGAAGTTGTAACCACGCCGTTTTCCTTCGTGGCTTCGTCCAACTGCGTGCTCATGGAAGGGGCCAGGCCTGTGTTCGTGGACATCGATCCCGACACGTGGATGATCGACCCTCAGGGCATCGAGCCGGCCGTCAATGCGCGGACCAAGGCTATCCTCCCCGTCGATGTTTTCGGCCAGGTTGCGGACATGGACGCCATCTCGGCTATTGCCCGGCGGCACCGAGTCCGCGTGGTCGAGGATTCCTGCGAGGCGCTGGGCACCCGCTTTCAGGGCCGCCCTGCCGGATCGCTGGGCGACGCCGGCGTCTTCGGCTTCTATCCCAACAAGCAAATCACCACCGGTGAGGGCGGCATGGTCGTTACCGACGACGACCGACTCGCGGACCTCTGCCGCTCGATGCGCAATCAGGGGCGGGGGACCGACGGTGGATGGCTGGCTCATCCCCGCATGGGTTTCAACTACCGCCTGACGGACCTGCAATGCGCCTTGGGGACGGTGCAGCTTTCGCGCCTCGGTGAGATCATGGCCGCGCGGTCGCAGGTGTATCGCTGGTACCGGGATCGCCTGGCCGACGAGAAGCGCGTGGTCCTGCAGAAGGTTCGCCCGGGCCAGGAGATCAGTTGGTTCGTGTTCGTCATCAAGCTCGCCGACCGCTACACCCAGACCGACCGGGACCGCATCCTTAAGACCCTCTCCGCTCGTGGCATCGGCTGCAGCAACTACTTCGCCCCGATCCACCTTCAGCCGTTCTACGTCGAACGCTTCGGCCACAAGCCCGGCGACTTCCCCGTGTGCGAGGCCGTGGCCGCTCGCACCATCGCCTTACCCTTCCATCACGAACTGACCGAACACGACATCGACGCCATCTGCCACGAACTGACGGCCTTCCTGTAAGAGTCTTCGTCGGCATCACGGCGCTGGCCGAGGGCGGGGCCTTGGCATATGATAGATTGACAAGAGCCGGCTTGAGTTCGGAGATTAATCATGACTCAGAAGGGCGTAGTGCATGGTCGGCACATAGAACTAGATGAGCCCGTCCAACTGGCCAGCGGGACCCGCGTCACGGTGCAGATACGTCCCGAGGGGGGGGAACGTGCTGGGTCACCAGCAGCGGTTCTGAGCCTCATCGGCACGCTGACTGCGCCGGAAGCAGAAGTGGTCCTTGGGGGCGCGAATCGCTGTCGCCGAGTCGATTCCGAGCTTTGGAATCCGCAAGCTTGAACTACCTTCTCGACACCAATCATTGGAGCTACTTGCAGCGTGGTCACGCCGCTGTCGTGAATCGCATCCGCCAGCTGCCCCGATCTGCGTCGCTCTACATGCCGGTTGTTGCCCAGGCTGAACTTCTTGCGGGGGTCGAGCTGGTTCCCGATCCGCCTCGGAGGGCGGAACTGCGCGCCCTCTACCTCCAGGCCATCGAGCAGACAACTGAGATCATTCCGATTGACTCTCGGGTCGCCGAACGGTTTGCAGCTATCTTTGTTCAACTGCAGACAACCGGTCGTCCGCTGCCCACAAACGACATTTGGATCGCTGCCATCGCGATGGTGCATGATCTGACGGTGATCAGCCATGATGCCCATTTCCAGTTCATCGGCGTGCGCTGCGAGGACTGGACCGTCACATCGTAGCCGCGGCATTCGACAACCGGGACTCGACCATCGACAATCCCGCCATGTCGGTGATACGTCTTGAGGCCATAAGCAAGCGATACGGTCTTCGCCTCGCGGTGACCGCCATCACCCTTGAGGTGCCCCAAGCGACGATGTTCGGCTTCCTGGGGCCCAACGGCTCCGGCAAGACCACCACCATCCGCATGCTGATGGGGCTGCTCAAGCCTAGCGCCGGCACGGCGTACGTCCTTGGCTGGGACTGCTGGCGGCAGAGCGAGCGGGTGAAGGCGGAGGTAGGGTATCTGCCCGGCGATCTTCGATTGCCGTCGTGGCTCACCTGTCGCGAGGCCCTGCGACTCTTCGGGCGTGTGCGCGGGCGCGACATGACTCGCCACGGGCTGGATCTCGCGGGGCAGTTCGGCCTCGAACTCGATCTGCGCGTGCGGGCCATGTCCCGGGGCACGCGGCAGAAACTGGGCCTGGTTCTCGCCCTGGCCCACGCCCCGCGCCTGCTGATTCTCGATGAGCCCACGGCCTCGCTCGACCCGCTCACCCAGGAAACGCTCTACGGCCTGCTTCGCAGGGCGGTTTCGGACGGCGCGACGGTTCTGTTTTCCAGCCACACGCTCGCGGAAGTGGAAGACCTGTGCAGCCACGTGGCTATCCTGCGGGAGGGTCGGCTCGTGGCCAACGCCTCGCTCGACGCCCTGCGAGCGCAAGCTAGCCGCCGGGTGACAGTCAGGTGGCAGTCGCTCGATAGTGCGAACCGTGCCACACCGGCGAATGGCGTGGAGTGGAGCGACCGTAGCGGGCTGCAGTGGCGCGGTGAAGTCCGCGGCTCAGCGGCCGACGTGGTGCGCTGGGCGGCTACCCAGCCGATCGAAGACTTCGTGCTGGAGCCGCCGGACTTGCGGCAGATCTTTCAGGGCTTCTACGTGGGAGATCACAGTTCCTCTGTCGATAGGGCTGCGCGCCGATCGCTGGGACCCTCACCCCAGCCCTCTCCCTGGGAGGGAGAGGGGGTGCGCCGATGAACATTGGTTTGATCCAGAAGGCGGCACGGGAGGTGTGGGGCGGAACGCTCGCGTTCGCGGCCGGTCTGTTTGCCTTCGAGCTTCTGCTGGGCGTGATTCTGCCCGCGTTCCAGAAGGAATTCGGCGAAATGCTCGGGCAATTCAGCTTCCTGCAGCGGATCATCGCCGCCCTGCTGGGCACGAAGGTGGGCACGGTCACGCCGGCCACGGCCTTAGGGCTCCTCGGTTGGGTCCATCCGCTGGTGCTGGCCCTCATATGGGCTCAGGCCATCGTCATCTGCTCGCGATTCCCGGCCGGCGAGGTCGATCGCGGGACCGTGGACGTGCTCATGTCCCTGCCCGTGACTCGCACGACCGTCTTTCTCTCCGAGGCTTTTGCCTTCGTCCTCGCTGCTCTGTTCATCGCCGGTACCGGACTGCTGGGCAACCTCATCGGCGGCTGGATCTCGGGCATGGATCGGCCCGGCTCCCCGCGGACGTTCGCCTGGATCACGCTGAACCTGTACGCCTTGGGCCTTACCGTTGGCGGCGTGACCTCGCTGCTCTCGGCGCTCTGCGATCGCCGCGGGCGGACCATAGGAATCGCCTTCGGAGTCCTCCTGGTCTCGTTCTTCCTCAGCTCGATGTCTTCCTTCAACGCCCTGGTGGACAAGCTTTCGATCCTGAGCCTGCTGAGCTACTACCGGCCCTATCAGATCCTTCACGAAGGGGCGTTTCCGTTCGCGGACCTGGCCGTGCTGCTCTCCATAAGCGCCGGAACTTGGCTCCTCGGCTGGCTCATCCTCCTCCGCCGCGACTTCCGCATCGTGTGAATCGGCAATCGGTTTACGACTCGCAGCCTGCCGTCGCAACCGCTTTTGCGACATGGCTGACTCCGGCTGCGACTGCGAGGGTTGACATGGTCAAGCGCCCATAGTCGAGCGTCTCCGGGGTGTCGGACGGTAGGTGGTAGTGCGGGTTTCGCAGGAAGCTGGTGTCCGTCACCATCAGCGCCGGATAACCCTGATCCCAGAACGAGCTGTTGTCCGACAAACGAATCTCGCGAATCCATTCGGGAAGGGCCACGCAGTACAGGGGAAACCGGCTGAAGCGCTTGAACCCGCGGTGAAACGGGAGCAACAACCGAATGGACCGCAGATTGCCGACCGCAGCGAGGAAGTCGCCCTTCTTGGGGAATGCCCAGTGCAACACCCGGGGGATGAGCGGTGGAACGCCCTGGCTGCCCGGGCCCGTGGAATAGTAGCCCACCATCTCCAGGCAGATCATGCCGATGATCTTCTCACCTCGCTCGCGGCTGGCGCGGGCATACTGCTGGCTGCCCATCGTGTCGGTATAGAAGTGCGGCGGCTCCTCGCAGGGGAAGGCGGCGAAGCGAAGTGTGCGTTCGGTCGGCACGCCGCGCAGAAGCCGCGCGACTTCGAGAAGCATCGCCACTGCCGATGCATTGTCGTCCGCGCCCGGTGTCTCCGGGACGGTGTCGTAGTGCGCGCCGAGCAACACGATCTCGCCAGGCCGCTTGATCCCAGGCCGCTCCACGACGACGTTGGCTACCTCTGCTGCGCCGATGGTATACGCTTGCCGCTGGGGATGATCGCCGATCTCCGTGAATTCTCGGTCAATGTATGCCCGCGCCGCGTCCAGCGAATTAGGCTTGGCGATATGCCGTGGACCAATCAATCCGGCGAGAATGTCCACGTGCCGCCGGAGTCGCTTTTCCAGCTCGAGTTCCGCATTGCTACGCGGCGGCTGGTATCGGCCAAGCAGGCACATCAGTTCTACGCTTCGCCGCGGGTTCGGCTATTGGTCCTCTACTGGGTCCAGCTGTGGTTCTCGCCCGAGCGACGATTCCTTTTGACCTGACAACGCCGTTCCGCACTCCGGGCAGATGCCCGATATGTTGCCGGTCAGGTCATACTCGCACTTGGTACACAGGCCTCGCCTGCGGCGACGCCACCACCAAACCGGCGTCCAAATAGCCAGCCCTGAGAACAGCAGCGTGGGGAACCAAAAAGGAATGCTCAACACGAACCATTGTCGGTCCGCCGCAGCGCGTTCGCGCCACCGGAAGCCCGCAAACTGCACATGGGATACCGGGTGAACTTCGCAGACTTGTATTCCGTCCCATTTACACGTTGGCTCGTGCCCGGACGATGCTTTGCAGTCCGGACATCGAGTCCAGCGAAGGGTGGCGACTCCGCGAGTGACGAAAAAGCCCCTCTCCACCACCAGGTCATCGAACGGCCCCAGGCTTGCATCATGGCCGATGTAGCTACCGACCCATGCAGAGACGGACCCGACGGCCGCGACGCCGAATACGATTCTAAACAGCCATCGCGCCATTCTGGATCGTTCCTCGCGTCACCCCTCGTGCCGCCAGGTTGTCCCGTCGGGCCGGTCTTCGAGGGTGATCTTCTGCTCGGACAGCAGGTTGCGGATGAGGTCGGCGGACTCGAAGTCTTTTTTCTTGCGAAGGTGCTGGCGGACCTGGATGAGAACCTTCATGGCCTTGTCCGCCACGCCGTCGTCGCCGGACGTCCGCTTGGGCGGGGGATCCAGGAACAGTCCAATGAGGCGGCCCAGATCGATCAGGTGGGCGGCGGCCCCGAGCACGTCGGCGGGACCTCCGTCCTGACCCTCACTCCTGCCCCTCTCCCTGGGAGGGAGAGGGGTTGAAGCTTCGGAGCGCTGGGATTCGAGTTTCTCTTCTTCGATGAAGCGGTTGATGGCCGTGGCCAGTTCGAAGAGCGCTGCGATGGCCCCGGCTGTGTTGAAGTCGTCGTCCATGGCGTCGGTGAAGGCCTTGGCATACTGTCCGCACGCCGTCACGAGTCCCGGAGATCGAAGACCCAGCTCGCGTACCCGTTCTCCGGCCGCGAGCACGTGGTCCCCGGTGGCCTCCGGAAAGTCGGGCCCGATCTCCGATGAAAACCCGGATGCACACTCATAGGGCGACTGACTGCACAAGCGCTCCACCCGCTCGAACAGACGATAGAACGTGTCTAAACCCTTCTTCTTGCTGTCGAATTCTTCGGCGGAGTACTCGATCGGGCGGCGGTAATGCGTGCTGAGCACGAAGAACCGGACCAGCTCGCCGGGATACTCGGCCAGCAGGTTGTGCAGGGTCATCTTCGTAAGAGCGGCCTGCATCTCGGGGCTGGCGTCGGACTTGGAGATTTTCTTGGTGTTGACTCGCGTCAGCCCGTTGTGCAGCCAGTATTTCACGAAGGGCTTGCCGTTGGCGCTTTCCGATTGGGCGATTTCATTTTCATGATGCGGGAAGATCAGGTCCATGCCGCCGCCGTGGATGTCGAAGGTCTCGCCGAGATAGCGCTGGGCCATGGCCGAGCACTCGATGTGCCAGCCCGGACGCCCCTCGCCCCACGGCGAATCGAACTTCACTTCGTCGGGTTCTTCAGGCTTGGCCGCCTTCCATAACGCAAAATCGCCGGGGTTGCGTTTCTCGCCGCTTTGCAGGTCACGCTGGCCCTCCTGGTCGTCCACGCGGCGGTTGGAGAGCTTGCCATAGTCGGCGTCCTTGGTGACGTCGAAATACACGTCGCCCTTCGACGCGTACGCACAGCCGCGATCGATGAGCCGCTGGATGATGTCGATGATGTCGCCGATGTGCTCGGAGGCCTTGGGGGTCAGGTCGATGCCATCCACGTGCAGCACCTTCATGGCCGCGAAGTAGTCGCCGGTGACCCGCTCCGCGAGCTGGAAGGTAGTGATGCCTTGCTTGGCCGCCTCGACGATCAGCTTGTCGTCCACGTCGGTGATGTTGACCACCCAGGTGACCTCGTATCCGCGGAAGACCAGGTAGCGTTTGATGGCGTCGAAGATGATCGGCCCCACCGCGTGCCCGATGTGGCTGGGCTTGTACACCGTCGGCCCGCAAAGATAGATGCCCACCTTGCCGGGGCGGACGGTCTCGAACGGTTCCTTCTTTCGCGTCAGCGTGTTGTAAACAGTCAGGCTCATACGGGGCGAACCTCGCTTGAATTCATTCGTTGCGGCATAGAACGCTTCAACCCCCCTTCATCCCCCCTTCGTAAGGGGGGAGGCGGTGCGCGCCGGCCTCGGTGCGCGTACTACGTGCCGGTAACTGAGGCTCGGATCGGCGCACGAGCAGAACCACGGCCGTGCAGGCGATGGCGTCGCCGCAACCGATGGCTCCAAACCCCTCGTTGGTCTTGGCCTTTACGCTCACGCACTCCGCGGGCACGCCAAGCAACTTGGCGATCGTTCCGATCATGTCCCGCTTGTGAGCGGATAGTTTGGGCGCTTCCGCGTGTACGACTACATCCGTGTTGCCCACGCTTAATCCCCGCATGGCGACCTTGTTTACAACCTCGGTGAGCAACTCGCGGCTGTCGGCGTCCCTGTAGCGAGGGTCCGTATCGGGGAACATCTCGCCGATATCGGGCATGGCCGCAGCCCCGAGAATCGCGTCCGTCAGAGCGTGCAGGACTACGTCCGCATCACTGTGCCCCAGGAGGCCTTTTTCGTACGGTACCACAACCCCGCCCAGCACCAGTCGGCGCCCCTCGACCAGGCGATGAATATCGAACCCTACGCCGACGCGAGAATGATCCTCGGGCATCATGAAGTCTACCGTAGAGCGTGCCGGGGGCGATTTCAAGGCCGTCAGGGACCCGTCGCTGCGGCGCTACACCGATCGGCCTCGAAAAACCGGAAAAAACGACACTTCTCGCCTCAGCCGCTCCTCCCCGATAAGGCGGGCTTGGATATCGGACAAACCCTTGCCTTGAACCTTGGTGGGCGCATACAGTTGGACGCGAGTGGACGACCGGTTGCGGGATTGAAGCCTTGAGCGCGGTCGGTAATCACTTCGATTGGGGAGATCAGGCGTGCACAAGTTCGCATGCGGTTGGAATCGGCGGAACTATTGTCTTCTCGTCCTAGCGGGCGTGGCAGCCTTGTCCATGGGCGGATGCCCGCCGCAGACACCGGACGACAATGGCAACGATAATGAGCCGCCGCCCGGTCATCAGGTAACTGTGGTCATCACGCCCACGGGCAGCGGGTCAGTCCAGCAAGACGCCGACGGACAGATGGTCACGCTCACGGCCGTTGCCGCCGAAGGCTTCGTCTTCGTCGGATGGACAGGCGCCGACGTAGACGATCCCTCGGCGACCACCATTACGGTCGACGCCACCGTGGTGACCACCATCACCGCCAACTTCGAGGAAGAAGGAGAACCCAGCCCCGGCGACTCGGACGGCGACGGCGTTCGCGATACCGTCGACGAATGCCCCGATACTGAACCGGGGGCGCTGGTGGACGACGTCGGTTGTCCACTGCCTCCCTCTGACGGCGACAACGACGGCGTCGTGGACGAGGACGACGCATGCCCCAACACCACGGCCGGTGCGACCGTGGATGACAACGGCTGCTCTCCTGAACAGCTTGATGACGACAGCGACGGCGTAAGCGACGCCGTCGACGAATGCCCCGACACCGTGCCCCGCACTGCCGTGGACACCACTGGATGTCCGGTGACCGGCGGGGGCGGTGGTGGTCCGCCTCCTCCCGGCGCAGTCTGTGGAAACGGCAACCTGGAGACCGGCGAACAGTGCGACGACGGGAATACCGCGCCGGGCGACGGCTGCAGCCCCACATGCCAGAATGAGCCTACCAACAACGATCTTTGCGCTTCGCCCGCCTCGGTTGGTGACGGCACTCGCGCGTTCAGCAACGTGGGAGCCAACACCGACGGTCCGGACGAGCCCACCATGTGCAACTTCTTCGGTCGCACGCAGGTGAACTCGGACATCTGGTACTGCTATACGGCCTCCTGCACGGGCACGGCGTTCTTCAGCCTCTGCGGGAGCAACTACGACACCAAGCTTGCGGTCTACAACGGATGCGGGTGCCCGACGGTGCCGCCGCTGGCCTGCAGCGATGATGACTGCGGGCGCGGGGTGGAGAACGTGCAGTCGCGCGTGACCGTAAGCGTGACGGCCGGCCAGCAGTACATGGTTCGCGTGGGCGGCTTCCTCAACGAAACGGGCGACGGACGGCTGACCATCGGATGCAACACGGAAGACTGTCCGGCCGGAAGCGGGGACTGCTTCACCGCGCACACCGGGAACGGCTGCAGCGACGCCACCTGCTGCGGCGCGACCTGCGACCTCGACCAGTTCTGCTGCGACGTGGAATGGGACGCGACCTGTGCCGGTGAGGCCCAGGGTATCTGCACGGGCAGCTTCGCGTCCTGTGCTCCGCGAACCGGCTTGTGCAGCGTTCCCGACAGCACTCCAGGTTGCGAGGATGTGGACTGCTGTAACACGGTCTGCCGCAATGATCCCTACTGCTGTCTGCAGGAGTGGGACGCCACCTGCGTGAACGAGGCGGAGTCGGCATGCTTCCTGACCTGCGGGCGGACGACGGACAGCTGCCTCACCCAGCACGTGTCTCCCGGTTGCAGCGACGACTCCTGCTGCCGCCTGGTGTGCGCGGAGGATCCCTTCTGCTGCGACACGGGCTGGGACAACGTTTGCGCCGACCTTGCCGCTCAGGTTTGTCCGTAGGACAATAGCGACGGCGGTTGACTTCTGAAGGGCAGTAAAGCGGAGGCGTCGACCATTGACGCCTCCGCTCTTCTCATGAGGCTCTCGCCTCCTCGTGAGGTGGCAATGACTCAAGCTCGCCCCATTCGTGTGCTCTTCCTGTGCACGGGGAACTCCTGCCGGTCGCAGATGGCAGAGGCCATCCTGCGTCATCTGGGCGGCCCGCGCTTCGAACCGCTCAGCGCCGGCTCGCACCCGGCGGGCTTCGTGCATCCCCTGGCCATAGAGGCGATGCGGCGCATGGATATTCCCCTTGAAGGGCAGAGCTCCAAGAGCTGGGACTGCTTTGCCGGTCAGGCGGTGGACGCCGTGATCACGGTGTGCGACGCGGCCGCGACGGAGGCCTGCCCGGTCTTTCCGGAAAGCCCTGTCAGCGTGCACTGGTCGCTGCCCGATCCCGTGTATCATCCGGGCACGGACGAGGAACGCCTGGCTTTCGCCCTTTCCGTGGCCGAGCGGCTGCGGACGAAAATCCAGGGCCTCATCCAGATCGACTGGTCGGCGGACCGCGGGCAGGTCAAAAGGCGCCTGGAATTTCTCGGTGAAATCTGACGAATACTTCATGCGGGCGGCGCTGGCCGAGGCGCGGGAGGCCCTTGACCAGGAGGAAGTGCCCATCGGTGCGGTGGTCGTCCACGAGGACCGCATCATCGGCCGAGGCTACAATCAGCGAGAGCGCCTAAGCGACCCTACCGCGCACGCAGAGATGATCGCCATCACCGCTGCCGCCTCCGAACTGCAGAGCTGGCGGCTAGAGCATTGCACGCTCTACGTCACCCTGGAACCCTGCTCCATGTGTGCCGGCGGCATTGTGCTGGCCCGGATTCCGCGACTTGTCTTTGGCGCTTTGGATGCCAAGGCCGGAGCGTGTGTCTCGCTCTACAATATACCCACCGATCCGCGGCTCAATCACCGCGTGCAGGTGCAACCCGGCGTGCTCGGCGATGAGTCCGCCGACCTCCTCCGCGAATTCTTCGCCCGCCAGCGAGCTCTGGGAAAGAAGTAGGCGGTTTTCAGACGGGTCCGTGGCAGTTCCGGCGGTGCCGTCGGGAGGGCGAGCCTCCCGGCGAGCCGCACCCAAGCGACGATTGCGGCGCCTACGGCTCGGCAGGAGCCTCGCCCTCCCATGCACAACGGTGTCGAATTGACCCGCCGATTGTGTCACGCATCCGTTTCAGACTCGTGCGTAGCGTCGCCCCTTGTGGGCGGCGCTTGAACGGCTATGCTCGCGCCGTGACCCTCAAGCCCACGATGCCCACGAGAATCAGCAGGATGCACGCCAGTCTCGCCCAATCGGCGCGCTCCTCGAAGAGAAGAATGCCCAGGGTCGTGGTTCCGATGACGCCGATGCCCGTCCACGCCGCATAGGCCGTGCCCAGGGGCAGGCTCCGTGCCGCGAGAGCCAGCAGCCAGAAGCTGGCGATCATGGTGATGACCGTAAACACGCTGGGGCCCAGGCGCGTGAACCCGTGGGTGTACTTGAGCCCCACGGCCCAGGCGACTTCGAACAAACCTGCAATGAACAAAACAACCCAGGGCATCCTTGTTCTCCGCAAAGACTGTGTGGGAGAGGCTGTATAGCTCGGGGTTGTTGGGAATCGGCGAGTGAGAGACTTCCCGCTGTGGGAACGGAGAAGGTTACTCATTTCCTCGGAGCAGCGAGCGTACGG
>SBAX01000027.1 GCA_005240095.1 Phycisphaera mikurensis
CGCACCGCCCGCATCATCCAGTACCACCAAGCCCGCAACCGCACCGCCAAAACCTCACGACTCAAACGCCATGACAATTAGCGCTGTAGTGCTAAGAAGCGGTCGATCTGGCTTTCTGCCCCTAGCGGCGGAAGAGTCCATTCCGCCATCAAATCAGCCATCTCCAGAACAACGCCGGTGAACCACTCGGTGTCATAGAACCGAACTTCACGAATGGTCCGCAGGTATGCCGCCTCAGCTTCGCGGAGTTCCTCGCCTCCCGCGGGCATCGTGCATGCCGCGTTACGGAATTCCTGTACGGCCGCAGCGAGCTTCCCGATCTCCGCGGTGACGGCCTGCTGGCGCTCGAGGACCTTTCGGGTCGTGGAGTGCTGGTGGTTCCGCTCGTCGGCCGCACGACTTCGCTCCGCCGCAGCGCGGCTCCGTTCGTCAGCGGCACGGCGAGCTTCGACCCGAATTCGTTCCAGTCCTGCCTCACTGGGTAGCGACGGGTGAGCCGCCTGGATCGCGGTGAGCTCACGCGTCACCCGCCCCAACTCCGGTTCGTTTCCGCTGCGAGACGCGATCAAGCCTTCTTGCGTGAGTTCAATGATCCGCTCGCAGAGGCGTTCACGGCGGGCGCGGAGCGCTTCGATTCTCAGCTCGTACTCCACAAGCACGGCCGCGGGAATCAGTTGAGGGTTTGCCTCTTGAAGAGTTCGCATCTTCTCGAAGATGCCTCCGATCTCGCTGCCGCGCTCCAGCGATTCGCAAAGGGAGAGGGCCAACCGGTTGAAGCCCGCACGAATGTCCTCCGTGGGTATCGGCGAACTATAGCGTACAGAAATGGATGCGGACGTCGACCGGCGCTTGGGTTGGACCGGCGGGGGCGCGGTCGAGGCCTTCTCATAGCGCAGTTCCTGATCCAGTTCATCGCGCCGCTGCTGGAGGAGGGATCGGATCATGGCCTGCAGCGAGTCGTCATCGCGCACGTCTGAATCGGTCATCGCCCGGGCGCCGATGGTTTCCAGCGAGGCGAAGTCCCGAGTCTCCCGGCGTATCTCGCCACTCCAGCGTTGGAAGACGACATCGCGCTGTTTGGACGTCATTGGGGCCGCTCAGTTGCCATAGGAGCAAGTCATCCGGCGCGCGGCGCCGGTCGCCCATTCATGAGGGCCAAGTTACCGTGCCGGAAAGCCCCGGCCATGGCCGCGGGGATCTCCGCCTCGGCGAGCATGACCAGAGCGCGGTTCTCCTCGATCTTGGCCCGGTTCTCCGCGGCCTGGGCGATGGCCATGGCTCGGCGCTTCTCCGCCTCCGCCTGGAACCGACGTTTGTCGGCCTCGGCCTGGTCGAGCTGGAGCTTAGCCCCGATGTTCTCACCAACATCCAAGTCGGCGATGTCAATGGACAGGATTTCGAAAGCGGTCCCGGAGTCGAGGCCTTTGGCGAGAACCGCCTTGCTGATGCGGTTCGGATTCTCGAGCACGGCCTTGTACGTTTCGGACGAGCCGATAGCGCTGACGATGCCCTCTCCGACTCGGGCGATGATGGTCTCTTCCGTGGCGCCGCCGATGAGCTGTGCGATGTTGGTGCGAACCGTCACTCGGGCCCTGGCCTTGACCTGGATTCCGTCCATCGCCACGGCGTCGATCGACTGTCTCTCCCCCTGCGAGTGGGGCACGTCAATCACCTTGGGGTTCACGCTGGTATTGATGGCATCGGTGATATCCCGTCCGGCCAAGTCGATGGCGCACGCCTTCTTCCAATCCAAGGCCAGCACGGCCCGGTTGGAAGCGATCATGGCTCTAGTCACGTTGGTGACGCGCCCGCCGGCCAGAGCGTGACTTTCCAGATCATTGGTGTTGATCTCGTGGATGCCCGCTTTGACAAGCTGGATCTTCGCGGACACGATCGCGGACAGATCGACTTTGCGGAGGCGCATGCCGATCAGTTCGTACAAGGTCACACCCGCGTTGCTCATGAAGGCCTGAAGCCAGAGATTGAAGAACTGCGCGACCAGGACCAGGATCGCGCAGCCGACTAAGGCGGCGATGCCGACGACGATCCACCAGCCGGAGACCCCCGGAATCTGCGCCAAAGCCGGCGAAAGGTTCAAGTTCATCGATTCACACGCTCGTCCTTTCTATGCAGCAACGGGATCACCGCCGAGGTGAGCCCAACTAATCATCTCGGCACGAGAAGCGTCACCCGGAGCCTCCCTCATCCTGGGCGAAGGAGTGCTGGAGCAATCTCATCTCTTTCTGGCCGTGCTTCTCCAAATCCGCGAGGTAGCGCTCCATCTCCGAGCACACCTGCCCCAGGGAGACGGCGTCATCGGCGGAGACATACTCCAATTGGAGTATGATTCGTTCGAAGTTGGCTTGAAGCTCCTTCCGAACCTCTCTCAAGACGCTGACCTCCCCGGCCAAATGAGGGTCGGCATCGGTGATCAAATGCATGTAGCCGCCCACGTCTGCAAGTACGCGCGTGCGCACGAGGTGGCGTTCAAAAGACCGCGCTGCGAAGCGCAAGGTGGAGAGTTTATGGCTGTTTCCGCGATCTCGGGTCATCCACTGTAGGGCGAGTCGCAGCGACTGCTCGACACCGAGCAGGATCGCAAGCTCGACCTCCGCCTGCTTGGCGATCTCCCGCACGTGAGCCGCAGTTCCTATTCCAGGATTCCCGTTCGTCATCAGGCGTTCACTCCCATGGTCGGCGCCCATGGCGCACTTCCCTCGGAAAGAACCGGCAGGGCTACGACGATGTGATCATCGAGTGTTCGAGTCGAGCGCGTCTTTTCGCGATCCTCAGGCTGGGGGGTTCCCGGAAGGGCGTGGTCAGCGGCCACCCCTGCGGCGCCGCGCATCGGAATAGGACTGATGGGCGGACCCGTCTTGCGCCGTATCACTCCTCGCCAAAGTCGCAGGTTCCAGCCGAGCGTTCGTCGCGCCGTTTGTACGAGGCCCCACATCCCCAGCCCCTGCCAGACGGCGTCTGCGAAATAGAGCTTGCTCTTAGGCTTAAGGACTGCGAGCAGGAGCCGGAACGGATTATAGAAATAGGCGTACGCCAGAAGGAGATTGAGTTGCTTGCGCCAGGGCTTGGAGTGATGCGAGGCGATCACATAATTCCCGCCAAGCATGTGCTCTTCGACTTTCCGGCCGCTCACGCTGTCATAGGCCATTCCCGAGGTATACGTTCCCGCGAAGAGCTTCGATCCCGTTGCGGGCACGAGCATGAGGACCTGCATGCTGACGGCGCCGGCTTTGCGGAGCAGGCGAATCTGGTTGAGCAGCCCGTAAGGTTTGGGTCCGCGGCTGACCAGGGGTTGCTCGTCGTGATGCATCATCATGGGCATGGGGGAGATGCCGTGTTTCGCAAGCAGTTGCAGCGCCTCGACGGTCTTGCCCACGCTTTGGCCTTTGTTGACCAGGGTGGCGGTCATGTCTTCCACGCCCAGCCATAACGAACGAACTCCCGCTTTGCGAACCGTGGACAGGTGCTCCCGCATTTGCAAGGTGTCATGTACCGTCACCTCGGTCCCCCAGCGAATTCGCTTGCGGATGGGCACGCCTGCGATCTCGGTTCGAGCCAGCGATTCGACGATTTCGAGGGTCCGAGCTTTGTGGTTGAAGAAGTTGTCGTCGGCGCTGAAGAAGTTTCGGATGCCGTAATGGTCATGAATGCGACGAAACTCATCGGCGATGCGCGGCCCGCTCTTGACGCGGTATTGGCGCTGGTTGTAGGCGGGAATGGGACAATACGGGCAGGCGAACTTGCAGCCGAAGGTCATGACCAGCGACCCGATGGGGCTGTACCGCCGCACTCGGCCGGCCGGCAGAGGCTGGGAAGCGAGGGTGGTACGGGAGCTGGGGGGCTCCAGGAGGCGGTATCCGAGCACCGGGTGGGGCAACTCATCGAGATCAGCCAAAAGACGCTGGACGCCGGTATCCACGAGGCTTTCCGCAACGCCGTCCCTTCCGGCGTTCGCAAACACGAGCCCGGGCACGTCCTCGAGAATGCCGGCATCTCGCACTCGCAAGAACGTGGCCCGCAACGATTCCTGCCCGGCCCGTTCGGTAAGCAGGATCTCCAATAGGCTGAGCAGCACAAACTCTTCGCCGGTCACGGCTACGTCCGCGCCCCAGGGATCGAGAGGATCACCGCCGAAGACGGCCCACGGTTCGTAATTGACCTTCGGGCCGCCGGCAATGATCAAGGGGCGAAATGCCGGGTCGATCGTGCAGGCGTCGCGGATGAGCGCGCGGCAGGCTGCAGAGTGAATCTGCATGCTGGACACCATGAAGATGTCGGGGACGCGTCCGTCCAGGCGCATG
This sequence comes from Phycisphaera mikurensis, assembly GCA_005240095.1. Classification (GTDB taxonomy): domain Bacteria; phylum Planctomycetota; class Phycisphaerae; order UBA1845; family UBA1845; genus SBAX01. The sequence goes on from SBAX01000027.1 coordinate 4,320, forward strand.
TGGGCGGGCCGGAAGTTGCGATTCCACTGCTGAAGCACGATCCGGGTCTGGTCGAAACCAACGTCCGCCATCGCGGAACCGATGGCTCGCACGCCGGCCGGGGCCATATGCAGGTCGGCGTAGATGAACGGCAGCATGCGCGTTCGGTGATCGAAGGCGCAGGCAATCACGCTCGCCAGATCGTGCCGCCGGGCGAGCCTGCGGACTCGCTGGCGGAGGGTTGTCAGCTCTCCGGGTTGCAGGAGTTCGTCGCCTCTGGCACGACGGGGCAGTTCCATGTTCTCGTCCTCTCTAACGCGATCTACTCTAAAGTCGGCGGCTTGTCTTTCTCCGGAAGCGACGCGGGAACGTCCTGGTTGTTCCATCGTCGCTCATCCGCCGCTCTGCAGTCAACTGCATTGGGCGTCGCCGGCCCCGAAGCACCTTCCCCGCCGCCAGGGGATGATTGGGCTGATTCTCCCTCACGTCTTGCGCTTTCGCCCTCACGCCTTCCGCCGGAGCTTCTTGATCTTGGCATATTGGCCTTCTTTTGAAAGAATCGTCGCTTCTTCTTCTACGACCGCGCGGCTCGGCCATTCGATGGACGCGGCACTCCGGCCCAAACAGGCATCGTCTTCAACATCGCAATCACAAACTCGAACACCGTCTCCGGCCGATCGTTGAAAGCCTGCAAGGTGATCATGGATTGAATCGCTTCATTCCGGTTACCATAGAAAGGCCTTCTCTTGTGAATGTGCCGCTCAAGCTGACCAAACAGGATGCACGCCCGCTTCCAACCGAACAGGCAACACATCGCGCCCGTGATGTCCCAGGCGGTGGCTCCGGGGTCGCTGAATCGCACCGCGGCGCCGCACACGTCGCGGGCCTCGGCATCCTGGCACCAGCGTGTATCGCGGACGAAGAGCGCCAGGAGCCTGTCTTTTTCATTGGCCATCATCTATCGCGCCTCCAACTTGGCTATGCTCGTGAGGTCGTCGATGATCGCATCCGTAATCTCCCCATCGGCCTTCCTCAATCGCAGTCGAAGAAGTTGAAGTTTTCCGCCCGCACTCGCTGCCTTCGCATGGCCGTTCCCTGAATACCATGCGCCGGTGGTCTGGCACTTCCATTCCACGACAGTTCCAATCGTCACCGCAGGCACGAGTGTCCTCTCACGCATCGTCGACCCTTCCTTGAGGATGACCGGCGTGCCTTCCGGAAACAGTTCTCGCAGTTTTCCAATCATGCGATTGGTAAATGCCGTCCTAATAGTGTCATCCCTTCGCCGTCCAGCGTCCGGATTGTACCCTGCCCCCGAGGTCGCGTGATCGCAATCGCCCGCTCGATTCGCGAGGCATGGGCTCCGCGTACGGTGCCCGACCGTGGCCGGCTGATGGCCTCAGGCGAAACGCCGGCGGCGGCCTCGCACCACTGCAGATACTGCCGCACCCAGCAAGAGTCCCCCGACGACGTATCATATTGGCCATCCGGCGTGCCTACGGGCGCACCTGGTTCCTCGCGGTCGGCATTCGGCCAAATGAACAACTGTGCACCTCCCTGTTCCCCACACCAAACTGCGGACTCGCCACCGAGTCCCGCCTGACACTATGCGAACCGGCCCGGCCTGGTGGCACGCGCACCTACCGCGCGCGGCTCACGGACCGTCCACTGCAGGATCTGAAACAGGCCTGCCGCGCCCACCGCAAGGTAGGCGAACCGGCTCAGCACGGTTGCGTCCCCCAGCACGGCCAGCACCACGTCGAAGTGGAACAAGCCGACGAGGCCCCAATTCAGCGCCCCCAAGACGACCAAAACCGCGGGAACATGGATGAACTTCATTTGTGTGGCTCCTTCTGTTTTATCGGGGCATCCATTCTCATCAGATCATCGAACCCCCGCTCAAAAACCGATCCATCGCGTGCTCATTAGACGGCCCGCCATCCCCTTCAGATTGCCCGCAGCCGGTTCCTTTTTCCCCTCCGGAAAGCACCTTCCCGGCGGTGCTCGCCAGCGGAGGATCGCGCCGGCTGGTCGCGCAGATTCGCTCCCACACTTCTTCCCGGTGAACGGGAACGGTCCGACTGGCCTCGAAACCAAGCCTTACATTCCCCCCACTGATCTCAAGCACTGTGACTCTCACGATTTCCTCGAAACAGTCTCCACCTCCAACGACTACGGACTCATCGTTCTTCCTCGACAAGACCAGCATGTTTGAGCCTCCCTTCTCGTAATGGGTCGATGAGTACATCCCCGCTCCAGATTTCCGTGGGTACGGTGCCGGCGAGCAGGAACACCTGCACCATCGTGCCGTTCGCGAACGCCTTCAAGATGCTGCCGGCGACAGGCTCGACCTCCGCACTCGCCTCGCGAACCTCGACGCCCGTTATTCTCTTGATCTCCGCCCGCAACGAGTCGGCGGCGTCGGTGAACAGTTGTCGATGGAACTCCTGTACCTGAGCGGCGCCCGCCGGACTTCTGGCCAGGGCCTGCTCGGCCGGAGAC
>SBAX01000120.1 GCA_005240095.1 Phycisphaera mikurensis
ACCTGCTCCGCCGTCATGCCACACCTCCTTTCGGTTGGAGGATGGCATCGGCCTGCTCAACCATTTCGCTTGAGCAGAACTAGCGCTGTAGTGTTAGATTGGCGTGACGGCCAGAGGAGACTTGCCGAACTCCTTGAAACCACCGGGCGGCGCGAGGAGGCGGAGAAGCTCTACCGCAATGTAATCGACCTCCTGGAAGAGGGTAGAAGCGCATACCCGGACGAGGTTGACTATCATCTTTACCTCGGCGATGCCCTGCTCAGTCTGGCCAACATGCTCCGTCAGGCTGGCCGGCTGCATGAGGCCCGCCCGCTGGCCGAGAAGGCCGTGGCTGAACCCTTACCGCATTGGCGGCGCGATCGGGCGTTTGATGTGCTCAGGGACATCCTGGCGCAACTCGGCGACTATCGGGCCGCTGACTCTCTCGATCAAACTCGGCTTCCCGAACTGCGTGCGCGCCTGCCTGAAAGCGCTCCCCACCTGGTGGGCGCGCTAAGAAATCTCGCAAGGTCCAATCGCCTAAACGGCAGACCCGATGAGGCCAGTAGATTGGCTGACGAGGCGCAGGAGATTTCTCGGAACGCGGTCGAGGTGCTCGAAAAACGGTTGACGGAATCCACCGACGACGCTCAGCGACTTGATCGCCAATCGGAACTCGCCCAGGCGTGGCATAACCGGGGTGAGCTGCTCCGCGACCTCGGGAGGGGACAAGAGTCGGCGGAAGCGTTTCGGCAAGCCGTGGAGCGCTATGAGACGGTGCTGGCCGAGCGGCCAGAGGATCTCGATGCCCGACGCGTATTAGGCTGGTCTTCATGGGAGCAGGCCAATCGGCTGCGCGACGCCGGTCGGTTCGAGGAGGCGATCACCGCCTACCATAAGTCCATGGCCACCGCCCAGGGTGACCACAGAGAGGATATGCGATTCCTCGTCGCCCACATCGATAGCGGCCTGGGACGCACCCTCTGGTTGGCGAACCGACCACAGGACGCGGAACCCCGCCTACGCGACGCGATCGAGCGCTTTGAAAAGCTCGGCCCCGATCTCCCCAATCGATTGGGCTGGTCCGACGGCTCTTGGGGAATCCGAGAAAGCCGCAGCGCCCTCATCGAGCTGCTCAAGTCCGAAGGCAGAACAGCGGAGGCCGGGCAAATCGCTCGGCAAGCCGTCGAATTCTACAAAGACCGCGCTGCGGTGTACCCAAATATGCCGGAGTTTCGCGTCGGGCTCGGGGCCGCGCAAGAGAACTTGGCTGGCGTTCTTCGTGAACAGGGAAAAGCGGCTGAAGCCGGGCCCTTGCTCGATGAGGCTATCCTCTCGCTCGATGAATCAATCGCCACATGGAAAGAATTGATCCAGTTTCATCCAGACATCAGCGACTATCGGGTACGTCTGGGCCACAGCCAGTGGCAGCTCGCCCATGCGTTGTCTGAAACCGGCGACCCCGATCTCGCTCAGGTAGTCGTGCGCGAGGCCTTGCATGTATTCGAAGAGGCAGGTGAAGAGTTCCCGGAGGTACGGTTCTTTCGACAGGAGCAGGCGTTCAGCCGACGTCTACTTGCCGAAGTACTGGAAAAACTCGGCTCGATTCACGAGGCCGAACAGCACCTGGCGGCGGCCATCAACCTGTATGCCGGGCTGTACGAGGACGATCCTCGCAATGCGTTCTACCTCCAGGAGCAGGCTTACACCACCTGGCAGCTGGCCCACATGCTGGCGCGCGCAGAGCGCCTCGAAGAGGCGGCGGCAGCGTACCGTGCCGCCATGGACCTCCAATTAGAGGGAATCGCCACCTTTCCGAATGAAGCAGTTCTCAAGGCCCATCTGACCGCAACCTGCGCGGATCTCACTACCCTGCTGCGTGGAAAAAAGGATTACGCTGAAGCCGAACTCTTGCTCCACAGCGCTTACGACGCGCTCACGGAAAATCCGGTTATGGCCCCGGCTACCAGAGGGAACGTGCGAACGCTGATTGATCACATGATCAGCTTGTACGAACAATGGGATGCCGCCGAGGACGGTCACGCACACACCGAACAAGCCACCGAATGGCGCGAGGAACTGGGCCACTGGGGGCCCGACATCGTTTCGCCGGGCGAAGATTGATCGTGGTAGGCAAGCCCCCGGGCTACCGCCACATGCGCTCGTCAAACTTGCCGACGAACTCGGCGTTGGAGGGAAACTTGGCCAGGGCCGCGGTGAGCTGCTCCATGGCGCGGATGGGGTCTCGGTCGATGAGGCTGCGGCGGATCTTGTGGGACACAGCCAGCGCCGCGGGCGTCAGCAGCCGTTCTTCCTTGCGAGTGCCGGAGGCGTTCAGGTCAATCGCCGGCCAGACCCGCCGGTTGGCCATCTCCCGCGAGAGCATGATCTCCATGTTCCCCGTGCCCTTGAACTCATTGAAGATGACCTCGTCCATGCGGCTGCCGGTATCGATGAGCGCGGAGGCGATGATGGTCAGCGACCCGCCGTGCTCCGCCTTCCGCGCAGCGCCGAAGATGGCCTTGGGCTCGGTGAGGGCCCGGATGTCCAATCCCCCCGACATGATCCGCCCACTGGTGCGAATGGCCGCGTTGAATGCCCGACCCACACGGGTGAGCGAATCGAGCAGCATGAATACGTCCCGCCCCGCCTCCACCAGACGCTTGGACTTCTCGATCATCAGCCGGGCAATGCGGACGTGACTGGCGATGTCCTGATCGTTGCTGCTGTAGACCACCTCGCCGTGAACGGTGCGGCGCATCTCGGTGACTTCCTCCGGCCGTTCATCGATCAGCAGCACCATCATGTAGACGTCGGGATGATTGGCCGCCACTCCTGCCGCCATCTGGTGCAACAGCACGGTCTTCCCGGTGCGCGGTGGGGCGACGATCAGCCCCCGTTGCCCAAAGCCGATGGGGGTCATCAGGTCCACGACCCGCATGGTGAGCGGACCGCCCGGCGTTTCGAAACGCACCGGCACCGCCGGATCGATGGCCGTAAGTTCCTCGAAGGGCTTGGCCTCAAAGTACTGTTCCAGCGGCAGACCGTTGATCGAGGCAATGTCCTCGGCCCGCGACAGTACGGAGCGCGGGCCCTTGGGTGCCGCGTCGGGCTTCAGGGCAATGGACTCACCTCCCCGCAGACGCAGCGAGCGCACCAACTCCCGCGAGACGGTGCTGTCTGTGGGCCGAATGCGGTAGTTGACCTCCGGAGCGCGCAGCCAAGCCCCACCGCCGCGGCCGTCCAGTTCCACGACTCCTACCGGCACCTCGCTGGCAACCTTGTCCTCAGTCACCGACACCTTAAACCGTTAAATTAGGCAACTTCGCGCCAGAACACCGCAAGAAGTGGCTTGCGCTAAAAGCGCGCAACCTTATGCAAACAATAGACTTACACGAAGATCACGAATGCGCCGTCGGCCGCGTTCTGCCAATGGGATTGCCGAACTCCGAAGCGCCCGACGTGAGTATATCGCATCTTGGCCAGGAATTGCCACGGCGAAAATCGCCTACCCCGGGATTTGGGGCTTGACACGCTTTTATGCTTATACCATCGTGCTCGCTTGCCCACGCGACAAAGTCGTGTGGGGCGGTCGGCAGGCCGAGTGTTTCCTTGCTTTGGCGCGGGTCCAAAGCGGGAGAAAAGTTTCATGGTCCGCCGACGGGAAACCCGATAACGCCCCAAGTGCCAGTTCGTTCTAGGCGCGGATGACGCTGGGACTGCGGGTAGAAGTCGCGAATGAATCCAATGCCGTGGTTGCAGGTGGCACCCGCGGAGTGGCGTTGTGACCGGGTTTTGACGCGGGGAATTGGCCCTCGCGACAAGTTTCGAGGACGGCGGGCGGTCGCCGTCGATCAGAAGCCGACTTAGTGGTTCGGGCCCGGCATCCGGGCTTGAGACGCGGCTGAGTCGGTTGGGATACTCGGCAAAATCGTGGCGATAAGTGTGGCTCCGGCGCGGGGCGTGCCTGTGCCGTTTATGGGTGTACCGAAGCGCCGGGTAGTGACCCGGTGGGGCAAGTTTGCTTCTTGCTGGAGTGTCCCCTTAAGGGCATTACTCGGGTAGGCGAGATCGCAAACCGTTTCTCAAAAGGAGATTTTCAGATGCGTAACATGAAGAAGTGTGCCGCGCTGGCGGCCTTGAGCGGTGCGACACTGTTCGGCGGCTGCCTGGGTCTGGACTGGCAGCAACTGCTTTGGACGACCGCCATCTATGCTGCGGACGAGTTCGTCCTGGACAACGACGGCGTGTTCGACCTGTTCGAGGACGGCGCCGAAGCCGCGGCTGAGGAGTAAAGCCGAACCTTCCTGGCCGGCCCAGCCGGCTAGGATGCAACAGGATAAAAGGACGCGCACGAGACCGTAAGTCGCGTGCGCGTCTCTTTTTTTGCCCCCACAAGCCAGCGACCCCACCCAGGCGACCCGCCAAAGGCCCTTCCAACGCCAACCGAGGCTATACTTGCGGGTATGTCTCTGGCTGGCTTCCATCCCACGATCGAGCGGTGGTTCAGCGCCCGTTTCGGTGAGCCTACCGAACCCCAACGGGAAGGCTGGCCGCGCATTCGCCGAGGCCTGCACACCCTCATCGCCGCTCCCACCGGCACAGGCAAGACGCTGGCCGCATTCCTCTCCGCCATCGACAGCCTCGCCCGCCAGGGCTCCATGCTGCCCAACGAAACCCGCGTCCTCTACGTTTCGCCCCTCCGGGCACTCAGCAATGACGTACAGAAGAATCTCCAGGCCCCCCTGCGCGAGCTCGCCGACATGGACCCGGAGCTTCCCGACATCCGTGTGCTTGTGCGCACCGGCGACACCCTCCAGCGCGACCGCGCCGCCATGCTCCGCAAGCCGCCGCACATCCTCGTCACCACCCCCGAATCCCTCTACATCCTGCTGACCAGCAACGGCGGTCGAGGGCTGCTGCGGACCATCAAGACGGTCATCGTCGATGAGATTCACTCCCTGACGCGCGACAAGCGCGGCTCCCACCTGGCCCTGTCCCTGGAGCGCCTCGAAGCACTGGCCGGTCCCTTTCAACGCATCGGGCTTTCCGCCACCCAGAAGCCCCTCAGCGAAGTAGCCCGTTTTCTGGTCGGCGTGGGGCGGGATTGTGAGCTCGTGGACGTGGGCCATCGCCGACAGATGGACGTAGCCGTCGAGATCCCTCCCTCCCCGCTCACCACCGTCTGCGCCCACGAGCAGTGGGACGAAATCTACGCCCGCATCGCCCAGCTCATCGAGGCCCATCGCACCACACTCGTCTTCGTGAACACCCGCAAGCTCGCCGAGCGCGTCGCCGCCCGCCTCACCCACGTCCTTGGCGAGGAGCAGGTTACTTGCCATCACAGCAGCCTCTCGCGGGAACGCCGCCTCGACGCGGAGCAGCGGTTGAAAGCAGGCACATTGCGGGCCCTCGTGGCCACGGCCTCGCTCGAACTGGGCATTGACATCGGTGACGTGGACTTGGTGATTCAAGTCGGGGCAACGCGCTCCATCGCCACTTTCCTCCAGCGCGTGGGCCGCAGCGGCCACGCCGTGCGGCGGGTCCCCAAGGGCCGGCTTTTCCCGCTGACCATCGATGAACTGGTGGAGGCCTCAGCCCTGCTGCGGGCGGCCCTCCGCGGAGACCTGGATCGCACCCCTCAACCCAGCGCCCCGCTGGACATTCTCGCCCAGCAGATCGTGGCCGCCTGCGTGTCCGCCGGCGAGACCGGCTGGCAGGAGGACGCCCTCTTCGAAACCCTGACCCGCGCCTGGCCGTACCGTGATCTGAAGCGAGACGACTTCGACGCCGTCGTCCGCCTGCATACCGAAGGGCGGCGGGCTCTGCTGCATCGCGACGGCGTCGGCCGGCGGCTCATGGCCCGCAAACGTGCCCGCATCACCGCCGTCACCGGCGGCGGAGCCATCCCCGACGTCGCCGACTTCCAGGTCATTCTCGATCCCGAGGGGACGTTCATCGGAACCCTCAACGAAGACTTCGCCATCGAGGCCAATGTCGGCGACATCTTCCAACTGGGTAACACCTCCTGGCGCATCTTGCGAGTCGAGCGCGGCGTGGTCCGCGTCGCCGACGCCAAAGGCCAGCCTCCCACGATTCCCTTCTGGCTCGCCGAAGGACCTTCGCGCACGCCCGAGCTCTCCTGCGAAATCGGAAACGTACGCGAGCACGCCGCCGACCCGCTCGCGTTGCAACGCGAGATCGGCCTTTCCCCGGAAGCCGCCCAGCAGATCGCCGACTACATCGCGGAAGGCCGTCGCGTCCTCGGCACCGTGCCCACTCAGAAGCGCGTAGTCCTCGAACGCTTCTTCGACGAAAGCGGCGGCATGCAGATGGTTCTCCACGCCCCCTTCGGTGGACGCATCAACCGCGCCTGGGGTCTGGCCCTGCGCAAGCGCTTCTGCCGCGGTTTTGGCTTCGAACTGCAGGCAGCGGCGAACGAAGAAGCCATCGTCATCTCCCTGGGCCTTCAGCACAGCTTCCCCCTCGCCGAAGTCTTCGATTACCTGCACCCCAACAGCTTGCAGAAGGTGCTCACCCAAGCCGTCCTCGATCAGCCCATGTTCGAGTCCCGCTGGCGCTGGAACGCTACCCGCGCCCTGGTCCTCGAGCGCTTCCAGAACGGCAAGCCCGTGCCGGCGGCCATCATGCGCATGCGCGCCGGCGATCTTCTGGCCTCCACCTTCCCTGCCGCCGTGGCTTGTCCCGAAAACCTGCCGGCCGGAGACCTCCCCATCCCCATGGAGCACCCCCTGGTGCGGCAGACCATCGACGATTGCCTCAGCGAAGCCACCGACATTGCGGGGCTCATCGAAGTGCTCGAAGGACTGCGAGACGGCTCCATCGAGAAAGTGGCCGTGGATACGCCCGAGCCCTCCGCGTTCGCTCGCGGAATACTGAACTCGGCGCCGTACTCCTTCCTTGACGACGCTCCCCTGGAGGAGCGCCGCACGCAGGCTGTCCTCGCCCGGCGGGTGCTCGACCCGCGCTCACTCGATGAGATCGGCGCCCTCGACCCCGCCGCCGTCGAACGCGTCCGCGAGGAGGCCTGGCCGCAACCCGAAAACGCCGAGGAAGTCCACGAGGCCCTGCTGTGGATGGGCTTCGTCACCGACGAGGAAGCCGCGCCCTGGCTGGCCTGGCTCATGGAACTCAGCGCCGCCCAGCGCGTGCACCGCGACCGCGGGCGATGGCTGGCTGTCGACGGCCTCACCGAGCCCAAGAGAATCCTCCTCGGCCGGCTCGAAGCCCTCGGCCCGGTGTCACCGAATGACACTCGCATCGCCCCCGGCGATGTCCCCGCCGAGCCCCTGCTTCTGGAGTTGGAGCGCGAGGGCGCCATCCTCCGCACCCGTCTCGACGGCAGGGTCGCCTGGTGCGAACGCCGCCTGCTCGCCCGCATCCATCGCTATACGCTGGACAAGCTCCGCCGCGAGATCGAGCCCGTGAGCCCCGCGGAGTTCCTGCAGTTCCTTGGCTGCTGGCAACATGCCGACCCGGCGTGCCGTCTCGAAGGTCCACGAGGCACAGCGGAGGCGCTCCGCCAACTCGCCGGCTTCGAGGCCCCGCTACCTGCTTGGGAAACAAGCATCCTCCCCGCACGCATCACCGACTACCGCCGCGAATGGCTCGACGAGCTGACCCTCTCCGGCGAGTTTGTCTGGGGCCGGCTGTGGGGTGGCGGTGGAAGCGCGATTCGCGTAACTCCCTTGAGTTTCGTACCCCGCGACGATCTGGACTCCTGGCTTGCCCTCGCCCAGCCCTCTTCGCTTGATGGCCTCACCGGCCCCGCTCGGGACGTCCTCGACGTCCTCGCTCAGCGCGGGGCGATGTTCCCCCAGGAGCTCCAAAAGAGCGCCGGTCTTCCGCCGGCTTTCGTGGAGAAGGGCTTGGGCGACCTGGTTGCTCATGGCCTGGCCACCTGCGATTCCTTCGCCGCTGTCCGGCAGATGATCACCCCTCCCTCGCGCCGCCGCCGCCCGGTCAAAGCCGTGGGCCGCTGGAGCCGATTCCGCGCTGAGCCCGCGCCCACGCCGCCGCGGGAATTCGCCGCCCGCCAACTGCTCCAGCGCACCGGCGTGGTCTTCCGCCGCACGCTCCTGCGTGAGAAGTTGCCCGCAACCTGGTCCTCACTGATCCGCGTCTACCGCGCCATGGAGCTCCGCGGCGACGTTCGCGGCGGACGCTTCGTCTCCGGCTTCTCCGGCGAGCAGTTCGCATTGCCCCAGGCCGTGGAACTCCTCCGCCG
>SBAX01000301.1 GCA_005240095.1 Phycisphaera mikurensis
CCAACTGGGAGATGGTGGAATAGGCGAGGATGCGCTTCATGTCGGTCTGGACCAGGGCGATGGTGGCGGCGAAAAGGGCGGTGGTTGCTCCAATGGCGGCGACGACAGTCATGGCCGTGGGTGAGGCGGCGAAGATGGCCCCGCATCGGGCCATCATGTAGACGCCGGCGGTGACCATGGTGGCGGCGTGAATCAGGGCAGAGACGGGGCTGGGACCCTCCATGGCATCGGGCAGCCAGACATGCAGCGGCAACTGGGCGCTCTTGCCGCAGGCGCCGCACAGCAGGAGAAGAGCAATGGCTGTGATCATGCCGTCGCTTAAGGGCTCGCCGCCGGCGAGGACGCCGCGCTGCACGAAGTCGAACACCTCGGCGTACTGAAGCGTTCCGAAGCACTTGTAGATCAGCAGGAGCCCCAGCCCAAAGCCGAAGTCGCCGACGCGGTTGACGAGGAAGGCCTTCTTGGCGGCGGCGGCGGCAGCCGGGCGACCGTAGTAGAAGCCGATGAGCAGGTAACTGCACAGGCCGACCGCCTCCCAACCCAGGTATAGCAGGAGGAAGTTCCCGCCGAGGACGAGCATGCACATGCTGAAGACGAAAAGGGCGAGGAAGGCGAAGAACCGTTCGTAGCCGCGCTCGGGGTGGCCATGCTGGCGCATGTAGTCGCGAGAGTAGATCACCACGAGCAGGGATACGCCGGTGACGGTGACGAGCATGACGGCGGTGAGTGGATCGATGAGGAACTCCATGCGGAAGGAGGTCCCCGTGGCGGTGGTAACCCAGTCATAGATGGGAATGATCGCGGATACGCTCTCGCCGTGCGCGCCAGCGACGGCCGCGAGGACATAGAGGGATGAAGCAAACGCGGCGGCCACACCGGCGATGGTCAGCCAGTGGGTGCGGCCGCGGAGGATTGGGCCGAGGGCGCCGCAGAGCAGCGCCGCCGCCAGCGGGGCGAGGACGATGATCAGGCTGAACGTCTTGAGGGATTCAGGATTCAACCGTTTATCCTCGCATAGTGGACCAGGCTTCGGCATCGAGCGTGTCGCGGCGGCGGTAGAGGAGCATCACAAGTCCGAGGGCCAGTCCGGCCTCAACTGCGGCAATCACCAGGAGAAGCAGGGCGTAGGCCTGCCCCTCCACGTGGGCGTAGTAGCGGGCGAATGCGGCCGCGGTCACGATCACGCCCTGAAACATGACTTCGGTGGAGAGGAAGATGACGATGAGGTTCCGCCGGACGAGGAACCCAACTACGCCAAGCCCGAAGAGGGCGGCGCCGAGCATCAGACTGGGCAGAAGGCTGTCCATCAGAAGGGCTCGACCTCCTTGCCGATCTGGCCAAGGGTGGGTGCCGGTGGCGGCACGCCCTCGATGGGGATGCGCTTGCGCGATAGAGCCACAGCGCCGACCATGGAAATCAAGAGAAGGACGCCGCCGATTTCGAGAGCGACCGGATAGCGGGTCATCAACGCAACGCCGATCGCCGCGGTGTTGCCGGAGGCGGTGGGGTTGGGCGGCAGGCGCGTCGATGCCGTGCGGGCTTCCGGTTTGCTGGGCGGCGGCAAACCGCTGCGCTGCGCCGTTACCTGGCCGGCAACCAGGCCGGTGAGAAGGAACCCGGCGATCACCGCGAGGAACGGCTCGCGAGCGCGGCGGTCGTAAACCGGGGCGCCGGGTTGCTGGGCGAGCATGATGACGAAGAGATAGGTCACGAGAATCGCGCCGGCGTAGATGATGACCAGGGCGACGGCAAGGAACTCGGCCTCGTAGGTGATGAGGATGGCGGCGACGGCGAGTACGACGACGACGAAGTAGACGGCGCTGTAGACGGGCCGGGGATGGGTAATGACCCGTACGGCCGCAAGCAAAGCTACGACGGCGAAGCAGTAGAAGAGGATGCCGGTGTGCGGACCTGCCTGCTGTGAGGCGAAGAGGGCGACTGAGCCTGCGGCGATGGCGGCCAGCCAACCAGCGGTCGTCACAGCGCGGCGGCGCTGGGCGCGGGGAGCGAGGAAATACAGGGCGAAGGCCCCGAGGGCGAAGGCGGCGTAGATGGGGTACGGCGCCGCGGCGGTCACGTAGCGTCCTCCACGATCGGATTGTCCGTCATCTTCCGGTGCTGCCCCGTACTGGGGTAGCCGGTGACATGCGGATTCTTGCGGGGTTTGACGGAGGCGGTTTCGTCGTAGATGGCGATGAGCTCTTCCTTGGAGAGGATCATCTCCTCGCGGGTGCGTCCGACGAGGTCGTACAAGTAGGTCAGCTCGATGGCGTCCACCGGGCAGGCCTCCTCGCACATGCCGCAGTAGATGCAGCGGAGTTCGTCGATGTCGAACTTCGCGGGGTATTTTTCACGATCGGGCCAGGGGGACTCGGCGGCCTCGATGTGGATGCAGTGCGCGGGGCACGCTGTCGAACACATGAAGCAGGCCACGCAGGCCACGCGGCCATCCTCGTCCCGGTTGAGGCGATGAAGACCCCGATAGTTATCCAGGCGCATCTCGCGCTTCTGCTCGGGGTATTGCACGGTGACGGGCTTCTTGAGGAGCAAAGTCTTTCCCAGGTGTTGGATGGTGGTTTTCATTCCCTCCACGATCTGGGGCAGATAGAAGCGCTCCGCGGCGGTAAGCTCGGGCTGATCGACGTTGAGAATGTCGCTATCGCGGATCATGCGGTTGCTCCGAGCGCCGCGGACGGCGAAGCGTCGACGACGGGGAGGTTACGCTGGCGACCAGTGACGCGCCCGCCGCTGGCGGCATAGGCAAACGACACGAAAAGAATGATTGCGTTGCCGAGCAGCGCCCATCCTGATCGCGGCTTGCCGAAGTAGACGAGTACGGTCGTCCAGACCAACAGGGCCAGGGTGATGGGGATCAGGCCTTTCCAGGCCAGGCGCATGAGCTGATCGAAGCGGAAGCGCGGCACCGTCCAGCGAACCCACATCATGACAAAAAGGAACACGCAGATCTTCGCCGAGAGAACCGCCATCTTGGCGAGCACGGCGTACCATTGAGTGGCCTCGGGCTGGGTCCAGGGAATCCATGGGAAGTGCCACCCCCCGAGGAAGAGCACGGCGATGAAGGCGCTGCCGGTGATCATGTGGGCGTACTCGGCGAGGAAGAACATGCCGAACTTCAGGGCGCTGTACTCCGTGTGGTAGCCGCCGACGAGTTCCTGCTCGGCCTCGGCCAGGTCGAAGGGTGAACGATTGGCCTCCGCCAGGGCAGTGACGAAGAGAATGATGAAAGCGAGGGGGTGAAGCAGGACGTTCCATTGGGGAAGAAAGCCGAACCAGTAACCGGTCTGACTCAGGGTGATGGATTCGAGTCTGACGGCGCCCATGGTAAGGGCCACGATGAGAATGCACACGCCCATGGGGATTTCATAGCTGAGCATCTGTGCGGTGGCGCGGATGGCGCCGTAGAAGGAATACTTGTTGTTGCTGGCCCAGCCGCCGAGGACCACGCCATACACGCCCATGGCGGCCACCCCGAGGATGTAGAGCAGACCGATGTCGGGATTGGCCACCTGAATGTCCACGATGTGTCCGTCGAGATTCCACTGCCCGCCCCAGGGGATAGCGGCGAAACCGATGAAGGCGACGACGAAGATGATGGCGGGGGCCAGAATGAAGAGCGGCTTGTCCACATGATGCGGGACCACGTCTTCCTTCATGATGAACTTGAGGCCGTCGGCGATGGGCTGGAGGATGCCCCACGGGCCGACGCGGTTGGGGCCGTAGCGGTCCTGAATCCATGCAGCGATCTTGCGCTCGTAGTAGATGCAGTAGGCGACGGCACCCTGCATCGCGCCGACGATCACGAGGGCGAGAACCACACTGACACCGAGCTGACTGGTCAAGAACTCTCGCATGGTCCGCTCAATGGGCGAATGGCGGCTCCGGGGGCGGGACGTAGGCCTCGGCGAAACCGGGGATGTCCGCGGCCATCATGGCGCGCACGCGGTCACCCATGTACAGGCCGGAGTAGCCGGCCATGTCAAAGAGAAACTGTCCATCTCGCTTGGCGCCTTCGGGCGGGGTGATCGCCCGGTCGAAGGGTTGAAGGATCCCGGCGGCATTCATGAAACTTCCCTCCCGCTCCGTCCAGGCGCAGGCGGGGAGGATGATGGCCGCGCCGGCCATCAGCTCGTTCTCGAAGATATCCTGGACGATGAGGAACTCGAAGCCCTCCGCGATCTTCGCCGTGTCCTTGCTCACCCAGGGGGTGGGATAGCCACCGACAATCCAGGCGGCGCTGAAGGCGCCTTTCTTGCACTGCTCGACAAAGGGCTCGAATTCAAGCGACGGGCCGCCCAGAGAGGTCAAGACCAGTCCCACACCACGACGATTGGGGCACTTCTCGCGGAGAATCGTGAACTTCGCGTCGCCGTTGGTGGTTCCGACGGGAAATCTTTGATCTTCGCCGACCATGGGGATTGGACCCAATACCAGCGTAGCCTGGGGGGCAACGCTGCGGATAAAGCGGGCCAGCAGCCAGGCCTCTTCGCAGGCCATGAACGGAGAGAACACGGCGGCGACGGTCTGATCACCTTTCTCGCGAACGTGCTCCTCCAGGCGGAAGCGAATGATCTGCGGCAGGTCGTTCCAATCCGGGCAGCTGGTTTCCGAACCGCGGCGGACGAGGGGCGCAGCGATGCGTTTGGCATCTTGAACGTACTTGAAGTTGAAGCGGCCTTCGTCGCAGATCCACCACTGATTGACCTTGGGGTTGTGCCGCGGCTTGAGCCGGTAGATGGTGTTGTCCGCGTGATCGATGCGAATCGAGCAGCCGGTGGCGCAGGTCGGGCAGACGGACGGCGTACCGGTGAGTTCCCAGACGCGGCGCTTGAAGAGGAAATCCTTGTCGAGCAGCGAGCCCACGGGGCAGATGTCCACGACGTTGCCCTGCAGGGGATTGTCCAGCGGCTTGCCGGGGAATACGTCGATCTCGGTGCGTGAACCACGGTTGACCAGGCAGAGTTCATTGGTCCCGGAGATTTCGTCGGTGAAGCGCACGCATCTGGAGCACATCACGCAGCGGTCCTGATAGAGCAGCGTGCGGGGCCCGATGTCCTTCTTGGGATTGACCAGTTTCTGGTCCATCATCCGCGAATAAGGGCGGCCGAACTTGTAGCTGTAGTCCTGCAGATAACACTCGCCGGCCTGGTCGCACACGGGACAGTCGAGCGGGTGGTTGAGCAGGAAGAACTCCATGCAAATGTCCTGATTGTGGCGCACGCGATCGGAATCGAAGCGGACGACCAGGCCGTCGCGCACGGGGGTCTGGCAGGATGGAGCGAGCTTGGGCGACCAGACCATCTCCTTGGTCTTGGGGTCGGGCATCATCATTTCCATCAGGCACAGGCGGCAGGAGGCGACGATGGAGAGGCCGGGGTGATAGCAGTAGTGCGGGACGTCCCAGCCGGCCTCCAGCGCCGCCTGAAGCACGGGGATGCCCGCTCGGCACTCGACTTCCTTGTTGTCGATGGTGATCTTGGGCATGAATTATCGCAGTTTGGGAGCCGATGGCCGTTTCGCGTTCGCAGGCAGGCGGGCCCTGCGAACTTGTCCGGACTTCCCGCCCGCGTAGTGACCGCTGAGTGTTTGAGCATGAATGGCGGCCAAGTCTCTGAGCAACCATGCTTGCTCAACCACCGCCAGCTCGCGAAACGCTGCTTGGATTCTCCAACTCTGCATCGTTTCATCGTCCACTAGCACGGTTGCTTTCCTTCGGCAGAGAATCAATTCAGAACTTTCAACACACGTTCGGCCCTGTCGGGCGGCTGGGCGCGGATGGCGGCTTCCAGCTCGCCGCGGAACTTCTTGATCAGCGTCTCGATCGGATAGGTCGCCCCATCCGGCAGACCACAGATGCTCAGCCCCGGCATCATCCCCATATTGCGTGAGGTTTCAAGGATGATGTCGAGGTCCTCGAGGCGGCCGGCGTCCATGGCGATGCGTGTGGCGATCTTGTACATCCAGGCGGTGCCCTCGCGACATTGGGTGCACTGGCCGCAGGACTCGGTTCCGTAAAAGCGGGTCAAGTTGCGGAGGACGCCTCGCAGGTCCACGGATTCGTCGACGACCACAGCGGCGGCGGTGCCCAGGCCGAGCAGCCCGTACTTGCGAGGGTCTTCGAAATCCATCTTCATGTCCAACTCGGCGGCGGTGAGAACGCCCATGGAGGCCCCGCCGGGCAGGACGGCTTTGACCCGCTTGCCTTTGAGCATTCCTCCGCCCATATCCTCGCGCTCGATCAGCTCGCGGACGGTGATGGTCATGGGCGACTCGTAGCAACCCGGGCGGTTCACCGGCCCGCTGATGCAGAACAGCTTAGGACCGGTGCTGTGCGGCGGGCCGATGCTGGTGAACCAGTTGGCGCCGCGTTCGATGATGTGCGGCACGCAGCAGAGGGTTTCGACGTTGTTGACCACGGTGGGCCGGCGAAAGAGTCCTTCGACGGCGGGGAAGGGTGGCTTGATCCGCGGCCAGCCGCGCTTGCCCTCGAGCGATTCGATCAGCCCGGTTTCCTCGCCGCAGACGTAGGCGCCGGCGCCGCGATGCACGTAGCATTCCAGGCAGTAATCGGTGCCGAAGATCTTTTCGCCGAGGTACCCTGCCGCGTAGGCCTCGTCTATTGCGCGTTGGAGAATGTGGAACTGTTCATGGAACTCGACGCGCATGTAGACGTAGGCGATTTGGGCCCGTGTCGCGTAGGCTGCGATGATCGTGCCCTCGATGAGTTGATGCGGGTCGCTCTCCATGAGCACGCGGTTGTTAAAGGTGGGCGGTTCGGATTCATCCGCGTTCACGCACAGCAGAGTTCTGGTGCGATCTTTGGGCAGAAACGTCCATTTGACGCCCGCGGGGAAGCCTGCCCCCCCGCGCCCGCGGAGGTTGGCCTTCTTGACCTCCTCGACGACCTCGTCGGGGGTCATCTTGAGGGCCTTGCGCGCTGCCTGGTAGCCGCCGCGGGACTCGTAGACGCGCACGGACCTGGAGTTCTCCACTCCCAGATTCCGCAGCAGAACCGGTTCAAACGACGCCATCAGCGCGCATCACCTCAGCACACACGCAGGTGCGGGAGCCGAATCAGCCAGGCAAAGTAAACCGCGCTCCATGCAACCATTCCCAGGGTGACCCATCGCCTCCATCCGACAAAGCAGGCGGGCGCCACCAGGACCAGCAGCACGGGTAGATAGTCCAGCGAATAACGGTTGAAACCGCGCTGCTGATAGCCGGTGCTGTGATAGAACAGCAGGGCGAGATTGGCAAGTAGGGCAGCCAGCAGGAGCGCCCGACGCGCGGGATCGGCCCAGATTTGCGGGAGGAAGACGAGAAGCCAGAGCAACATCGGCGTGGTCCACCAGATGCCCGTGCCCCATTGATTGGGGCGCAGATAGAGTTCGCGGCGACCCTCTCTGGTGATCCAGTCGGCGTCGGGCAGGCCAAGGTTGGCGTAGTAGAGGTTTCGCGGAACGAAGTGGGGCGAGAACAGGCCGTGGGCGCGGGCATCCCGCGAGAAGGCGTCTTCGGGACGGTCGGTGTAAATGTGCATGTAGCCGGAGTCCAGGGGGTTCTCGAATTTGAGAAAGTTGATCGCCAGCGGCACGGCGATGACGGCGGCGATGAACAACCCAGCCGCCAGCCGCGCGCTGCGCCCTCTGGTAGCCCGGTCCCGATCGTGGGCGGCCCAGATCAAGGGCAGGGCATAGACGAGAGTCAACTGGCGGGACCAGGCCATGACGGCCAGGGTCGCCGCGAGCGGGAAAACCCGCCGGCGACCGAAGAACTCGATGAGAAAGGCAAGCACACCGGCCAGGGCCAGAGTCTGATTTACGGAGTACGGTCTGGCCCCGCGCAGGGTGTTCTCCAGGACGGGCAGCGCCGAAGTACCGACGATCAGCCCCAAGGCCCCCACCGTTCCCCAGAACGGTGAGCCGGTGAGCCTGAGGAAAAGGACGTACGAGAGGAAAACGGCAGGGAGAACGATCAGGAACGTCACCAACCAGTGCGGCACACCGTCCGCGAGTCGCACGACGACGAATGACAGAAAGGTGAACATCGGCGGGAAGTGGCTGTACACTTTCCCGTTGAAGAGCGCCGAATCCCACTTGCGCTCCGGCAGATCAAGGCGCCCCTGCCACCAGGCTTGGGCCTCGGCGATCTGAATGTTCTCCTTGATGGTGAAGACTTCGGCCGGGCGCCAGAGTTTTGCGTCGCACAGGAAGACGAAAACGCCGAGGACTGCCAGCGCGCCCCCAAGCACCCGCGCCGGCGACGCTCTCGACGGGACCAAGCGCTCGGCAATCGGCAATCTAGCGGTCAAGCTTCTCGCATTTCCTGCACGTCGGAGGTCGTACCCACGCCTGCTTCCGCCGCCCCGTGGTCCTTTGGAGCATCAAAGAGATCGCTTCGCGGGACGGGAATGCGGTCGTTCTCCGGATCGGCGAGCAGCTTGGCGACGTCCGCCGGCTTTACGCGCTTGTGGAGTTTTTCGTTGATGAGCAGGCACGGGGCGTGATCACAACCGGCCAGGCACTCCTCGGTCACGAGGCTGTACTTCCCGTCGGGGGTGGTCTGGTGCTCTTCAATACCGAGCCGGGTCTTAAGTTCTTCCAACACCGCTGCCCCGCCCATGACCTCGCAACTGATGCTGCGGCAGACGGTGATCACTCTCTTTCCCTTGTGTTCCGTCCAAAAATGGGTGTAGAAGGAGATGGTGTCGATCACGTCAGACGGAGCAATCTCCAAAACCCCCGCGATTTCCACCATGGCTTGCCAGGACACGTGTCCCGACGCGTCCTGCACGATGTGCAATGCGGGCAGCAGGACGGCGCGTTTGGTCTCGTAGCGCGGGAAGAATGAGCGAATTTTCTCCCGTACGGCCTCGGTCAGCACCGGTGGGGCCTTGGGATCGACTACCTGTTGATTGCGGTCAATGGTCTTCCAGGACATCACTTAACTCAGTAGGAACCAAATCTATCACAAAAGAGAGGTTGCCTTGTGTCATGTCATGCAGTGAGCTTACATGGTTACTCGCCCCAACATGGCCGGAAGCTGCCGGAGATCGCGTGACAGCGGATCGATCATCCGGCCCATCGCCTCCAGCGCCGTCGCGCCGAGCAGGATCGCGTCTCCGGGCTGACCAAACAGGACCGGGGCTGCGCCACCGACTCCGGCATACTCGAAGTAGGCGCCACCCATAGGGCGGCCGGTTTTGGATCCGTCCGCCAAGGTCACCGTCAGCGTGTGATGGGGCTTGACGCCCAGCCGGTCGAGCACCTCCGACGGAACCAGCGAGTACGTGGCGCCCGTGTCGATCAAGAACTGCAATTCTTCGCCTTGCGGATCATCCGGCAACCGCTTCACAAGAACGTTCAAGAAGGTCACACCCATCGCAGTTTCATCCAGCCGTCAATCGGCCCTCCAACCAGAGGTACGCTTCGACGGCCTCATAGATATTCTTCAGCAGTTCCTCGAACGTCTCTCCCTGGGTGGCGCACCCCGGCATTGCGGACACCTCCGCCCAGTATCCACCTTCTTCGGCCTCATGAAAAACAACCTTGATCTTCATATTCCAGATCTCCGGCTCAACGGTCCAGTTCTGCCGCGATGATGTTCATGCTGCTCAGTACGGCGATCACGTCGCTGATCTGATGTCCTACGACGAGCTTCTCGAAGACCTGGTAGTTGATGAGCGAGGGGGGCCTGCAGCGGGCCCGGTAGGCGCAATTCCCTCCGTCGCTGGCAATATAGAAGCCCAATTCGCCATTGGCAGTCTCATTGGCGCCATAGACCTCGCCGACCGGGGGTTGGAATCCGCGGTTGGTCATGATCTGCTCGAAATGGTGAATGAGCCCTTCGATGCTGAAATACACTTCGTCCTTGGGAGGCAAGGTAATTTTCCCATCGGGGAGGACGTCCACGGGGCCGGGCGGAATGTTGTCCACGAGCTGGAGGATGATTTTGGCGGCCTCATGCATTTCGGCCAGGCGGACGAGGTACCGGGCGTAGCAATCGCCGCCGGTGCTGATGGGCACCTTGAACTGCACGGCGGAACTGCCCTTGCCATCCCAGTTGTCGGCGTAGCAGAGATAAGGCTCATCCTTGCGGAGGTCGCGGCGCACTCCGCTGGCGCGGGCGAGCGGCCCCGTCCAACCCCATTCGACCGCGTCCTCGCGCGACAGATAGCCGATGCCCTTGGTGCGCTCGATGAAGATGCGATTTCGCGTCAACAGTTTTTCCAGGTCATGCAGCGCCTTAGGGAGCGTCTTGAGGCAGTAGTCTTTCACCTTGGCGGGCCAACCCGGGGTGATGTCCTGCATCAGCCCGCCGACACGGGTGTATGAATTATGGAAACGCGCTCCGCTGATCTCTTCGAGCAGATCATAAATCGGTTCGCGGGCGTTGAATGGATATATGAACGCGGTAAATCCGCCAAGGTCCAGACCCGCGGCGCCGACGTTCAGCAGGTGATCCTGAATGCGCGACAATTCCGCAATGATGGTGCGAATGACCTTGCAACGCGGGGTCAATTCGATGCCGAATAGTTTCTCACAAGCATGGTGCCAGGCGATGTTGTTGGCCTGGGGTGAAATGTAATTCATGCGCTCGGTGACGACGACGTATTGATTGTAATTGAGGTGTTCGCCGAGCTTCTCGAATCCGCTGTGCAAATACCCAATGTGGACGACGCAACTTAGGACTCTTTCGCCATCCAGCTCCAGTACGTGCCGGAGGGTGGTGTGCGTGGCGGGGTGCTGAGGCCCGAGGTTCAATACCCAGACATCGCCGCCGGGCTCTTCGGGAGCGTAGGTGGCGCCGGAGTACTCGACGGTGGATGGACTGGCTGTGGTCATAGATCGGTCTTACGCGCTCTCGCGAACCACGCGTTCGAAGTCCTCCCGTTCCCCCCTCCCGATGAGGGGATAGTCCTTCCGCAAGGGATGGGCTTTGAAACCTTCCCAGGTCATGATCCGGCGCAGGTCGGGGTGGCCGATGAACTTCACGCCGAATAGATCCCACACCTCGCGTTCGAGCCAGTCCGCGCCTTTCCATACCCCTACAACGGAAGGCACTTCGGGGGCCGGATCATTGGCGAAACATTTCACCCAGAGGCGGTGCTCCTTGCTGAGGGAAAGCAGGGAATAGGTCACGCCATAGCGATCCGTCGCCTTGGGAAAGTTCAGGTAATCGACGCAGGTCAGATCGCACAACTGCTCGAATGCGCAGCGCGGGTCAGATTTCAAGAAGGTCATGACCTCGATCAGGCGATCGGGTGGAACGCAGATGCACATCTGCTCCTGGGACTTGTCCTGCATCTCCAAGAGCGGGCGCGGAGCAAAGTCGACGTCCGGGAGCTGGACCTTGAGTGCGTCGATGGCGGCGTCTGGTCTCATCTCTGCTTAGTTCGTCGCAGGCCCGACGGGCACCTGAATCGGAGGCTGGACCACCAACCCCAGGCCTCGTCGACGCTGATGGCTTGCCTTCGTTCCCTCGCTGTCAACGATCCGCTGGATGGCCATCACACCTTCAAGAAGCGTCTCGGGACGCGGGGGACAGCCGGGGACGTACACGTCCACGGGCAGAAACTGATCGATGCCTTGCACAACCGCATAGGTGTCGAAGACCCCGCCCGTACTGGCGCAGGCGCCCATGCTGATGACCCATTTCGGTTCGGCCATCTGCTTGTAGATGCGCTGCAGGACGGGCATGGCCTTGATGGCCACGCGCCCGGCGCAGATCAGCAGATCACACTGGCGGGGGGTAAAACGCATGGCCTCCGCGCCGAAGCGGCCGATGTCGTAGCGGCTGGCGCCGGTGGCCATGAGTTCGATCCCGCAGCACGCGGTGGCAAAGGGCATGGGCCAGAGTGAGTTCTTCCGTGACCAGTTGACGGTCGCCCGCCGGAGCAGGTCCATGACATGGTCGAGCCGCGTGGCAAGGAATTCCTCCTTGGTCTCCTGGTACGGGGCAACGGGAAGTGCTAGTCCCATTCAAACGCCCCTTTCTTCCACTCGTAGATCAAGCCGAAAAGCAGCAGGAGGAAAAAAAGCCCCATGGCCACTAGAAAAAACCCGCTGCCTGCCGTCGTTCCGTCGCGCAGGGGATATGTCGTCCCGCCGATGGCGGCATCGTAAAACGGAATGATCCAAGGCCAGAAGAAAGCGATTTCGACGTCAAAGAGCAGGAACAGCACGGCCACGATGTAGAATCGGATGTGAAAGCGCCGGCGGGCGTCGTACAAAGCGGGCACGCCGGACTCGTACGGGGCGTCCTTGACCGGGCCGTGACGCCGGGGGCCCAGCACGTGGGCGACGACGAGCATGCCGGCCGTGATCAGGACGACGAGGGCAATCGTGATCCCTATCGCGGCGTAAGGTTCCAAATTGAGGCTGGACGTCATCGGCAACCAACTCAGGGCCACAAGTCAGCGGATTATCGGGCACATCAAGCCGCCTGCGCCGCCGATGGGGAGTGTACTGGAATGCCCCGAGGCGTCAAAGAAATTTTTCACGAACTGTTCGTAACCCCTTGTGAAGCAAGTCGTTACGTCCCTGTCTCGGAGGCGGGACAAACCTAGCGCGGGTGGGATAGGATGCCGCCATGCCTGGTGGCGAAGCCCAACGCATCTTTATCGTGTTGCCGACTTGGGTCGGCGATTTTGTCATGGCCACCCCGACGCTTGGGGCCGTGCGCCATCGGTTTCCGACCGCCCATATTACGTTTCTGGCACAACTTAACCTCCGCGAGTTAATCGCTGGGGGGCCGTGGATGGATGAGGTCATCGAGTGGCCCTCGGGAAAGGCAGAAACGCAGAAACACAGAAACGCAGAAACGCAGACACTTAGAAACTCAGAAACTCACGGGGTTGAACAGGTTTGGCGACCTACGACGCTCCGGGCGTTGGTGGGTTGTCTGCGCGGACGGCGCTTCGACTTGGCGCTGCTCCTTCCCAACTCTTTTCGAGCGGCCATCATTGCCTGGCTGAGCGGCGCCAAGCGGCGGGTGGGCTACGCCCGCGACGGACGTTCCGTCCTCTTGACCGATCCGCTGCCCGTTCCCAACCGGCGAGGCTCAGAGCGGGCCCAGTCCTTGGGCTCATCGATTCGCGTAGGCACCAACCTCCCCGTGCGGCTGGGGCGGTATGTGCCGATGCCCCTGGTTGAATACTACGCCGATCTGGCGGAATCGATCGGATGTGAGCGTCCGGGACACCAACTGGAATTGTTCACCACCGCCGACTGCGAGGAGAGCCTCAACCGGCGGCTGAACGCGATGGGGGCTAACCAGAGCGGGCGATCGCTGGTCGTGATCAGCCCCGGGGCGAAGTTCGGGGCGTCGAAATGCTGGGCGCCAGAGCGGTTTGCGGCGGTGGCGGACGAGATGATCAGGTCCTTCGACGCCTTCGTGGCCATCACGTGCGGACCGGGAGAAGAGGGCATTGCTCGGGCAATCGCCCGAGCTATGAAGGACCCAACCGGGGGCAATGCGGCCGTGTTCGACAGCCCGCGATTGTCCCTGGGCGAGTTGAAATCCTTGATCCGGCGCTGCCGACTGTGGATCGGCAACGATGCCGGGCCGCGGCA
>SBAX01000346.1 GCA_005240095.1 Phycisphaera mikurensis
CAGCTGAACGCACCGCCCGCATCATCCAGTACCACCAAGCCCGCAACCGCACCGCCAAAACCTCACGACTCAAACGCCATGACAATTAGCGCTGTAGTGGTAGATGCCTGTCGCGGGGTTCTTCAACCCGACCAAGCTCTCGCGATGGCGGAAACGGACGTGCAACGCTTTCTCATGCATTATTATCTCGGCGCAAAAGCACTAGTCGATGCTCGGACAGAAGCGGCGAAGGCGTCATTCGCAAAGTGCCTCGCGGATCCGCAGTACCAGTACCCGGAGTACGACTTGGCTCGGTGGCACGCTCGTGCGCCCTCCGACGCTCCGCAGTAGTCCCCCAGAGCCCTGCGTTGTCGGCTACTCGCACCAGGCGACCAGCCCGTCATTGCCGGGAACCATTACCGCGGTCCCGTTATCGGGCAGTTGTACGCTCTGGGACCCTGACCGCAGCGTGACCAGGGCGATCTGGCACATGAAGAAAACGGCCCCATTGACGTGAAAAGCAAACGGCACACCGCCGTGGGTGACGTTCCAGGTTTCCACCAATGATTTCGCCACGTCCTTGCCACGGTCACCCGTGTGGATGGGAATCAATACGTGACGCATTACGAAATCGTCTTGCCCGCCGATGCGGAATTTCAGGCCGAACTCCACATTGTGGGAGTAGGCTCCCCCGCCCCAGTTTATGGTGTTCATGACTTGCTCCTTTCGCCGTCGCGTGGTCTGGCGGCTAAACTTCCGTCGTCGACAGGTGAAGACATATCCCGGCGCCCGCCAGAGGCGAGCGAGGACCCGCAGAAGACCGCTGACGTAGGAGTGCAGTTCCTGCGAGTCCTTCGATGGATGCATCGCGTCGCATCCGTTCTATTGCACGCAGGCGCGGACTCCGCCGTCTGAAACTGCGTAAACTGCCCATGATGAAAACGCCGACAGCCTAGCAGGTGACCGCGGGAAATGCAAGGTCTTTCCTGAAGGTGTCAGGCGCTGCTACCGTTGGGTGGTCTACATTCGAGCGGGTGCGCGGGCGTAGAGCCCGCGGCTGGGTTGGAAGGGCCTTTAGTATTCGTCGTAGGCCCGGGTGCCGTCGAGGTTGGCGTCGTCGCTGTTGGCGATGATCTCGCCGGTGTTGGGGTTGTAGACCCAGCCATCGGTTCCGGAGACGACCAAAGGCGGGGAGTCGACCGCGTCGATGGCCACGGTGGCATCCCCCCTGTTGGGGGGCCGACCGCAATAGGCGCCTGAGCGCGTAACGCCCTGTTGCCGATATCTGAGTTGGCCGGTTATGTCAGCGTACAGGCAGATCGAGCGATTATTGTTTCGTCCGCGGATAGTGGCTGCCATGCTCGCGCCGGCGGCGATCCTGGCGCCGCGAGCCGTCGAAGCGTCTTACCACTTCATGCAGATTGAGCAGGTTGTGGCCGGGGTCGATGGCGACCTGCAGGCGCAGGCCATCCAGCTTCGCATGCGTTCCAACAGCCAGAACTTCGTGAGCCGGGCCCGGCTGGTTGCGCTGGATGCTCAGGGTGAGAACCCGGTTGTGCTTGTCGACCTGGATAGTGATCTGCCCAGCGGTACGGCCGGTGATAGGGTTCTGCTGGCCAGCGCGAAACTCAGCTCCTACACAAGCCCCACGGTGGAAGCGGACTTCGTGCTCGACAGCGTGATTCCCGAGACGTACCTGGCCGCGGGCAGTCTGGTGTTCGAGAACGATGAGGGAACGTTGCTGGTGTGGCGACTGAGCTGGGGCGGGGCGGCCTATGACGGTCCCACCGGCGGGGCATTGACCAACGATGACGATGGAGAGTTCGCCCCGCCGTATCCCGACGCCCTGCCCACCGAAACCCTCCAATCTCTGCTGTTCACGGGTTCGGCGGATGCCAAGGGTTCGACCAATGCCGCGGACTATGCTCTCTCCGCAGACGCGGCCGTGCTTACCAACAACGCGGGCGAAGCCTTCACCGTCACCGAGCTGCAGTGCCCCAACGACCCGGACTCAGACACCGACGATGACCATGTATGCGGCGATGTGGACAACTGCCCGTCGGTGCCCAATGAGGATCAGGACGATTCCGACGACGACGGCCTGGGGGACGCCTGCGACGGCTGTCCCAACGACCCCCTCAAGAGCGAGCCCGGCCTGTGCGGATGCGGGCTCGATGACGTGGATGACGACGATGCCGACAGCGTAGTAGACTGCCTCGACAACTGCCCCGGGTCTGTCCAATAGCGATCAGGCCGACACCGACGGCGACGGCGCGGGCGACGCGTGCGACGAGTGCCCCGACGACCCCGACCTGATCGCCGTGGGCCCCGAAGGCTGCGTGCCGTCGACCGGTGACGGCGATGAGCCAGACGGCGATGGCGATGGCCCGCCCCCGGACGACGGCGATGACGATGGCGCTCCCGCAGCCCCGGCTCCGCGAGCCTGTGGCGTCGGAATAATCGCATCCCTCATCCCTCTCACCCTCTTGCTGCTTTGCCAGCATCTGCGGCGACGCTGCCCTTGCGAAACGGCTCCTAGGGCATCCCAGTAGAGAATCGTGTAGAATGCGACTGAGTTCTGGAGCTTGGGCGAGATCATCGGTGCTTAGCGCGCCCTTTCAGGGCTTAACTGATTGTGGGGCTGGGCCAACCCCAGGGCGTTGCCCTGGGCTGGCTTATGACGGCCCTTCGGGCCTCGTGCCGAAAACTGTGACGAGTTACGCTCGAGTGGAACCATCATGAACTTTCCCGAAGCGCAGCCCGCGAAGGCTTTTGACTTCAATAACATCCTCTACGTCAAGGCGGGTCCGCGGGCGACGGTGACGATCAACCGGCCGGGCGTGCTCAACTGCCTGGACTTTCCCACCATGCGGGAGCTGATCCGCGCCTTCGAGGACGTCTCCTGGGACGACTCCATCCGGGTGATGGTGCTCACCGGGGCCGGCGACCGGGCCTTCTGCACGGGGGCGGATGTCAAGGAGCAGGCGGACCGCTGCCTCGATGACCCCAATGCCTACTGGAAGTGGATGGGGGCGTTCATCGAGATGCACGACAAGCTCCGCAACATCGGCAAGGTGACGGTGGGGCGGCTCAACGGGATGGTCGTGGGCGGAGGCAACGAGCTGAACATGGCCTGCGATCTGGCCATTGCCGCCGACGACATTTACATTCGCCACGTGGGCGCGTCACATGGCTCGGTGGCGGCAGCGGGGGCCACGCAGTGGCTGCCCCTCATCATCGGCGACCGCCGGGCGCGGGAGATGTTGTTCCTCAACGACGAAGTTCCGGCGGCGAAGGCGCTGGCGTGGGGCCTGGTCAATCAGGTCGTACCCCGTGCCCAGCTCGACGCGGCCGTGGACGCCATGTGCGAGAAGCTGATCAACAAGCTGCCGGAATGCACCCGTTACACCAAGCAGCAGCTCAACTTCTGGCGGGACTTGTCGTGGTCGCTGACCGTCGGCCACGCCCGCGACTGGCTGGCCATCCACAACCTTTCCCCCGAAACGCGCGAAGGCATCCGCGCCTTCGTGGAGAAGCGACCGGTCAAGTATTAGGGTGGGTGCCCCGGGGTGCCCATCCTTTGCGCCAGCAAAGGGTGGGGGCCTGATGATCGAGCGCCGAGAGTCGTTCGGGTGGTGCGGCGTCATCGGCATTCGATCATCGTGACCCCACCGATCGCTCCGCGATGGATGGGCCACCCGACCCACCCGGCACGGCCGTCATCGCGCCTTAGGCGGCGCCTCACATCGGTTTCCACAGGCCCACGACGTTACCGTCTGTGTCCGCGAACCACGCAAAGTGCCCCATGCCCGGCACTTCCTGTGGAGGGATGACGGTCTTCCCGCCCAAGCTTTCAGCCTTCTTCAGATACGCCTGAAGGTCATCGACTTGGGCGTAGAACGTCAGGTAGTTGTGCGGCTCGTGGCCCAGGGCGGTGATGTGACCGTCGATGCCCATCCCTCCACCGTGCGTGTCGATCATCGCCGCCGGGCCCTGCTGCTCGATCTTCCAGCCGAACAAGTCGGTGTAGAACTTCGTGGTCTTCTGGCTGTTTCGACATCCGATCTCAAAATGAATGACTGGTGCGCCCATGTTTTTCCTTCCTTTGTTCAGTTAGCCGTTACGCGCTGCGGCGTTGCTCCGTACTTCTGCGTCACGAAACCGACGATCACTCCCACCAGACTGCCGGGCAGGATGATTTCCAGATAGTGCGATCCCTGCATGATGGCCACGACGAGGGCCAACGCAAAGCCCAAGCCAAGTCCGCAGACGATTCCGGCGGCCATGGAGTTGTATTTGCGGGCCACGGCCCCGGTGACCACGCCTACGATCAGTCCCTTGACCGTGGAGCCGATCACAATGCCCACGATGCCCTCCTGGACCTCCGGCACGTTCGGGGACGATACCAACGCCGACAGTCCGTCGAAGGCGCCAAGAATCCCCCCCAGGATAAGACCCAGTAACGGTTTACTCATCGAACATCTCCTGATCCACGTCGACGCACACGCATCGCTCACACTCTTATTCAACGGCCCGACGGATTCCTTTAAGCGTTCTTGTGCGGGAATCCTGACTCGCACGCCCTTGCGTGGGAATCCTGTCCCACGAGCCCTTTCGTCTCGGTAAACCTCACGCGGGATAGGAATCCCGCTCTTGTTGTGCCGAGAAGGGATTCTCGGCCCAGCTACCGCCGCTGCCAGAGAATCAGCAGTGAACGCATGAGCAGATACGCGGCGACGATCAGGATCGGCACCCGGTACCACCACGCCCATCGGGCCAGCCGTTCCGCGACTCCTTCGCGATGGGCCAGGACCGCCTGCCCGCTGCGGAACCGCGCTACATCGGTGGCCAGTTCCGCGGCGCTGGCGTAGCGCTGCTGAGGTTCCGCAGACAAAGCCTTCAAACCGATCGCCTCCAACCGCCGTGGACTGCTGCGGTTCAGTTGCCGCGGCGGAACCAAGCCAGGCTCACCCATCCAAGTCTGTGGCGATTGTCCCGTCAGGAGAAAGTACAGGATCCCACCCAGGGCGTACACATCACTTCGCTCATCGACGCGGTCCACTTCTCCGCGAGCCTGTTCCGGAGGCATGTAGGCCGGGGTCCCCAGGATCGTGCCGTGAGCCGTTTGCGGAGCATCGCAAGGGGTCCCTCGGGCTGCGCTCTCTGGCGGTCGCAGCTCGGTCAAGGCAGCCACCTTGGCTACACCCCAATCCAGCACGAGCACCTCGCCGAATTGTCCCACCATTACGTTCTGCGGCTTAAGATCCCGATGGATCACTCCGTGGGCGTGGGCGAAGGCGACCGTCTCGCAGACCCGCTCGAAGACGCGAAGCCGCTCCTGAAGCGACGCTGACGCCTCCGCATACTCGTCCAAGCGTCGGCCCTGGATGAGCTTCATGATGTAATACACCCGCCCATCGGGCAGACGCCCGGCGTCGTGGACGGGAACGATGCCGGGATGCTCCAGCCGGGCGATGACTCGCGCCTCGCGGAGCATCCGCTCCACGGCCTCCGCGTCCTGCACGCCGCGCAGAACCTTCATGGCCACGCGGCGATGCAGGGTGACGTCCTCGGCCAGGTACACCGTACCCATGCCGCCCTGTCCAAGGGTCTCGACGATGCGATAGCGGGGGTCTTCGGGCTCCGCGGACTGGACGATACGCCGCAGGTGATCGAGCGTGCTGTCATTCACCGACGCAGTCACGCCTCAACTCCCAGCAGCCGCCGCGCTTCCGCGCGGAACTCCTCATCGCTTGCGGTCAGTTCCCGCAAGGCATCCATGACGCAGCGCCGAAACGTCCGTCGTGCCCAGGCGAGATAATTCGTCACCTGCGTCACAGGCAACCCAACCTCCGCGGCGAGCTGCTCATAGCTGGGCCGCTGCCCGGCGACTTCGCTGGTCAGGTCGTATCGTTCGAACAGCCGGAAGTGAACGCTCTTGCCGGCGGTCTCGCAGGTGCTTTGCAGGGCGAGGATCGCCTGCTCGAACAAGCTGCGGAGGCATTCCCGGTCAAAGCATGCTTCCGGGTCCGCGCCAAGGCCGTTGCCCGATAGTTCCCTGTCTGCGGCCTCGAAATCCAGGGCCACGAAGCGATGTTCCCCACCGCGCTTAAGCCTTCCGGCGGCCTTGCGCTCATTGGCCACGTAGCCGTCGATGCACATTCGAAGATAGGTGCGAAAGCTGGCCCGCTGCGTCGAGTACCGCTCGATGAGGCCCTTCTCTAACGCGACGGCCAAGAACCCCTGGGTAAGGTCCTTGGCCTCTTCGCTACCGGTCTGCCACTTCACACGGATATACTTATAGGCCGGCTTCCAATACGCAGCGATCAGAGTTTCCCACGCCGCCTGCCGATCGCCCGCGTCGCCGCCCCGCGCCGCCTCGATGACCGATCGCCGCGTCGAGGGAAACCGGTCCTGCCATCCGCCGATGTGCGTGTCGTGTTCCATGAGCTCGCGGGGCATGGTATGTCCCGTCGCCCGCGAGCGGTAGAATAGATCGACTATGCGCACCGCGACGCTCCAGCTTGCTCAGCGGCCCGACCAGTTCGAGCTGGTCAGCCCCTTTGCGCCGGCGGGGGATCAGCCTCAGGCCATTCAGCGCCTGACGGAGGCGTTTCGCAGCGGGGCCAAGCACCGGTGTCTGCTCGGGGTCACCGGCTCGGGCAAAACCTTCACCGTGGCTAACGTGGCGGCCGCCCTTAACCGGCCGGTGCTGGTGATTTCCCACAATAAGACCCTGGCCGCCCAGCTCTACGAGGAGTTCCGCGAGCTCTTCCCCCGCAACGCCGTGGAGTACTTCGTCAGCTACTATGACTACTACCAGCCCGAGGCCTACATCCCCCAGCGGGACATCTACATCGAAAAAGACGCCTCCCGCAACGACGACCTCGACCGCCTGCGGCTCTCCACCACCAGCTCCCTGGTCTCCCGCCGCGACGCCATCATCGTGGCCAGCGTGTCCTGCATCTTCGGCCTCGGCTCACCGGAGGACTACAAGGCCGCGGTGTGCGTCCTGGACCGCGGCGGCACCATGGACCGCGACGAGCTGCTCAAGCGCTTCGTCGACCTGCAATACACCCGCAACGACCTGGACTTTCAGCGAGGCACCTTCCGCGTCCGTGGCGACGTCGTCGAGCTCTACCCCGCCCACGAGACCTTCGCCTATCGCATCGAGCTCTTCGGCGACGAGATCGACAAGCTGGAGATGATCAACCCCCTCACCGGTGCTTCGCTGGGAGCGATGGAGCGCATCTTCGTCTTCCCCGCCGTGCACTACGTCATGCCCGAGGACCGTATCGCCAGCGCCACCGCCGGCATCCTCGACGAGCTCGACCTTCGAGTGAAAGAGTTCCGCCGCCACGGCAAGCTCCTCGAAGCCCAGCGCCTGCTGGCCCGCACCAAGTACGACGTGGAGATGCTCCGCGAGGTGGGCTATTGCTCGGGCATCGAGAACTACTCCCGGCATCTCAACGGCACCGCTCCGGGAGCCAAGCCCTACACCCTCATGGACTACTTCCCCAAGGACTACCTGCTGGTCATCGACGAATCGCACGTGACTCTGCCGCAGGTGCGGGCCATGTTCAACGGAGACCGCAACCGCAAACAGGTTCTTGTCGAGCACGGCTTCCGCCTGCCCAGCTGCCTGGACAACCGCCCCATGCGCTTCGAGGAATTCCAGGGCATGTGGAACCAGGTGCTGTTCGTCTCTGCCACGCCGGGACCCGTGGAGCTGCAGCTGTGCGGAGGCGAGGTCGTCGAGCAGATCATTCGCCCCACCGGTCTGGTCGATCCGCCCATCGAAGTTCGCCCCGCCCGCGGGCAGGTGCCCGACCTGTTGCAGAAAATCGCCGAGCGGGCCGCGGTCAAGGAGCGCGTCCTCGTCACCACCCTTACCAAACGACTGGCCGAGGACTTATCCAATTACATTCAGCAGGAAGGCCTGCGCGGCAAATATCTGCACAGCGACATCGACACACTGGAGCGAGTGGCCATTCTGAAGGAGCTGCGCGAGGGCAAGTTCGACGTGCTCGTCGGCGTGAACCTGCTTCGTGAGGGTTTGGATTTGCCGGAGGTGTCCCTGGTGGCCATCCTCGACGCCGACAAGGAAGGCTTCCTGCGCAGCGAAACCTCCCTGGTGCAGATGATCGGGCGCACGGCCCGCAACGTGAACGCCCAGGTGATCCTCTACGCCGACACGGTCACGCCGAGCATGAAACGGGCCATGGACGAAACCAATCGCCGCCGCACGCTCCAGCTCAAGTACAACGAGGAGCACGGCATCACTCCGGAGACGGTGCAGAAGGCGATCCGCTCCTCGCTTCAGCGCATGGTCAGCGCCTACAAGACCGCGGCCGAGGCCATCGAACTCTCCGAGCAGGAAATGGACCGCACTGAACTGATCGCCATGCTGGAAGCCGAGATGCTTCAGGCCGCCGAGGCCCTGGAGTTCGAACGCGCTGCCCGCCTCCGCGACCGAATCAAAGAGCTCCAGCAAATGCCGCAGCTTACCGACCACGATCCGAGCCGCAGCGGCGCCGGCTCTGTTTGTGGCGGGAGTGAACCCAGGGCGTTGCCCTGGGCTGATTTATGACGGCCCTTCGGGCCTCACTGCTCGGTTTGAGTAGTTACGCGTGATCTTCTACTTCACGCAGTCCTCGTACGACGGCCGGCCGCTGCCGGGGTGGATGAGGTGCGTGGGGATGGGGGCGGAGGGCAGCGTGTCCTTGGACCAGCCCGGCCCGCGGACGATCACGCAACGATAGAAATCGTAGTCGCCCTCCGAATCCGGGGCTCCGTCGGAGTTGCTGTCGTAGGGCGGGTAGCTTGCCAGTTGCTCAGATACGTAGTGCTGGGCATAGCCCTGGGCATCCTCCGTGCCTTCGACGTAGACCCGCTGCGTTTCGGCATGCGAATCGACGAAGGCGCGAGTGTAGGTCCAGTCGCGCCCGTGCCAGCCGCGCATGGTCTTGGTGGGTCCGGGGTCTACGCCGGGCTGCACCCCGGGCAGGTCGCAGACCTCGCGCATCGCCGCCCAGGCCCAGCGCCCGATGTTCTCCTCGTAGAACAGCGTCCGGGCCGGTGTGGGCACGCGGGTCGTGGGACGCATGTACGGCGAGTTGCTGTGCATGAAGCCGCCCTGGCTGGCCACCATGAAGACGTTGGCGGCGTAGCTGTTGCCGAAATGGTCATAGGACGACTGCTCGGTGTTGGCGATCCAGTCCGGACAGTGTCCGCCCCGCGGCGGGCCGTCGTCGGCCGGGCAGCGAAAGCCATCCAGCTCCAGCTTGGTGTCCGCCGATGCACCCGCGCGGTTGAAGGGGTTGCAGTTGTCCTTAAAGCCCCCTTTGTAGAGCACCTCGTTCATGGCCCGGGTGGCCGGTCCGAAACCGGCTTTGGTGCCATACTTGCTGTTCAAGGGATCACGAGACCCCTCGAGGAAATTCGGCTGACCAACGCCGCTCTTTCCGCCCCATTCGTAGGCTCCCACGAAGGTTGGATTGCGCCCGTCCTGAAGAAATTGGGCCGGGTGCACGGGAATGCTCCAACCCTGCGGGTCGTCGGTCTCGTAGACGCGGCTGGCCGAGGCGATGCTTTTGAGGTTAGACAGGCACGAAGCCCGCTTCGTCTGCCGCCGGCCGTTCTCCAGAGAGGGCAGGAGGATGGCAATCAGCATGGCGATGATCGCGATCACCACCAGCAGCTCGATCAGGGTAAAACCGGCGTGGGAAGGCCCACTTCTTACGAATCTCATGGCTTGCCTCCGATTTCTCGTTCCCAACGACCACCGGCGGCACTCCGCAATAAACAACACATCCCGGGGCGATTCGGCGGAAGAAATCTGGAGAAAAATCGAAAAAGCCGCCGATCAGCAGGGCGGTTGGTGCCTTGGGCCCCGGCATTTACAGGCTTGTGGGCCAGGGAGTATCATGCATGTCGCCCCGCGGGGTCAGGGAGGGCCTATGCGACGGATCGCGGTGATCAATCAGAAGGGCGGCGTCGGAAAGACCACCACCACTGCCAACCTCGGTGCGGCCCTCGCCAACAGCGGCTTGCGGGTTCTACTCGTCGATCTTGATCCCCAGGGGCATCTGACCCTGCATTTCGGCGTGGAGCTGTCTGACGCTCAGACCAGCGTATACGACATTCTGACCTCTCAGACGCCGGTGAGCGAAGCCTTGGTCAAGGTGCGTGAGCGCATCGCGATCATCCCCGCGGACATCGACCTCGCTGGAGCCGAGGCGGAACTGGTCAGCGTCACCGGTCGAGAAGTGTTGCTCCGCGAGGCCTTACAGCCCTTGGAAAACGATTTCGACGTGATGCTCATCGACTGCCCGCCGTCGCTGGGCGTGCTGACGGTGAACGCTCTCGTCGCGGCCACCGAAGTGCTCATTCCTCTGCAGGCACACTTCTTCGCTCTGCAGGGCCTCAGCAGGCTACTCGATACGGTGACCCTGGTTCGGCAGCGGATCAACCCGGCCTTGCACGTCGGCGGCGTAATCCTGTGCATGTACGAATCCGCGACTCGCCTGGCCACGGAAGTGTGTGAGGACCTCGCCAAGTTCCTCGAGGCCGCCCGGGGGACGACCACCGCATGGTCCAACGCCCGGATCTATCAGACGGCGATCCGCCGCAACATCAAGCTCGCCGAGTCGTGCAGCTTCGGGCAGACCGTCTTTGACTACGCGCCGCGCAGCCACGGCGCCGTGGACTACGCCAAGCTCGCGGAAGAGATGCTGCAGGCCAACGGGCAGGCGCCGGCAGCGGCGGTCGCAGCGCCGCGTGCCAAGGCACGTGCCTCTGGTCCTGGCGATACAAAAGCGCTCGACGCTCAAGTCCTCCCGGCGGACGCGCCTGCGTCCCTTGGCAAGGTGGACAGCACCACGCCCCTGGCGGTGGCGTCCTAGTCGATCATGCCGCCTGCCGATCTCTCATCCCGGCGGCGAAGGCGGCGTCTGGTCCTGTGGCTTACTTTCTGGGCGATCTCGTTCGCACTTACCCACACGCCTGTGGTTCCCGGCGGGCGGTTTCAGTTCGACTACGCCGACACCATCGCCCACAGCGTCCTGTATTTCGTGCTGACGCTGCTCGGCGGATGGTATCTCGCCAGTCGCGGAGCGCTGACCCCGGGGTCGGTGCTGGCGTGGGCGGCGATTTACGCGGCCTATGGCGTCCTCGACGAATGGCTGCAGCAGTTTGTCCGGCGTTCCATGACCCTTTCGGACTGGCTGGCGGACGTGGTGGGCGTGGTTCTGGCGAGCCTCTGGCTGCTGCGTTCCGCGACGCGAGCGAAGCTATCGCAGCATGCCGCGCCACCGGGTGTAACGCCGCCTTAACGAGGCCCTTGCGGAAGACCATCCCTCCTGACCGTCCCCTCAGGCTATGATAGGATACGGCGTCGCTTGAGTACGTCCCGCGTCCAACGGCGGAGCATTTTATGGCCAAGAAACGCACCGTAGTCGTCGTGGAGGATGAGGACGCGATCCGTCGCGGGATCGTGGATGCCCTGCACATCTCCGGTTTTGAGACGGTGGAGGCGGCCGACGGCATCACCGGCTTGCGCGAGGCTCGCCGCTCGGGCGTGGACCTCGTCCTGCTCGACCTTCTGCTGCCCAAGATGGACGGCTTCGACGTGCTCGCCGAGCTTCGTGTGACCCATCCGGTGCTGCCGGTGATCATCCTGACCGCCCGGGGCTCGGAAGATGATCGTGTCCGCGGCCTCCGCGCCGGGGCCGACGACTACGTGGTCAAGCCGTTCTCCGCCCGGGAGCTGCTGGCCCGCATTGACGCGGTGCTGCGGCGGACACCGGAGCGGCCGCAGCCCGTGGTCCGCATTACCGGCGGAGACATAGTCGTGGACTGCGCCCGGCGGGAAGTGATTCACGGAGATCGGGACCGCGTACCGCTGTCGGAAATGGAGGCCGAGATCCTGCAGCGCCTGGCCGCCCATAGCGGGCGCGTGGTGTCACGCGAAGAACTCCTGGCCTGCGTGTGGGGATTGCGTGAGGGCGGCGTCGAGACCCGGGCCATTGACATGCACATCACTCGCCTGCGTCAGAAGCTCTCCGGCGGCTCCACCGAGCCGTTGGATTGGATCGTCACCGTCCGCGGCAAGGGCTACATGCTCGGTCCAGGTTTGCAGCTCACTACGGAGGACGCCGCGGCGGCGCCGAAGTCGCCATGACCAGCGCCAAGAAGAGCGCTTTAGCCGCGGTTGCTCTGTTCGTGTTGATCGCCGCGGTCGTGCTGGGCGGCATGACTTGGGCGACCATCTCCAGCTACGAACTGGCCAAGAAAAACGTCGCCGAAGAACACGTCAACCTGGTGGACAGCGCGCGGCTGCGCATCGAGAGCCATGTCCAGGGCATCCTGAACTCTGAAGCGTCGCGCCCCTACGCCGACTATCTGGACGAACACGCCGTGCGGCCCGGGTTCGTGGTGACGCGTGATCGGCGAGAATTGGAGGCGATGTATGCCGTGGTGGCATCGCCGGTGGCCGAGTCCAAGCCTCGATACGACTGGGTGGAGCTCTACTTTCAGGTTGACGAGGACCGGCGGCTTTCCTCCCCACAGCTTACCGCCGAGGATGAGCGCCGAGGCATGGTGAGTGCTGGGGCGGAGCCGTGGCAGCGCCGCGCCGCCGAGACCTGGGCCTGGTTCCATCGCATGTATTCCGGGATCGACTTTCACGGCCGCGTGAGCGAGGCGCTCTGCGGCGAGGACGTGCTGCCCGCGCGCCCGGGCGTGGAGCCCAAGGAGCTCGTCGCGCTTCGTCAGGAGGCTTCAGACAAGCGCGGGTTTCGGCGCAGCTCCGTAGCGGAGTCGCAAAAGGGCTATCTGCCGCCCGAGGACTGTGTTTCCGAGCAGATTGTGAAGGCCGCCATTCGGGGATTGCCGCTGACCATCGAGGGCGAGGCTGAGGAGACATCTTCGCCTCTGAGCACCGTACAGATCGGCCCCTTCGCCCCGCCTTTCTGGGTCGAGGCGGGACCGCAGCGAGGGCTGAAACTGGCATTCGTTCGGGAGTGTCGTGTCGATGCCGACGTCATCTACCAGGGGTTCGTCGCCGACTGGGAACGCCTCAAGCCCGAACTGCTAAAGTTGATCAGCGTTCCTTTCCCGGACGCCGACCTTCGGCCCGTGCCCAACGACGTGCGGCTGGATGACGAGGTCAGCGCCATGAAGCTTCACGCCTTGCCCGTCGTGCTCGATGTGCCGGACATCCCTGGTGGAACCAGCGCTGCGGCGTGGCGGTCGGTGCGCGGGGTGCTGGTGATTTCCTGGACTGCGGCGGTGGCCGTGCTTGTCGTGGCCGGTTGGGGAGTGCGAAACCTCGTCGCCCTCACCGAGCGGCGCCTGCAGTTCGCATATGCCGTCACCCATGAACTGCGCACGCCGCTGACGACCTTTCGGCTGTATTCCGACATGCTGTCCGCCGGCCTCGTGCCGGACCCGTCCAAGCAGGAATACCTCGACACACTTAACCGGGAGTCCCAGCGGCTTTCAAGCCTCGTGGAATCCGTGTTGGAGTATGCCCGGCTGGAGAATCAGAAGGTCAAGCTGCACGTGACGCAGACGGACGCCGCCTCACTCATGCGCGCGGTGGGGGAGACCGTGCAGCGACGCTGCGAGAAGAACGACGTGCAGGGCGCCACGTCCAGCAAGATCGCCGCCGAACATCGCCTGAGTACCGACGTGAACTTGGTCAACCAGATCGCCGCCGTGCTGGTCGATAACGCCTGCCGTCATGCCCGCTCGTCCACGGAGCCGAAGGTGAAAGTGGAGCTCGGAGCGGACAACGGGCGGCTGCATTTAGACGTGGTGGACTCCGGACCGGGCGTGGACTTGGCTGACTCTCGACGGATCTTCCGGCCCTTCCGCCGCGGGAAAGATGCGGACGCGTCCGCCCGCGGTGGCATCGGCTTAGGGCTCGCCCTGGCCCGAAACTGGGCGTCGCTGCTCGGTGGGCGCCTCGATCTCGTCGCCCGCCACGATCCTCAGCTCGGCGGGGCACACTTCCGTTTGTCGATTCCCGCCCATCACAAGGTCACGTAGGCCGGTCGGGGCGAATCAGTTGAGACGTCGACCATCGGAATCCGCGGCGAATAAGTGAACGTGGGTCGGGTCGAACGAGAAGCCTACGCGATCGCCCAGTGTGCCTTCGTACGGACGTGGCGTCCGAGCCAGAAACGTGATCCCGGTTGGGGTAGCCAGCTGCACGTTGGCGACGTCGCCCAGGGGTTCGATGTCGCGGACGACAGCCTCGCCAGCAGGCGCGCTGATGAGCCCAGCCGCTCCACCTCCGATGGTGATGTGCTGCGGTCGGATGCCCAGCACCACCGGTCCCGGGGGCGGCGCCGGGGCAAGCCGGCCGAGGCCGATCCGCCCGATAGGCCCCTCGAACGTCGTGTCGCCGGCGCCGCCTCGCAGTATCCCCGTGAACATGTTCATGGGAGGGCTGCCGATGAAGCAGGCGACAAAGCGGTCTGCCGGCTTGCGGTAGACCTCCAAAGGATCCCCGACCTGGTGCAGGATACCTGCGTTCATCACCGCGATGCGATCGCCGAGGGTCATAGCCTCTTCCTGATCGTGGGTGACGTGGATCGTTGTCGTACCCAACTCCCGGTGCAGGGCCTTCAATTGTCCCCGCATGGATAGTCTTTGGCCCGGATCGAGACTGGACAGCGGTTCATCGAAGAGAAACACTTGCGGCTTGCGGACGACGGCCCGGCCCAATGCGACGCGTTGCCTCTCCCCACCGGACAGAGAGCCCGGACGGCGATCGAGCAGGTGAGCGATCCCCAACGTGGCGGCGGCTTGACCGACCTTGCGGCGGATTTCATCGCCCGGCGTGCCGCGCATCTTCAGGCCGAAGGCAAGGTTCTTGAAAACGGTCATGTGGGGATACAGGGCGTGGTTCTGGAACACCATGGCCACGTCGCGGTCGCGGGGCGCAACCTGGTTGACGATCCGCTCGCCGATGCGGATTTCGCCGCGCGAGGGGGCCTGCAATCCGGCGATGACGCGCAGCGTGGTGGTTTTTCCGCAGCCCGACGGCCCCACGAGAACCATAAGCTCGCCGTCGCCGACGGACAGGTCAAGGTCGCGCAGGGCGTGAATGACGCCGCCCCGGGTACGAAACGTGCAGCTCACTCGCGTCAGGGTTACGTTGGGCACGTTGCCAGCTTCTATCTCAAGGACGGCAAGCATTCAATGGACCCGGGCGGGCCCAACTGGCGGCGATACTTGCGGCAAGGTGGACCGGCCGGTTAGTGTATGCCCATGGCTGTGGCCAATTCGATTCGGTGAAGGTCCAGCGTCGGGGAAGCGCGATCCATGCCCGAAGAAGTATTCGATGTCGCTATCGTCGGCGCTGGTCCCGCCGGATCGACGGCCGCGACGGTGCTGGGGCGTAAGGGATATTCCATCGCCCTGATCGACCGCGCCCAATTCCCGCGCCCGGTGGCGTGCGCGGGCTGGGTCAGCTCCAAAGTCGAAGGGCTTCTTGGAGACCTGGGTCTCTCCGCTAATGGCGTCCTCGAGCAACCCTTCCGTGATGTCACCTTCTACAACGCTGACTTCACCAAGACCGCCAAGCCGCGGGTAGAAACGACTGTCGGTTACGTTGTCGAGCGCTCCCGGTTCGACAACGCCCTGGTCAAGGCGGCCGAGCAACATGGAGCTACCGCTTTCCTGGGGAGCGGCGCCGCGGACATCCGGCTTCAGGAGTCCAGCGTCGTCGTAACCCTCGCGGATCGCCGCAAGGTCACCGGACGCCTGCTCATGCTCGCTTCCGGGCGCGGATCGGACCTGCTGGATCGGGTGGGGTTTCCGCGATACCCCGGAACGAATCCTCTGTGGACGGCCCAGGTGGAAGCGCCGCTGGCCCCGCCCACCGGCCCGGCGGAGCCGCGAGTGACCATCGTCCTGGGTCTTGATAGTGGGCCGAGCTTCGGGCTTTGCTGCCTCACGGCCAATCGCGCCGTCGTCAACGTGAACTGGGCGGGCGACCGCGACCGGGCCATCCCCATGCTGGTCGAGCTGTGCAAGGCCGCCCTTCGCGAAAAAGTCATCCCCGTGGACCTGACCAAGGCAGCCAGGACCGCGACGCTCATCCGTAGCCCTGCGTCGGCGGCGCTGGACATGGATTCGCACGTGGCCAAGCACACTCTGCTGATCGGCGATGCCGGGGGGTTTATTTCCGCGGCCAGCAACGAAGGGATTTATCCGGCGATGTGGTCGGCCAAGCTCGCCGCCAAGGCCATCGACGCCGCCCTCCAGAGCGACGTCAGCCAGGACCAACTGATGTCCTTCGACACCCTCTGGCGCACACAGATGGCCGACCACCTGCGCTCGCCGCACACCGACATCCGCTTCCTCCTGCCGCTGATCTTCCAGAACCAGCCCATGGCCGACCGCATGGCCGCGGCCTTCTTCTATGGCGAGAATCTGTGATCGTTCCGGCGCGAACGCCATCTCTATTGGATGTCGTGGCTGTCCTGAATCCGCCCGAAGGCGACGGCGTCGAGGTTGGTGATGTCGGAACCGTCGTCGAGGTGCTGCCACCGGATGGTCTTGAAGTAGAGTTCATCGATTCCGAGGGACATACTCGCTGCGTTGCAACTCTCCGCGTGAGCGACGTACTCGTTTTGAATCGCGAACGGACGCCCTTGTAACGGCCGTATGCACGGGGCCTAGGGCTCAAGGATTGCAAACCCGCCAGTCGTGGTGAGCTGCCGATAGAGTTCGCTCAGCCGAGTGGTCATCGGCCCAACGCGACCATTGCCGATGGTACGGCCGTCCACTTTCACGACGGCGGCCAGTTCCCCCATCGTGCCGCTGCAGAACATCTCCGCGGCGCGATAGACCTCGGTGAGCGACAGATCGCGCACTTCGTGGGCAATACCATGCTCGCGGCAGAGCTCCAGGATCGTGGCACGGGTGATGCCCTCCGGGCAGGCCACGGTGCGCGGCGTAAGCACGACGCCGCCGTGGACGAGGAATACGTGCGTGGCGTTGGTCTCGGCCACGAACCCGCGGGCGTCGA
This sequence comes from Phycisphaera mikurensis, assembly GCA_005240095.1. Classification (GTDB taxonomy): domain Bacteria; phylum Planctomycetota; class Phycisphaerae; order UBA1845; family UBA1845; genus SBAX01. Next base: position 17,024 of record SBAX01000346.1, read on the forward strand.
GCATGAGGGCGTCGTCGGCCCCGGCGTTGTTGGCCTCGATCTTGGCCAGGATCGAGGGCAGCAGGTTGGCATGGTGAATCTTGGGATCCAGACAGTCCGGTGGGGAGCGGCGCACGCTGGAGGTGATCAGCGTCAAGCCGGACTTGTCGTACACAGGGGGCTTGTGCTCGGCGAGCACGATGAGCGTGGGGCCGGACTGGTTGAGCCGGGGGTCCATGCCGGATGTGATCTTCACCCCGCGGGTGAGGGTCAGGCGAATGTGCGCGCCGTCGCGCATCTGATTGGCCAGCAGCGTGCGGCGGATCTGCTCGATGATCTCCTCGTGGGAGGGAATCTGCGCAAACGCCAATGCCAACGCCGAGCTTCGCAGGCGATCTAGATGTTCGATGAGCTTGAAGATGCGCCCGTTGTAGAGCCGCAGCCCCTCCCACACCGCATCGCCGCCCTGCACCGCGGAGTCGAACGGGCTGACCCCGGCCTCATTGCGATGCACCAGGCGCCCATTGATGTTCACCATCAAGTCGGCGTTCTTGGGATTGAAGGTCTGAAGCATTGTCGCGTCTGATCCCTCCACCCAATGGGGAGAGCTTTCACCTGCTACGGAACGCCGCTGCGCGGGAAGCCCATGTCCCTCCACTTCCGCGTCTCTACAAACTGATCAAGGTGGCCTATGTTGTCCGTGGCAACGATAGCACCGGCGAACTTGGCCTGCGCCGCCAAGATCGCGTCCCCATCCAATGCGTGCTTATCAGCTGTCGGCTTGCCATGCTGCCTCGCTTGAGCCCACAATCTCGCCGCCTCGAGCATCATCGAGGTTTCGATGGGCAGATACGTAAGCTCGCTCTTGATTTGATCGAGACGTTGAAGGCTCTCATGTAGCCCCTCCAGAATCAGGTTCCGGCGAAGCTCGTAGTCGGCAATCTCGGGCACGATAACCTCACAATCGGCCCTGAGCATGGCAATGAACCACTGCGCCGTCGCCTTCGCTGCCCTCGGGTGCGCCACTTCCCCAAGCGGCCCAGTATCGAGGAGGATGCGTTCACTCACTGAATCGCTTCCTAGCGGAGGTGCGTGACTCTTCGATTCTTGCCTTCAGCGTTGGCCACACTCTCTCGTCGTAGCCCGAATCGTCGGCAAGCCAAGACTCGATGAGAGCGATCAGCCTTCTACGTCTTTCCTGCCGCGACGAAGCCTTCTGCTCTGCCCGTGGTCCGCCTGGCCGAGGTTCAAGAGGCTGGAAAAACCCCCTCGTGACGGTTGCCAGCCTTGGGCCCCCGTTGATGAGTTCAATGTAACCGCGCAGCAACGAAGCCGGCGAGGCGTCGACCGCCGGCGCGGATCGGCGTCGAGCCGGCCCGTGCCCAACCAAGAAGTAAAAAGCCTGCGGCGTGGTCGTCGAGCCCTGCTCGCCTTGGCTGAACTCATCTGAGAAGCTCTGCGTTGTCGTGGTCCGTTGGTCGATCACACGTTCTTCCTTTTCCAGAACTCCTTCTGAATCCGCTCATGCGTCAGGTCGGCAAAACCCCGCACGATCCACTCTCGACCTTGCTGAAACCACTCGCGAATCGCATCATCGTCCAAACTGCGCGGAACACCCCGAGCCGTTAATTCGCACAGTAGAACCGGTTTCATGTCCCTTCGCCTCAGCGCGTGTCGCACTGACACATGAAGGCGACCGGAAAGCCCGGGCATCAGGAAGCTGAGCTTCCAGGTCGCAGATTCCGGCGTCGGAAGGAATGATCTTTGCGTCCGCCATTCGACATCCGGAAAAACGTGGCCGATGGTTGCGACGCCGTCCCAGCCCTCCCCTTGGACGATGTGGTTGATATACGTCACCTCAAGCTGGTTGATCTGGGGCGTTCCGACCTTATCGTCCCGGCAGAATCTGCGGAATCTCTCCCACGCCGACCAGAACCTCTTGAAGACCTCTGGAAAGTGCGGATAAACATCCGTTTCTTGTTGCTTGCGCCAATTGTGGAGGAAGCGATCACTCTGCACTTGAAGCAACCAACACGGCGTTTGATGAACGAAAAACATTCTCGGCAACGGAGGAGCACTCGATAGCTCAATGCGTGGTTCCTCGGTCGCCAGCTCGCCGAAGCGTTCGATTATCTGGGCGAGCGGCGCTTGTTGTTCACATGCAGGGTAGTCCTCCTTGACACGCTGCCACAGCAAACCAAACGCTGTTGCCAGGAAGCCTTCCAGGGGCGCGAACTGCAAGCCGCAAACGACCTCGATCACCGGCGGGACCTCGTAATCCGGTAGCCGATTCAGCGATGTTACAGCCATTGGGAACCGTCGAACCTCCATTTGCGGGCCTTTGTTCTCACCCGTCCAGCCGCTTCTTGGTTGAACAAGCCGCCCAACTCCTAAGCATATTCTAATCGAGCGATCGTATCCACGGACCGCCGCCTCTCGCACGTCCCGAGGTTCATCGGGCCCGTGCGCAAGGTCATGGGCTTCCTTCCAGCCGAAGCCTGCATTCGTACAGTTGTTCGTAATGGGCCACGCATTGGTTGAGCAACGTCGTCTGCTCCCGGGGCACGGCGTCTTGCTTGGGTCTGTAGGGTTGGAAGCCGGTGGACTTTTCCACGGCGTCGTACCAGTACTTGGCCCAGATGCCGTCGGTGTCGCGGCGGCCGGGGGGCCAGGAGAGCATGCACTCATCGAAGGCCACGCCCACTGCGGCGCATAAGCGCTCCAGCATCCCGCGGGGATTCTCCAGCACGTCCCGGGCGTCGAGGATCGGCGGGGTGCGGCCGGTGCGGGCGCGGACGAACTCGACGAGTTCGAGCTGCTGCGGCAGGCCGGTGTCCGCCAAGCGCGGGTGAGGCAGGTTCTTCACCAGCGACGTAAGCATCTCCCGCGGATCGCGAATGAGGAAGGAGTGGGTGAGACTGTCCAGCCAGTCGCGGCTGATGTCAGGCAGGAGATGATGCGCCATATGCTTCTGGTAGAAGACGGCCCTGCCCTGCGGCACCGGTCCGGTCAGCCAGGCGACGACCTTTCGCCAGTCGGTCTCATGATGGGCGATGACCTCCTCGCGCCCGGGATGGTCGATGCCGGTGACCTTCAGGTAATGGGCATAGAGCGGCTCGTCGCAGACGAAGGTGTCCGGCCGGTTGCCCCAGGCGCGCATCATGGCCGTGGAGATGTTTCGAGGTCCCGACCACATGGCCAGCCGCAGCGGCATAGGGCGATCCTATCGCCCCGGACCAGCACGTGCCAAACCCGTATGATCTTGTGCGTCCCGTTTCGAGTACTCCTTACCCGCAGGGGGCGCGATCAGGTACAATGCCCGCGTTGGTCATCCGACGGCTTCGAATGAGGAGGCATGCCATGTACCGCTTTCGACGATCAGGACTTGTTACGACCGGTCTGTTGCTTTTTGGCGCGATCGGCACGGCGCGGGCCATCGCCGATCCGGGCAAGCCGCGCCCGCTGGAGTTTTCCGAGAAGGTCGTGGCCGGCGGGCCGAACGACTTCCTGGAGGTCCGGTATCTGACCATGCGGGGGACCAACTTCGAGATCGGCAAGAAGCTTGCCGAGATCGCCCGGCAGCAGCACGGACTCACCCCCGTGGCGTCGGCTGACAGGCTGAGGACCCGCGCCCAGCGCGAATACTTCAAGCGCAACGGTCCCATCCACTTCGAGCGTATGCGCGGAGCGGCCGCGGCCTTCGGAGTGGACGTGAATGACGACGCCCACAACGTCTCGTCTTTGACCTATGGCCTCACCCTGCCGGGGTGCAGCGTGGTCTTCTATCCGCCGGGCATTACCGCCGACGGCATCGGCGTGCTCAGCCGCAACTATGACTTCACCACCGGCACGATCATGGGGCTCATCCCCAGATCAGGTGAAAGTCCGTGCACATCACGCCCCTACGTGGTGGAGATGTATCCCGACCAGGGCTACGCCTCGCTCGCGGTGGTGGCCTACGACCTGCTGGGCTCGGTCCTTGACGGCATCAACTCCGAGGGGCTCTCCGTGGCGCTGCTTGCCGACGACGAGCTCGCCGAACTCGGCAAGGCCGATCCCGCACGCGGCACCCAGGCCGGTCTGGAGGTGATCCAAGTCACGCGTCTGCTCCTGGACACCTGCGCCACCGTCGAGGACGCCAAAGCGGCGCTCATGTCGTCCCGGTTGTACTATTCCATGATTCCCTGCCACTACATCGTCGCCGATGCCCAAGGCAAGGCGTTCATCTGGGAGAATGCGCCGTCCATGCACTACGGCACCATCGTAGAGAACGAAGGCGCCCCGCTCATCACCACCAACTTCATGCACTACCTGCACCCCGAGGCCCGCGATCCGACCAAGGCCAAAGAGCCCTTCAAGACCTGCAACCGCTACCAGACCCTGCGGCAGCGCATCGCCTCAACCTCCGGCAAGTTCACCGTGGACGCCATCAAGGCCAACAACGCCGCCGTGATGCTCCAGCGGCCGACACCACCCGCGCCCCGCGCCGCCAACCGCACGCTCTGGCACAGCATCTATTTCCCCGAGCAGCGGCGCATGGAAGTGGACTTCTACCTCGGCGAAACCCCGGGCGCATCCCCCAATGACCCGCCCACGATTCGCCGTTCGGGCTACTTGAGTTTCAAACTGGCTGGCGACGCCCAAGCGTGGAAGTAATCGGGTGGCACGGACAAGCTCTGCTTGTCCGTGAACTGCTGCGTCCGGAATCTGCTGCTCTTACCCCGTCGCTGCGCCGGCTCCGCCGATGGGCACCTGACGCCCGCGCCCATCCTCGCAGAGGCACTCCACCTGATCGCTGGTGAAGTTTGGTTGTCCGCGGATCACCACCGACTTGCCGGTCTCCTGCTCGATCTGGTGCAGCGCGGCGCGCTTGGTATTGAGCAGTTGGTAGGCGATCTCATTGGACACTGCGACCGTCACCTTCTGCACTTGCTGATGATGCGTCGCTAACTGGATCGTGCGCATGACGTCCAGGATGACCGACTCCGGCTGCTTTACGTGCCCCGTGCCCTTGCAGTGGGCGCAGTCGGCATAGAGGCTGCGCTTGATCGACGGCCCCTGCCGCTGGCGAGTCATCTCAATCAGACCGAAGGCACTCATCTTCAGCGTGCGGGCCCGCTCCTTGTGTTTCTTAAGGGCCTCGCGCAGAGCGATCTCCACCTTGCGCTTGTTGCGATCCAGACGCATGTCGATGAAATCGCAGACGATCAGACCACCCAGGTCGCGGAGGCGAAGCTGCCGGGCGATCTCCTCGGCGGCCTGAAGGTTGATCTGCAGGGCCGTCTCCTCGGCGTTTTCCGGGCTGCGGAAGCGGCCGCTGTTTACGTCGATGGCCACCAGCGCCTCTGTGGAGTCGATGACCAGCGACCCTCCCGAGGGTAGCGGCACGTGCCGCGTATTGATCCGCTCGATCTCCGCCTCGATGCCCATGCGGTGGAAGAGGGGCTCACGCTCCGAATAGAGTTCGATCGCTGTCTTGGCCCGCGGCATCACAATCTGCAGAAACTCGCTGATTCGCCGCGCCGCTCCGACGTCGTCGACGACCAGGCGGTCGAAATCCGCCGTGTAGTGGTCGCGAATGGTCCTGGTGACGAGGTCGGATTCCCGATAGAGCTCGGCGGGCGCCGGTTGGGACTTGATCCGCTCCACCACTGTCCGCCAAAGCCGCATGAGATAGTTCAGATCACGTTGCAATTCCCGCTTGGGACGGTCCAACCCCGCGGTCCGAAGGATGAAGCCCATCCCCGCGGGCAGTTTCAGCTCGTTGAGGGCATCGCGCATCTTCCGGCGGGCGCCCTCATCCTCGATCTTCCGGGAGACGCCGTGCCGGCTCATCCCCGGCATCATCACCAGGAACCGCCCGGGAATGGAAAGGTACGAAGAGAGCGTGGGCCCCTTCGTGCCCACGCCTTCCTTGGTGATCTGGACGATCACTTCCTGCCCGCGGCGAAAACACTTCTGGATCGGCGGGCGATGATGGCGAGGGATTTTTCGCCCCACGTCCTCGGGCGCCCCCGAGTGATTCGGGAAGTATTGCGGCTGCACGTCGGAGATGTGCAGGAAACCGTGCTTGGGCAAACCGAAGTCCACGAAAGCCGCCTGGATGCTCGGCTCGACGTTGGTCACACGACCTTTGTAGATGTTGCCGACGTGAGATTGGGTCGCGTCTCGCTCGATGAACAGCTCTTCGAGCCGCCCGTCGTCCAGGATCGCAATCCGGCATTCGTGGCCCGCGGAAACGTTGATGACCATTTCCCGCTTGCCTTTTCGGCGAAAGTCCGCCGGCACGAACGCGGACGGGGCCGCCTCCAAGGGCTCGAACTCTTCCTCGACCTCGGCTTCCTCCTCCGCGACCCGCGGCGCTCGACCGTCTTCGGGGAGTGCCTCGGCAACCCCGCGATCCTCGACCACCTCCTGGTCATAGGCCTCGGCACGCTCCAGGACTCCCGCAGGCTCGCCCGCCTGAAGCTCGGACGGTTCCGCGACAGTCGCCGGCGTCGGCTCGGCGCGCTCCGATCGCCGACCGCGCCGCCCGCGGCGCCCGCGACGGGATCGTCGCCGAGGCTGTTCTGTGTCGGCGGGAGCGATCTCGACTCCCTTCAAGTCGCTGACCGGAGCGGCACGCTCTTCGATCAGAGTCGCGCCCTGCCCTGTTACAACGCCTACCCGCGGCTGAGGCGCCGCCACGGACGCTTCCGCGCTGCCAGTCGGCGGCGACGCAGCCGGCTTGCGACCGCGTCGGGCCCGCGAGCCGGACCGTCGAGTCCGCCCCCGGCCCGGCGCCTCCGCGACCGGCGCGAGGGGAGTCGCTCCCCCCAGGCCGGCTACGTCAACCTGCGTCGCTGAAGGTGGCGCAGGCTGCGACTGGCGGTTGCCGGATGCCGCTTGAGCGGGTCGTCGTCGCCGGGACGTTCCTCGGCGCGGCCGAGCGCGACCCGGAGTCATTTCCTGTGGTGTCGATTCGTCTGGTGTCATTTGTTTCACTGCCATTGCACGGTGAGGCGACGGATCCGGTGGTTGATTGCGGTGGCGTCGAAGCCCAACAGTCCTGCCACTTCGGCGGGCTTGGCCGATGCCTGACCTTCGACTTTCAAGGTGAACTCAACGCCGCTGTCCGTCACGCTCAATTCCATCAAAAAAGGTCGGATATCCACACTCCGAGCCTTGTGCGTTTCATAATCGGTCCGCTCGACGATCGCCTGCTGCGATTCCCGCAGCGTGTCAGCGCGAGCACGCAACTCGGCATTCGGCGGTCCGTCGGTCTCCAACCGGTACCGGACCGACGCCGGCCGCATGCGCTCCTGCGGCGCGAGCGCACGAACGGAAAACAACTGAACGCCAGGGGGGGTGTGCTGCCGGAGTTGCTGCAAAGCCTCATCAGGATCGACGGGTCGTTCCGTCTCTACCACGATGGCCTCGGCCTGCGAGGCAATACCCACCGGCCGCGGCAGCGGAATCATGATCTTCGGATGGGGGTTGAACCCCTCCGAATACCGCACCGGCAGATTGGCCCGGGCCAGCGCTCGCCGAAACAGCCGCAACGTGTCGTGATGCGATATGAATCGCAGATCACCGTCGATGCCGTACGCGAACAACCATCGGTAGCGACCGCCCGCGGCGGGCGGTGCATCCTGTCGAGTGCCTTCCATTCAACACGCAGCGAGGCCGCCCATCGGCGACATGCTACGACACCCCGCGGTCATGCCCGCAAACAAGATGTTCGATCGTTGAGGCGCCTTTCAAAGGCGGCGCCTTTCTAAATCGGATCTTCAGGCAGGACCTTTCTCGTTTCGTCACGCAGGTAATTCGTTACCTGACGGTCAGTTTCAAAGCTCAGCGCCCGGCGGGCGACGCGTTTGGCCTGGGCCACCGTAATCAACCGGATCAGCTTCTTGATCTCCGGGATATTGGCCGGGGCCATCGACAGCGTCCGCAACCCCAATCCGATCAGGAACATGGTGTAGAGGGGCTGTCCCGCCATTTCTCCACATAGCGTACAGTCAACCTCGCACCTTGTACATTCCTGAATAACCTCCCGCAGGGCTCGGAGGACGGCCGGGTGGGAGGGCTCGTAGAACTGCGAAACCCGCTCATTGCCCCGGTCCACGGCCAGCAGGTATTGAATGAGGTCGTTCGTCCCAATGCTGATAAAGCTCACTTCGCGGCAGAACTCGGCCACCTGCAGGGCGGCGGCCGGGGTCTCCAGCATCATCCCGATGGGGATGTCCTTCCGTACATGGACGCCCGCCTCCTCCAGGTCCTCGATGGCGTCATGCACGGCCATCTTGGCCTGGCGGAACTCCATCAGGCTGTTGATCAACGGGAACATCATCCGGATGTTGCCGTGGGACGCCGCCCGCAGGATCGCCCGAAGCTGCACCTTGAACATGTCGAGGTTCTGCAGGCTGTAGCGGATCGAACGAAGGCCCAGCATGGGGTTGCGCTCCTGCTCATAGCTGCGCTGCTGGGTGTACTTGTCGGCGCCGAGGTCGAACGTGCGGATGGTCACCGGCCGGCCCCCCGCCCCGCGGATCGCCTCCATGTACGCCTCATACTGTTCATCCTCGGAGGGCGCACCCTCGGGCCGGAGGAACAGAAACTCCGTGCGGTAGAGTCCCACCCCATCCGAGCCCTTGGCCACCCCGATCGCCGCCTCCCGCGGGAACTCGATGTTGCTCATCAGTTGAATGCGGTGCCCGTCGCGAGTGACGGCCGGCAAATCCCGAAAGCCCACCAGCTCGTCGGCGTGCCGCTGAAACGCCTGCTCCCGCCCGCGATACTCCGCGAGCGTGGCCTCGTTGGGGTTGGCGATCACCAGTTGGTTCGTGCCATCCACCACCACGGTGTCGCCGCCGCTGATTCGCGTAGAGACATCGTTGAGACCGATGACGCCCGGGCGCCCCCACGAACGCAGGAGAATCGCCGTGTGTGATGTGGCCGCTCCCGCATCCAGCGCCACGCCGATGACCTTCGTCGCTGACAGTCGCGCCGTTTGCGTGGGGGTCAGGTCGTGGGCCACCAGGATCACCGGCTCCGTCAGGTGCCCCAGGTCTTCGCGGGTCTCACCGAGAATGTTCCGCAGGAGTCGGCGCTCGATGTCCTGCACGTCGCGGATTCGCTCCACCAGCAGAGGATCGCTCATCTCCATGAAGCGGCGTTGGTAATTCCGCATCACCGTGCTGCTGGCATAAGCCGCGGAGACATTCTCCTTCTGGATCATCTGCTCGATGCTGCTGCGCAATCGCTCGTCGCTGAGCACGCCGATGTGCCACTCGAACACGTTCGCGGCGTCATGCCCCAGAGTAGTACTGACGGTCGCGGCCTGGTGGTGAAGTTCGTCGATGGATTTCTGGAAGGCTGCCTTCAGGACCGACAGTTCACGCGGGACATTTTTGGGTGTGACGGAGCGATAGGGGATTCGATAGTCCTCCGCTTCGAGGACCACCGCATGGCCGATGGCCACGCCGGGGGCTACCGAAATACCTCGGAGGATCTCCATATGCCGCGGGTCGCCCTGAACATTCCGCGTGGCCTTCGGATCCGCCACTCGGAGAAAGCCGTCCCACCGATTGCCCGTCGCCGGGCACCGACGCGCCGCCCGGAAACGCCCGGCCGGCCTCGCCCCATGACTTCTTTCCCCGAAACGCGCTCATCCGGTCTTCGGATTTGAATCCAGCCGGAATCCGCTCAGCACCAGCGCCGCCAGGGCGTCCACTGCGGCGTCCGCGTCATCACCGCTCGCTTCGATTCGTAGAACAGACCCCTGCGACGCCTCCAGCAGCATCATCTGCATGGCGCTTTTGCCATCCACCTTTTCCCCACGCCCGGACACATTGGCCACCGAAACCTTGGATTGAAACTTGGACGCCACGTCGATGAACCGCATCACCGGACGGGCATGGAGTCCCTCGGTGTTTCCGACCGTTACTTCGCGCACTGCCTGAGCCAAAACGTCCGCCACTTTCCGATCCGTGATCGGTGATCTTGATTCGTGATGTTCGCCCGTCGCGGCGACTCCCGCCTCACCGATCACGACCACTACTCGCTCCCGTCTGATCGCCTTGTGAATCGTCAGCCTCTTTGATGAGGTCGATGATGGCTTGGCGGGAATCCGCCTGGCGCAGAAACCGTCGGAAGTTCTCGCGCTGCAAATACCGGAAGATGCGCTCCATCGCCGCCAGGTGGTCTTCCGGAGCCTGTGCCGGGCTAAGCAGGATGAACACGGTGTACACCGGCGCCCGGTCCAGTGCCGCGAAGTCCACGCCATGGCTCGATCGCCCGATCGTGGCCGTCATCCGCTTGATCGAATCGTGCTTGACGTGAGGGACCGCCACCCCCTTGCCGAAGCCCGTGCTGCCCTGGTTCTCACGGTTGATGGCCGACCGGGCAATGGTCTCCACGGCCTCCTTAGGGATCGCCCCATGATCGGCCAGGGATTGAATCAACTCGCGAATGACCCCGTTGCGGTCTGTCGATTGCAACTCGGGGATGATCGAAGGCCCATGAACCAGGTCGGATAGCCGCATAGCTTCCTGTCCGCTGTCCGCCTCAGCCTTCCGCCGAGTTCCCGTCCGCGGCCAAGCGACCCTTGCGATTGCGAAGTTTCTCTTTGTGCTTGGTCAGCTGCCGTTCGAGCTTATCCATGATGCCGTCGATTAGGGCGAAGGTGTCCGGACCCGTGCCACGGGCAACGAAGGTCTGTTTGTGATCTGCCCGGACAATGATCTCAGCCGAGAATTGCTCGGACTCGTGATCCAGTATTACTTCAATCTCGTGGATCCGATCATAATACTTCGTGAGGCGGCCCGCCTTTCCGCGGACGTAATCCTCCACCTCCCCGCTGACTTCAACATGTCGACCGGTCACGGATATCTGCACGGCGTTCTCCGCAGCCCCTAGCGCCCCCATCCGCCGGCGCGGCCCGCTCAGGACCCGCTGGCCTGTGACACCATTGGTTAAGGCGACTTTATTGAATCGGGGTGCCAACGTCAACCATTGTTCGGGATCGCCCGCTCTCCTACGATCCGCGGCGTGACCGGAGAGGTTTATTCCGCGACCAAGCCCGCTCTTGCGTGGCGGGCCTGGGCCATGTCGGTCCTGCTGCTGGCCTCGGCGTGTGGCTTGGCGGCGTGGTTGAGCCAGGAGCGCGTCGGGCGCGTACTTTCGCAGTATGTTCAACCGCCAGGTTGGGGCATCGCCTTCCGAGCGCCGGGCCAGTTCCGTTCGGAGGAGATTCGCACTGCCGACGCCGCTACCATCGCCACCTATTCTGCCGACTTATCCACAGGCGGCTCAGCCGAGCTGACCGTCTGGAACATCCAGCTTCCCGCCGACCTTGAAAACAGCGAGCTTTGCGACCAGATCGCGGGAGTGCATGCTCCGCTGATGTCGTTGATGTTTCCTCCTCCGCCCCCGAAACGTCCGGAGTCTCTAGGCCCATTCCTGGGGCTGGAGGCAGCCTATCCGGGGGTGCCGATGGTTGTCCGCGCGGCCGTCGTTGCCGGGCGCCAGGCCTATGCCGTCGCCCTCCGCGTGCAGGGAGGAGCGATCGACGAGAAACTCTATCGCGCCTTTGCGGCCGTGTGCGATTCCATCGAGCGTTCTGTCGATCGCGGTGGGCGATCTCTCCAGCCACCCCCTGCCTGACCGCTGAAGCCTACGCGCCTCGAAACCGATGCGCTGCCTCGCCGACGGCAAGCGTAAGCTGGGCAAGCGCTCCGCGTTCAAACCTCGTCTTGCAATTGCATTCCGCCCGGCTACTCTCCACCAGCCTATTCAGGCGGCGCGGCATTTTTTCGAGAAGGATGCAGTTGTGCGTTCGAAGTTTCTCGAGCCATTACACTTTCGCTGCAGGGCAGTCTCCTTGGTAGAGGTTCTCGTCGTCTGCGCGATCGTCCTCTTCATGCTGGCACTGCTGGTCCCAAGCCTCACCGCTGCCAAGGAACGTGCCCGTACAGTGCAATGCGCCAACAATCTGCGGCAGTGGGGTTTCGCCTCCCGTTATTACCGTGATGACCATGCCGACTACCTTCCCACGGAGGGCACGTATTTGGCGCCCGACAAGCCGTACACATGGTTCAATGTCCTGCCACCTTACCTCAGTGCCCCGCCATACCGCGATGTAGAGGGCGTCGGAGATTTCATTAAGGAATACCCTGAGCTCCATGTCTGGATTTGCCCGTCAAAAAACCTGTCGCGACTGCACAAGAGCGCCTCCGGGAAAAACCAGTTCCACTACGGGATGAATGAAGTGCTCGATGGGATGAATAGCAGATGGACACCCGACTTTCCAGACTTAGGGGAAAACCCCATTCGCGCAACTCCCTTTCGCAATCCCGCGCGGACTGTGCTTATGTTCGACATCTACAGGAACGATTCTCGCGGGCATCAGGATGATGTCGCAACTTCCTTCCACCACAACTTCGCCAATGTTCTCTTCCTCGACGGCGCGGTCGCCGGATTTCAGGCCATTGACTTTATGACCGATGGAGATTACCGTCGGGGCGACCCGATTTGGATGCACCCCGATTTGTATTGGGGGTACACACCTGGGGCGCGGTAGTCACCAGTCGAGTCGAAATACTCCCCGGCGGAGAGTCAATGTGTTGCTCGGAATCATGTCCGACAGTCACGGACGGCACAAAACCGTGCGCAAAGCCGTGGAGTTGTTCACCACGCTCGGCGTAGAGCGCATCATCCACTGTGGCGACGTGGGTGGGCCGGAGGTTTTCGACGAGCTGGTGGGACGGCCGCTCGATTTCGTCTGGGGAAACATGGATTTTCCCGATGCCGCCGTGCTGGAATACCTGCGTACCACGGGTCTGCGCGAGCCCGGCGAGCCTCCGCTGCAATTGGAATTCGATGAGAAGAGCGTGGCGATCTTCCACGGCCACGAGCCCCAGTTCTCCGAGGCGCTCGAGCAGCTCACCGTGAATTACATCCTCCACGGGCATACTCATGTGGCCCGCAACGAACTGCTCAATGGCCGGCGCATCATCAACCCCGGCGCCTTGTTCCGCGCCAGTCGCAAAACCGTCGCGACGCTCGACACTCGAACCGACGCCGTCGCCTTCCACGAAATCAAAGGCGCCTAGTTCATTTTCGCGATGGATTCCTCGGAGAGCACGTACACGTAGCCGGGGGCCTCACGACGCGCAGCCAAGCGCACAAGGCCGAACTCATCGACGACCGTATCAAGATCCGGTATCCAGTGCGAGCGCCATTTGTTGTCGGGGTCGAGCACAAACAGAACTCGCAGTTGGGCAACTTCCCGCACTTCGCGAATGCGCCTCAGCCATTGATCCAAGATGGCCTGGTCCTGGGGAATGGGCAACGCCGCAATACCTGTTTCCAAGGTGACATACTCGTGAAAGTTGCTGATCACGACTAACTCAGGGTCTGTCTGTGCGCGCAGCCAGCCAAAGAGTGCTGCGGCCCCGGGCTCGAAGCATTTCGACCATTGACCGTAGGGCGAAACCGCACGTTCGGCATGGAGCCACCTGTCGTACGTGCGCGACCACTCCTGCTGCATGGTCCAGCAGGCGGCCAGAGCGAACATCACACAGGCCGCGGCGCGCGCCATTCGATAGGTGACCAGCAGGATCGGCGCCGCAAAAACGCCGAAGTACAGCGGACGGATCGGGATGTAGTAACGCTCCAATTCCACGTAGTCGAATTTCCTTTGGAAGAGTGTGCTCGCTGCCACGAGCATCGCCAGAGCGCTGAGCATGACGCACAAGCTCAGGCTCACCGCGGGTTTGGATAGATAGGATCGCAATGCCCCCGCAGCCCGGCCACTTCGCAGGCCGATGGCGACAACCGCGATCGGCCACAAGGCGAAGACCCAATGGGCGACTCGATGGTGACTGTAGTAGCCCAGATCGGTGAACATCCACCAGGCCTGCGCGAACCGCGACCAGGTGAAGTCAAATCCAGCCGACCGCCCGAGATTCAGTTGCGCAACGCTCGATTCGGACGACCCGAAGACGCGGTTGATGATGACCAGCGAGAGGACGGGTACGGCCGCGGCGAACACGAAGGCGAGAACGTGGGCAATGCGGACCTTGCGATCCCATCGCCAGTGAAGAAGCAGGAAAAGGGCAATCGCCGCGGGGACGAAAACGGACGCATAACGTACCCAAAACAGACCGCCGGCGAACAATCCAGCGACCCCAAATGGCAGGAAAGCGGCGGTCTGGCGCTCCGCGCGCTCCACACCGCGGATGGTGAGCAGCATCGTCAGCGGAAGAAGCGCCACCAGGATGGCGTCGGTCGAGGGGTTGACCAGGAACCCCACGCTCACCGCACATCCCGCGGCGACGGCGCTGAGCAGGAGGCCCGCCAGGCCGCGGGGGACGACGCGCCGGGTCCACATGAACCATGCAACGAGTGCGGTGGCGCAGGCGGCGATGTTGATGCAGCGAGCGGCGTCGAGGGATGTCAAGTTGAATACCTTGCGGAGGGCGACGATGAGCAGGGAGTAGCCCGCCGGCCAGTTGGTCAAGAAGGCCCAGTCGCCGGTCCACTCCCAGGGCTGGAAGGGGGCGACCGGTTTGGGGCAGGTGAGGCCGTGGCCCTCCAGCATGCGATCCGCGGCGATGAACTGATAGCAGTAGTCCGACTCCACCAAGGGCGCGATGCGCGTGCGACCTGGAAGGGCGGCGAGAACTGCAGCGACGATCACGACGGCTACGAGCATGCGCAGCCAGGAAACCGGGCGCGGGTGCGACGTGATCTCCGGCACTCCGCCGGCGCGCAGGAAGGGCGCTGCGTCCATCCCTGCGCTACCCAGGATTCCGCCGCGGCAGATCATGCGCGTCTCATCATTTATCGGCCGTCTTGGAGAGTGGGCATCGCTTAACTGGCGAGCGCCGGACGCCGAAGATTATGGGAACCGAATGAAGCTGAGCATCGTCATCCCGGCCTACAACGAGCAGGAGGCCATCGCCTCGATCATCGAGCGGACGCTGGCGGCGCGCGGGACGATCGTTGCGGGCAGCCCCGTGGATAACCTCGAAGTCATTGTAGTCAGTGATGGTTCGACGGATCGCACGGTGGAGGTCGCCTCGGGCTACACGGATATCCATCTCATTGTTTTCGAGAAGAACCGCGGCTACGGCGCGGCGATCAAGCGGGGGTTCGAGGAGGCGAGCGGCGAGCTGGTGGGTTTTCTGGACGCCGACGGGACGTGCGATCCGGCGTTCTTTGCGCCGCTTTGCAGGGCGATCGTGGAAGAGGACGCGGCGGTGGCCATCGGCTCGCGGATGGGTCCGCAGAGCCGCATGCCGCGCATCCGACGATTGGGCAATCGCATCTATGCCCTGCTGCTTTCCCTGCTGAGCAACAAGCCGGTGACGGACACGGCCAGCGGCATGCGGGTCATCCGCCGCGACGTCCTGCACCAGCTCTATCCTCTGCCCGACGGACTGCACTTTACTCCGGCGATGAGCGCCCGGGTGCTGATGGACGAGCGGCTGTCGATCGTCGAATGCCCCATGCCCTACGAGGAGCGCATCGGGGAGTCCAAGCTGCACGTGGTGCGCGACGGAGTGCGCTTCCTGCGGACGATTTTCGAGATGTCGCTGATGTGGCAGCCGGCGCGGCTTTTTGCAATCGCAGCGCTCGTTTGCCTTGCTTCGATGAGCCTGCTTGCCGCGTACCCGCTGGAGATGTGGCTTTCCGAGGGGCGGATTCGGGAGGACATGATCTATCGCCTGCTGTTCTGCTTCCTGCTGGGCACGTGCGGGGCAACGCTGCTCTCCGCGGCCACGCTTTGCGACCTGCTGCAGCACTACTGGCAGACCAGGCGCCCCCAACGTACGTTCCTTGCCCTGACCGTGCACCGACTTTACACGCTGAGAGGGGCAATGCTGGCCACGGCCGCGGCGCTACCGGTCCTGGGGTGGCTGATCGGGCGGGGCGTGTGGACGCGGATCACCGGTGGCTACGTGGACTTGCACTGGTCGCGGGTGGTCCTGGCCGGTCTTGTCGCCTTCTGCCTCCTGCAGATGGTCGTGACCGTTCTGGTGGCCAACCTGATTCGCTTTCACACCACTCGCAAGACGGCCCTAGCCGTGCAATCCCGGACCGCCAAAGGCCCACGCAGCATGAGCCTCGAGAGGTCGCTCATCGGTCCGCAGACAGCCTATGTCAAGCTCCGTGACGAAAAACAAGGGTTTCCGTCACGGAATCGCCAGGGATTTTGACAGATATCGCTGGCGGCTGTTGAGAAA